>JABVCK010000009.1 GCA_013540605.1 Bacillota bacterium
TTTTGGTGTGGGCCGGGGTCTTTCTTGTGGGGTCTATCCCCCACTGCTTTGCCAGCCATGCACCATAGGTTACATAGGCTATCAGGAAACACACGATGCTGATAAGAACAACCAATAATGAGTTCATAATAACCCTCCTCATTTTTTTTGCTGCAGGTAATACCTGCAAATTTAAAAAAAGTTTGCCTTGTTATCAGCAAATTCATCATTCGTTAGATATTCCGGTTGTCGCATTCTTCAGGAGGATCGTTCAAAACGGGTATGTTACATTATATTTGTTTTATTCATTTCATATGCTATTTATCATATAACAGCAGGCGTGTATATTTGCATTTGCCAATTCCATTATCTTTATTATAAAATATTACAGCAATAACGGTCAAAGCATTTAAGCTGTACTGCAAAATACGTCTATAAACTGCAACATTCCGGGTTAAATGTCAAAGGCCCAGGATGGCGTTTAGTTCTTTGGCCTTCTGGCGGCTCACCGGGATTTCATCGTTGTTCGACATGATGAGCTTATATGTGCTGTAGTTCCAGGGGATTATCTCCCTTATATAATCCATATTGGCCATATAGCTCTTATGGCACCGGAAGAAAACGCTCTGGTCGATCCTATCTTCCAGCTCGTTCAAAGTGAAATTGGTTATATAGCTTGCATCTGCGGTCTTAGCCAGTATATAACCCTGGTCGGCAAAAAAGTAGACTATCTCCTTCGCATCCAACAGCTTAATCCGGCCGTTTTTTTCTACGGGTATGCGTTTTAAATGCGGTTCGCTCCCGTGCTCCAGAAGAGCATTTTCGATTCGCTCGGTAAGCTGTGACCTGATAAGCTCTTTTATTCTCTTTACTGTCTTAAGAAACCTGTTCTCACTTACAGGTTTAAGGAGATAATCGACCGCTTCGGCATCAAAGGCGTTTATAGCATACTTATCATGGGCCGTGACGAATACAGTAATGGGTCTGGGTTCAATGCTTGACAGGGCCTTCGATACTTCCAGCCCATTCAGCCCGGGCATCTGAATGTCGAGAAAAACAACCCGTGGATAAAGCTCCTTTATCAGAAATACTGCCTGGCTGCCGCTTGAGGCAACCCCTACTATTTCAAAGTCCTTTATTTTACTAATCAGGTAGCTAAGCTCTTCCCTGGCGGGGGCTTCATCATCCGCTATGAGCACCCTTATCAACTCGCAATCACCTCCCTGTTTTTTTAATTTTATATCTAAATTTCCATTAAAGCAACAAGCCAACGAAAGCAGCATTTTTTATTGCCATAAATTTTTGGGGTTGATAAATATGACAAAATGATGTATAATTGTATACAATAACACACATATACATAAGGAGGGGTCCTTAATGAGTATTTCCAAAAAAACAGATAAAAAAATATATAAAAAATGTAACGTTAAGACCTGCATACATTATGCCGGGGGATATTGCACTTGCTGTGCGGACGGCTGTGATCTGTATGAGAAGAACCAGCCCCAGGAACATTGATATAGTGGCCAGTGGTCAGTGGATAGAGTGCTGTTGGCAGAGCAAAGCAGATGTACTACAAATATATACTGATATATGGAAGGGGAGGCCTATACGGCCTCCCCTTCCATATATCAGTATATCGGGGACATTTTTCCCCATAAGCACTCCCCTGACATCTGTTATCTGTGATCTGGCAACTGGTCGCTAAATGAAAATTGCACAATGCAAGAAGGTAATTTTGATATAATAAGGAATATTAGAAATTAACTAGAAGAACAGGGAGGATAGCATATGAGATTCGACCCTCTGCAGTACAATTACCCGTCTAGGAGAAATATCGTATACGCAGGCAAGGGAATGGTTGCCACATCCCAGCCCCTTGCAGCCCAGGCAGGGCTTGAGGCGCTCAAAAAAGGAGGCAATGCCATCGATGCAGCCATAGCTGCTGCAACGTGCCTCACTGTTGTGGAACCTACATCAAACGGGATAGGTGGTGACGCATTTGCCCTTGTATGGACGCAGGGTAAACTGCATGGACTTAACGCAAGCGGTACCGCCCCGGAAAGCATATCCGTTGAAACCGTAAGAAATTCCGGCCACAGAGAGATGCCGAAATTTGGCTGGATTCCTGTGACCGTACCGGGGGCACCGTCGGCCTGGGCGGCGCTTTCGGAGCGTTTCGGCAAGCTTCCGTTGTATGAAGTGCTAAAGCCTGCGATCCGGTATGCGGCGGAAGGATATCCCGTATCACCTAATGTTGCGGAAATGTGGGGAAGAGCATATAAATTGTACCGGGATACGTTAAAGGATGAAAAATTTCGGTATTGGTTCGAAACCTTTGCCCCGGACGGAAAACCGCCCGGACCGGGAGATATCTGGAAATCTTCCGGTCATGCGCAGACCCTTGAGTCCATAGCCGCGACAAAGGCGGAGTCTTTCTACAAAGGAGAACTGGCGGAGAAGATAGATGCATTCTCCAGGAAATACGGAGGCTTTCTGCGGAAGAGCGATTTAGAAGCCTATAAACCGGAGTGGGTAGAGCCGATAAGTATTAACTATAGGGGATACGACGTTTGGGAAATACCGCCAAACGGACATGGCATAGTGGCCCTTATAGCTCTGAATATCCTGAAGGGCTTTGAGTTCACTGAAAAAGAAACGGTGGGCACTTATCACAAACAGATAGAAGCGATGAAGCTTGCTTTTGCCGATGGGCAAAAGTACGTGGCGGATCCAAAGTTTATGAGCGTTACTGTAGATGAACTCCTCTCGGATAAATATGCGGAGGAGAGAAGAAAGTTGATAGGCACAGAGGCATTGACGCCAGCAGCGGGCAGGCCGGCGAAGGGCGGGACAGTATACCTGGCTGCCGCCGATGGAGAAGGAAATATGGTTTCGTATATACAGAGCAACTATATGGGCTTCGGCTCTGGACTCGTGGTTCCAGGGACCGGCATAAGCCTGCACAACCGGGGCAACAACTTCTCGCTGGAGCCCGGTCACGATAACTGCATAGCACCCGGTAAGAAACCCTACCATACGATAATCCCCGGTTTCCTCAGCAAAGACGGCAAACCAATCGGGCCCTTCGGGGTAATGGGAGGGTTCATGCAGCCGCAGGGACATGTACAGGTCATCATGAATACAATAGATTTCCACCTTAACCCTCAGGATGCGCTGGATGCACCGCGGTGGCAGTGGGTAGAGGGCAGGACCGTACATATTGAGCACCAGTTTCCCGGCAGCATCGCACATCCATTAGCCAGGATGGGGCATGACCTTAGGCTGCAGGCGGATTCAACATCCTTCGGCAGGGGTCAGATTATCTGGCGTTTGGATAGCGGCATTCTTGTGGGCGGAACTGAACCAAGAACCGATGGGACGATAGCTGGCTGGTAGCGGAAATAATATAACTTAATGGCACAGGAGATTGGTTGCCGTCACCGTTCCCAAAAAGGCGGATGCATTTAAACATGTATTGGTATAAAATAGATATAGTGATTAAATAAATAAATATTTGGAGGGATTTAAATGCCGGATATTTCACGACTGGTAGAAGAAATCACGCCGTCTATGACTATTGCTATAACGGCCAAGGCAAAGAAGATGGTTGAGGAAGGCCTGGATATAGTCGACTTTGGGGTGGGCGAACCCGATTTTGATACCCCGGAGCATATAGCCCAGGCAGGTATACAGGCTATTAAGGGGGGAAAGACAAAGTACACCTCCGCCTATGGTATCGATGCGTTGAGGAAGGAAATCTGCAGGAAATTGAAAGAGGATAACAACCTTGAGTATGAGCTGGACAATATTATCCTATCAAGCGGGGCCAAACACTCCCTTTCGACTGCTTTTCAGGCAATATGCAATCTTGGTGATGAAGTTATTGTACCATCACCCTATTGGGTCAGTTATCCCGAAATGGTAAAGATCGCAGGCGCGAAGCCGGTCATTGTGAAAACTTCAAGGGATGAGGACTTTAAAATAACTGCCGGGCAGTTTGAAAAAAGCATAACTCCAAAGACGAAGGCAATCATTTTGAATTCTCCTTCAAATCCGACGGGTGCTGTTTATTCGAGGAAAGAACTCACGGATATAGCAGAGGTTGCGGTTGATAGGGATATATTTGTAATATCCGATGAAATATATGAGAAGCTTATATACGATGGAATGGAACATGTGAGCATAGCCGCCCTGGGATCGGAGGTTAAATCCTTAACCATACTGATTAACGGTATGTCCAAGGCCTATGCCATGACGGGCTGGAGGCTTGGATACGCTGCGGCCGAAAAGAAAGTGATTAAAGCAATGGGGACCATACAGGGGCATGCAATCTCTCACCCCAGTTCAATAACCCAGTTTGCCGGGGTTGCGGCATTGTCCGGAGAACAGGAAATAGTAACAAAGATGGTGGAAGAGTACGACAAAAGAAGAAAATATACGATGCAAAGGCTGGATGGAATTGACGGTCTCGATTATGTGAAACCCCAGGGGGCGTTCTACGTCTACATAAACCTGGAGAACCTAATCGGGAAGTCCTATGAGGGTAAAACAATTCAGGCTTCAATGGATTTTACGGATTTGCTGCTTGAGAAAGCCAGGGTTGCCGTTGTCCCCGGAAAGGCTTTTGGAGATGACAACTATATAAGAATATCCTATGCGACTTCCATGGAGCAGTTGGAAAAGGGTTTGGACAGGATGGAGGAGTTCATACGTTCTTTGGCGTAGCTAACAGGTGGTGACAAAGGGTGAAAGAAACGGATTATAACGAACTGGTCAGGCGTATTGAGCAGCTTGAAGCAGATAACAGTGAATTGAAGACAATTATAGATAGCATTTATGCCGGTATATACCTGGCCGATGGAGAAGGCAAAACCCTTATGGTTAACTCCATATATGAGACCATGTCCGGGATACCCGCCAGTGAACTTGTGGGAAAAAACCTAAAGGACCTGGTGAACGAGGGTTATTTCACCGAATCGGCGAGCCTTGTTGTAATCCAGACCAGATCACCGGCCACGGTGATATATACGTGCAAGACCGGCAAAAAGCTGATGGCCAAGGGCAAGCCTATATTTGACAAAAAAGGGCAGTTGGTCAGAATTGTAAATACGGTTTGGGATATAACCGAGTTGATGAATATGGAGAGTAGGGTGGAAGAAGCCCGGGAGTTTTCACCACAGGAGGACAAGCAGCGATTAAAGCTTGAAGCCATGGAGGACTTTGTGGCCAGGAGCGAGAAGATGTTGAAGGTTCTGGACCTGGCTATGCGTGTCGCCAGGGTGGATTCTACGGTGCTGGTGTTGGGAGAGTCCGGTGTGGGCAAGGAGATAATTGCAAAAATTATTCATAAAGCGGGGAAGAACAATCAGGGCCCCTTTATTAAGGTGAACTGTGCATCCATACCGGAAAACCTGCTTGAGTCCGAACTGTTTGGATATGAAAAGGGGTCCTTCACAGGGGCAAACAAAGAAGGTAAGATAGGCATGTTTGAGATGGCAAACGGAGGCACGATTCTTTTAGATGAAATTGCAGAACTTCCGGTACACCTTCAGGCAAAGCTATTGCGGGTGCTGCAGGACAAGGAGATTATCCCGGTCGGAGGTACCAGGGCGCGCAGGGTGGATATAAGGGTAATCGCAGCTACCAACAGGAATTTAATCGATATGGTAAAGAAGGGCACCTTTAGGGAGGACCTTTACTATAGGCTGAATGTGGTGCCGGTGTATATTCCCCCCCTCAGGGAGAGGAAGGACGATATATCGTTCTTGCTTGTCTATTTCATGAATAAATACAATAAGAAATACAATACAAACAAAAAGCTTTCCAATGAAATTATTGAAAAACTGACAAATTACTCATGGCCGGGCAACGTGAGGGAACTTCAAAACTTCGTCGAGAGAATGATAGTTATAACAAAGGATGAAAATATCTCGCTTCAGGATATTAAGGACTATTTTGTCGGAAGGCAGGAAGATAGTTTTCTGGAGGAGGAAAGGGACCTCACGCTGAAGGAACAGGTAGAAAGGTTGGAGAAGGCTGCGGTGGAGGAGGCTCTCAGGCGTTATGGTTCTACGCGTAAAGCCGCTGATGTATTGGGAATTGACCAATCAACGGTGGTGCGAAAGGTAAAAAAATATAATATTCAATACAGCGATGATGCGGATTAGCATATAAATGATGCATAATTGCATAAGAATTAGATCTGCTTTTTATCCTTCAGAGACTTAATTATTAGGTTTCTGTTTTTTTTTGTCTTATTCGGTAGTAAGGGTAATGCCGGTGGTTGGCATGACCTTTGCGTATATAATTAATGAAAAAACCTTTGGGAGGTATGGTAATGAGTCTGAACAAGGCGCCTCAGAATAACGTGTTCTATAGAAACCAGAACTGGCATTATCCCAAAATTGTACGCGGCGAAGGAATATATCTGTATGATGACAATGGAAAACAATACATCGATGGATGTTCAGGATCAGCGGTTGCAAACATTGGTCATGGCAATGAAGAGATTGCAGAAGCGGCTGCTGAACAGATAAAAAAGGTTGCATTTACACATTTGTCAAGGTTTACGGCTGAGCCCATTGAAGAGTGCGCCCGCAAGGTTGCGGAAATGACACCAGGCGACCTAAACCATGTCTATTTCGTATCCGGGGGAAGCGAAGCGACAGAGACATGTATAAAACTGGCGAGACAGTATTACAAGGAGAGGGATGGAAAAACTTCCAAATGGAAGGTTATTTCGAGATGGACCTCGTATCATGGAGCAACGGTAGGGGCTCTTTCGCTATCTGGTACGATAGGCAGGAGAAAGATTTATGACCCTTATCTGTGTGATTTTCCCAAGATACACCAGGCGTATTGCTACAGGTGTCCGTATAAATCGAAATATCCGGAATGCGGCTTGGCCTGCGCCTACGAACTGGAGAAGGAAATCCTCAAATGGGGAGCAGAAAACATCGCTGCATTTATAGCGGAACCGGTTATCGGCTCGGCTGCACCGGCAGCCCATCCGTCTAAGGAATACTTTAAGGTTATCAGAGAGATCTGCACCAGGTATGACGTACTGTTTATCATAGACGAGGTAATGATGGGATTTGGCCGTACGGGGCGTAATTTCGGCGTTGATCACTATGACGTTGTGCCGGATTTGATGGCTTGCGCCAAGGGAATGAGCAGCGGTTACACTCCTCTTGGAGCAGCCGTTGCCAACGATGAGGTATTCAATACGATTATGGTTAAGGGTTCGGGACAGTTTGTCCACGGGCATACCTACGGGGGAAACCCTCTATCCTGTGCTATAGGAAGCAAGGTTCTGGATATAATAGTAAGAGATAACCTGGTAGAGAACGCTGCAACGCAGGGAGAATATATATTGCATAGAATGAAAGACCTGTATAAGTATCCGATTGTCGGTGACGTCAGGGGCAAGGGTCTGATGCTGGGCGTGGAATTTGTCAAAGACCAGGAGAGCAAGGAGCCCTTTGATCCATCTGAAAAAGTGAATTCGAAGGTAACCGTAAGCTGTCTGGATGAGGGTCTGGTTCCCTACCCGGGAAGCGGGTCGGTGGACGGAATAAGGGGCGACCATATACTTCTGGCGCCGCCCATAACGATAACCAGAGAAGAGGCTGACCTGTTCTGCGATAAGCTGGACAAAGCCATAGCAAAGGTATCGGAGCAAATCTTTGGATAAGGGGGAAAATAGAGTGGAAAAGCTTATCATTACCATAGCACCGACAGGAAATGTCCCAACCAAGGAAACAAACCCGAATACGCCGATTACACCGGATGAGATAGTTGAAGACATAATAAGATGCTGGAATTTAGGGGCATCTGTGGCACATATACACGTTAGGGATAAGGAAGGGAAACCCACCTGCGACAGGGCAGTTTACAAGGAAATACTTGAAAAGCTGGAAGCAAGGGGCTGTGATATTATCACCCAGCTTTCAACAGGCGCAAGGGGAGGCGGGGAAGGCGTAGACCCCGCTGAATGGCGTGGACAGATGCTGGATCTGAATGCAGAAATGGCAAGTCTCTCTACCGGGTCATCCAACTTTGCCACCATGGTAAACTCAAACTCCTTTGAATTAATAGAAGCGCTGGCAAAAAAAATGTATGACAACAATATAAAGCCGGAGATTGAAGCCTTTGACCTGGGTATGATAGACAACGCAATATACCTGCAGAAAAAAGGAGTATTGAAAGCACCGATGCATTTTAACATGGTTATGAACGTGCTCGGCTCTGTCAGGGGCACGCCAAGGAACCTTCTGCATATGGTTGAGTCTATCCCCCCTGGGTCTACCTTCAATGTCTGTGGGATAGGTCCGGCCCAGGTACCGATACTCGCTATGTCCATGCTGCTGGGTGGTCATGCCAGGACAGGTCTTGAGGATACATTGTTGTATGAAAAGGGTGTTCTGGCAACCAATACAATGCTGATGGAGAGGGTACTAAGATTAGCCAGGGAGCTTGGCAGAGAAATTGCAACGCCGGATGAAGCGAGGGGAATCCTGGGACTAAATAAAAAATAGGGAGGTAGACTTTGGTGGACAAAATAAAATCAGTTAAGGAGGCCATTGATCTGGTAAAGCCCGGCATGTCAGTTATGATCGGAGGCTTTCTGGGCGTGGGCACACCTGAAAAACTGATCGATGAACTCGTGGAGAAAGGTATAGATAATCTTACAATAATAGGCAATGACACGGCATTTCCGGACAAGGGTATTGGGAAACTGATCGTGGGGAAACGGGCGAAGAAAGTAATAGTATCCCATATTGGTACAAATCCGGAAACGGGCAGGCAGATGAACGAGGGTGAGCTGGAAGTTGATCTGGTACCACAGGGAACCCTTGCAGAAAGGATTAGATGTGCGGGTGCAGGGCTTGGTGGCTTTCTAACCCCGACCGGTCTTGGCACAGTAGTTGAACAGGGTAAACAAAAGATTACTGTTGACGGTCAAGAATACCTGCTTGAACTCCCACTGAAGGCAGACGTAGCGTTGATTAAAGGTCATAAGGTTGACAGGAAGGGTAATATATATTATAGAAAGACCGCAAGGAATTTCAATCCCATAATGGCGATGGCAGCAGATACTGTAATAGTTGAAGCGGAGGAAATCGTAGAGGTTGGGGGTATCGAAGCAAATGATGTTATGACTCCCGGTTTGTTTGTAGACATAATAGTGTCAGGGAGGGATGAAAAATGATTGAGAGCAAGGAAAGAAGAAGAGAAATAATCGTTAAGAGAGTTGCCCAAGAGTTCAGAGATGGCGATGTAGTAAACCTTGGCATCGGTCTTCCCACATTGGTAGCCAACTATCTGCCGGAGGGCATAGACATAACCCTTCAATCCGAGAACGGTTTTGTCGGTATGGGACCGGCACCGGAACCGGGCGGTGAGGACCCGGACCTGACAAACGCAGGAGCCCAGCCCGTAACAGCTCTCGACGGCGCAGCGTTTTTCGATAGCTGCATGTCCTTCTCAATAATAAGGGGAGGACACGTTGACGCTACCGTTCTGGGTGCACTGCAGGTGGACAAAAAAGGCAATCTTGCAAACTGGATGATCCCCGGGAAAATGGTTCCCGGGATGGGGGGAGCCATGGACCTTGTTGTGGGAGCAAAGAAAGTTATACTCGCCATGGAGCACACAGCAAAGGGTCAGCCCAAGATACTCAATGAATGTACCCTTCCATTAACTGCAAAGGAACAGGTTAACCTTATAGTGACCGATATGGGGGTTATAGAGGTTACGGACAGGGGCCTGGTTTTAAAGGAGATTGCGCCTGACACTGCGGTTGACGAAGTTGTAGAGGCAACAGAAGCGCCCCTGATAATAGCCGAGGACCTTAAGGTGATGGAGGTATAGCATAAATACGATTGCGGCTATGCATATTACAGAATTTTCTGACTAACCTACAAAAATACACCAGATACTACATAAATTCCATAGAGGATTTGGGACCTGCCCGAAGAAATATTTGTATACATTTTATTTATTTCGCCGCATTTTCATTCAGGGGGTGATAGTCGCAAGCCACCGTTTAAATTATGCAGGCGAATAGTCAAATTAAAGATTAAGGAGGTTGAAGAATGAAAAAAAGAGCTTTATTGTTTAGCTTGGCTGCTTTGCTAATACTATCCCTTGCTGTAGGATGCAGCAAACCTGCTGCTGAAGGGGAAAAACCCGCTGAGGAGCCGGCAAAGAAGCTTGAGCTTCTGTATGCTACGGGTGGAACCGCTGGAACTTACTATCCCCTTGGAGGCGCGATGGCAAACGTATGGAACGAAAACATCAGCAGTATAAACGTTACAGTACAGCCATCGGGTGCATCGATCGAGAACATTAAGCTCCTTGCAACAGGCCAGGCGGATGTATGTATGGCTATGAACAATATAGCTGACGCGGCCTGGAAGGGTGAAGGCGAATTTGCCCAGCCGCTGCAGAACTTTAGGGCAGTAGGCGTTGTATACCCGGAGGTTGTTCAGGGGGTTGCCCTCAAGGAAGCGAACATCACCAAGCCCGAGGACATGAAGGGTAAGAAAGTAGCCCTCGGTCCGACCGGAAGCGGAACTCAGGCCGCTACGAAGGTTATCCTCCAGGCTGTGGGCATGAGCGAGAGCGATGTCAAGGGCGAGTATGCAACCTTTGGTGACGCTGTTATGAAGATGAAGGACGGTCAGCTTGACGCAGCATGGAACGTTATAGCTGCTCCCGGAGCAGCTATAGTAGACCTCAATACTTCAAGGGACATCACTATGATTGAGATTGATGATGAAACCCTTGAAAGAATTAGAGAAATATATCCCCTTGTTACAAGGTATGTTATCCCCGGAGGTACATACAGGAGCGTACCGAACGATGTCAATACAATATCCTTCCAGGCAGTTCTGTACGTAAGGGAAGACCTACCGGAAGACGTGGTATATGAAATGACCAAGGTTATGTACGAGAAGAATGCCGAGATAGGAAAGGGTCATGCAATGGGTGGGCAGATTACTATTGATAAGGCCCTTGATGGTATAACCACCGATTTCCATCCCGGTGCAATCAAGTACTATAAAGAAAAAGGCGTAATGTAAAAATAAAAAGCAAAATCCTAAAGGGGGTTAAAAGCCGGGGAGGTATTTCCCCCGGCTTTTACTTTATGAAAAAATGGAATATAATGGTTATGAGTATTGTTCTAATAATTATTACAGTACTGGTCACGGTGAAAACTGATGTGCTACGAATATATGATGCAGACAGAGATGATGATGAACAAGCCTTGATTTATCAGACAGCTGTTGGAGAAGAGAACGAACTAATCCTAAGGTGGAAGCACTCAGTCACCAAGCAGTATGTTATAGAAAAATTCAGGATAAACGAGGACAGGGGCTTCGATGTTGTAGAAATGATATTCAACGAACATGGACCCAACCTGCCAAAGGGTCCGGAAATGGGGACCAAATGGGAGATCAAGGACGGATATTTTAGGGTCTATAATTATAATCTTACCTTTAATGAATTACCGGTAAGGATAGGACAGGTCGTGGCGCAGCATTTTATTGATTTTAGAGGCAAAGAAATACCTTTAAATATTGTTGATGAGCCAGGAGGTTATGTAATAATCCGTGTTGAAAATGTAACACTACTTGATTTTATTGAAAAGGGGGCAAAAATTTGGCTGAGAAATTTAGCGTAAAAAACCTGAGTCAGGGAATAGACAGCGAATCCATAATGGCCCAGTATGACAGGGAGTTCGCCTATAGAAGGTTCCAGGGGCCTATGAAGTATATAGTTTCCACGATAGCCATCGTATGGGCCATACTTCAGTTGTATACGGCGGCCTTCGGGGTATTCCCTCCAACCCTTCAAAGGGCACCCCATGTGGGTTTTGCATTGGTACTTATTTTCCTTCTCTACCCGTTTAGAACCAAGAACTCGGACAAAGGTATTCCGTGGTATGATTATATACTGGTTGCCTTATCTCTTATGGTTTCCATATACCATATTATCGAATATGAAGGAATAATATACAGGGTTGGACTTTTTAATAAGACCGATACCATCATATCGGTAATAGCAGTACTTCTTGTCCTGGAAGCGACCAGGAGGATTGCGGGTCCGGTACTTGTTACGTTGGCATCCTTCTTCCTGCTGTATGCCTATTTCGGACCGTATTTTCCCGGGCTGTTTTCCCACAGGGGTTACAACATCTATAGAATAGCAACCTACGGATGGCTGCAGACAGAGTCGATACTGGGCATACCGATAATGGTTTCCTCCACATTTATATTCCTGTTCCTGGTTTTTGCAAGCTTTCTCAAGAAAACCGGTATAGGGGACTGGCTGACTGACCTTGCATTGGCGGTTGCCGGCCATGCTACGGGTGGTCCCGCTAAGGCAGCTGTTGTGGCAAGCGCAACCCAGGGTACGGTTTCGGGTAGTTCGGTTGCCAACACGGTAGGGACCGGTTCAATAACCATACCCCTTATGAAGAGCATAGGCTATAGGTCTGAATTTGCTGCAGCGGTCGAAGCAGCAGCATCGACCGGTGGGCAGCTAATGCCACCAATAATGGGCGCAGCGGCCTTTATTATGACGGAATTCACAAACCTGCCATATATTACTATAGCTCTATCTGCAGCAATACCGGCGATCCTGTATTTTACCGGCATCTTTGTAATGGTTCACCTAGAGGCGAAGAAAACCGGCCTTAAGGGTTTGCCGAAGAGTCAGCTTCCCAGTGCCAAGAAGCTTATAAAAGAGAAATGGTTTCTATCACTCCCGATTTTTGGTATTATATACTTCTTGGCTTCGGGCCAGTCGCCGATGAAAGCGGCCTTTTACGGGATAGTGCTTACGATATTGGTGAGCTTTATTCGCAAGGATACGAGAATCGGGTTCAAAGGAATCCTTGAGGGTCTGGAGGACGGCGCCCGCTCTGCTCTTCCGGTTGTTATGGCTTGTGCCTCTGCCGGTATCATAGTAGGTGTTGTGACGCTGACCGGACTGGGGCTTAAGCTTGCCCACGGTATAGTAAAACTTTCGGCCGGTAATATTTACCTCACTATGGTATTCACAATGATAGCGTCCATAATACTGGGAATGGGCATGCCCACAACTGCAAACTACATTATCCAAGCTACCATTGCGGCTCCAGCGCTGGTAACCGTGGGTGTACCGGTTATCGCCGCACATCTCTTCGTGTTTTACTTTGGGATAATTGCAGATATAACACCGCCGGTTGCACTAGCAGCCTTTGCGGGTTCGGGAATAGCGGGTTCAAACCCGTTTAAGACGGGTATTCAAGCTTCAAAGCTCGCCTTTGCGGCCTACCTGGTACCGTATATTTTTGCAACATCGCCTGTTCTTGTGCTGTATGAGGCTACCCCTCTAAAATTAACCATTGCTCTGATAACTGCCTTAATCGGAATGGTAGGTATAGGGGGAGGAGTAAGCGGATTTCTTGTTACCCGCTGTAAGTCTTGGGAAAGGATTCTGCTTTTTGCTACAGGATTGGGGCTGGTTGTTGTCAACTGGAGGGTTAATCTGGTAGCAGGGGCTGTATTCGCCTTAATCTATCTGCTTCTAAGAAATAGGGCAAGAAAGGAAGACATGAAACTCAGGGAACAAAACGCATAAAAAACCACACCGGCATTCAAATATGCCGGTGTGTATTTTTACAGGTCAGTTATTTTGAAAGCTGCAGCATGATGCCCTCCAGGAATTTTTTTACGTTAATCTTGCCATGGTAGCAGGAATTATCCCGCAGAAAATCCATCTCCTGCTTTACTTCCTTGAAGTCGAACAGGCATGTAGAATACTTGGTAAAATTTGGGGCTGTTCGGGTTTTCGATGCCCATTGTTGCAATATTCTGCAAGGCCTTGGCTACAGCCCTGCGGATTCTCTGCTCTATCGCCTTAACTCCTGAAGAGGACTGATAGGGCTCGCCTTCCTGCATGTAATGGTCACTTAGAATTTCATACATGCTGCTTAACTTGTAATTGTAATGCTCGCCCACCGAATTTTTCTTATCCCGTATCAGCTCCAGCATTTTCTTTATGTCCATGCTCCCTGCTTCACCGGTTATCCCCAAATCCGAAAGAATGGTGTCTATCGTCCTTGCACCGGTGTGGGATACCAATTCCCCGGAGGCATACTCCCTAGGGCTTATACTTTCCACCGTCCGGTGTATAATTGATAGAGACTTTTTAAGGTTTATCAGTTCTTTGACTCTGTCGATAACGGAAACAACTTCTATTATATTTATAGGCTTGTGTATATAAAACTCTATTCCGCACTGGTATGCAAGGGTTATCATGTCTTCAGCGTCGACCTGGGATATCATAATAAAATTACTGTAGGATTCCGCTTTTTTCAACTTTTTAATAGTTTCTATTCCGTCCATGCCCGGAATTAAAAGGTCCATTAGTACAATATCAGGTTTCAGCTCAAGTATCGCTTCGTACGCAGAATTACCGTTGTCCGTTTCCCCTACAACCCTACCAAGATCCTTTGAAGTAATAATATTTGACAATACCTTCCTTACGCTGATATCGTCATCAACTATATAAAAGGTAAGCATATGTTACTCTCCTTTTCCCGTTATTTTTATTTTGGGTATATAAACGGTAAAACTAGTACCTTTCCCCGGTGTAGAGTTTACTGTAATCTTACCATCCAGGTGTTCTACTATGGACTTGACATGGGTTAAACCAAGGCCTGTTGACATTGTACCGGTTTTTTCATCATATTTTGTAGAATAACCGGGCTCAAATATTACCTGCAAATCCTCCTCCGGAATGCCCGAACCGTTGTCGGAAACCTCAATAACAACGCTATTGTTCATAGTGTATTCCTTTACCTTGATTTCACCGGTTTTGTCCGCTGCATCGATAGCGTTAAAAATGAGGTTATTGAGAATTGATACCAGAGAATAATATTCCTTAGTATAATAATTATCCGAAGAGGAAAATTTCAGCTTTATCTTTTTACCTATGCTGTCAATATATCTCTTGCTGTTGTTTCTGATGATTTCAAAAATTTCTGAGATGTTCATTTTTTCATCCTTTATGGGATTTGGCAGAAGTTTCTCTATACCGGTAATTACCCTCTGGTAATCCTTCTTGATCTCGTGGATATCCCTGGCCACCGAAAGGGCTTGATTCTTATAAGACTGGTATTGGTCTTTACCAGTATCATCCTCTAAGTCATTTATGCTCATATACATGGAATAGCTGTCCCTCATAACCTTTTCTATATCTTTCATTGATTTTCGGAGGTAAAATAGTTCCGCCTTAAGGTTTGAAATGAACATGAGAAGTTCTATATACCTGCTGTAATGAGCTTTTTTCAGTATCAGAACATTATACAGTTTTATCGACCAATATCCCAATACGGCGATGAAGCTTCTCGACAGGCCAACGATCAATAAGCTGGATATCACTGCAGGTATATCCTTGAGTATCTGGTTTCTTATTACCAGTTCGATCACATTGGACAGGCTGTCCATGGTAGTAAGCAGCACTATTATAAGAAGAGGCTTTTCTGCATGGTTTCTGGCATCCAGAAGATAAAACAGCAAGCCGTAGAGCAGGTAATACATGCCTCCAGGATAGTGTTTTGTGATTATACTCATTACTTCCAGGTTTTGATTGAGATACTCCAGGATAAACCTTCCGAGGAATACAAAAAGGCTTACGGCACAGGCGGACAATACAATGGGCAGTTCTGAAAAATACAGCAGTGAAAATGAAAAGATAATTGGGCTTAACGCAAGCCTGAAATCGGTGCCAAAGGGGTAGAAATATATCTGTCCTGTGATAAAGGTGACCAAGCCGAACAACAACAGTTTTTTAATCATTGCAAATCTGCTCACTGTATTCTATCCTTTCCCGTTTCTATGCCTGCCGCCATTCTCCAGTGCAAGGGCAGAACCCGGGGAATACAACAAAACAATAGGGAAACCCTATTGTTTGCCAGATATTATTCTGCATGTCTGGTTTCAGGCTTTGCTCCGCTTGAGGCGGCTGCGGTTTTATTTCCCATTATGCATCTTCCTGTAAATACCGCACCTTCGTCAACTACAAAATTGCCTACCTCCACGTCTCCATCAACGGAAGACGAAGATGTGAGGTGAACCTGTCCCTTTACTTTCAGGTTTCCTTCCACTTTACCGCTTACATGGGCGTTGGTAGCATTGACGTTGCCTATTATTTTTCCTGTTTCACCAACTACAATATCACCTTCGATATTTAGTTCCCCTTCGAAGACCCCCTCAATTCTCACCGTACCGCTCGCATTCATATTGCCTTTGAAGTTTGAAGATTTTCCTATCAGAGTATCTACCTTGTCATATTTGGGAGCTGCATCATCTTTCCTGTTGCTGAACATAACTTACCTCCTTATTATTAAAATCGGGGACATTCCGCGGCAAGGAATACCCGCGATTAGCGGTGTGTCCCCATACCTCTAATCTTTTATTCCCACCAGTTTTTTGATCTTTGCTTCCAGTTCCTCCAAAGACTTGAGCTTTTCCCTGACCTCGGCGGTTATCATATTCAGTCTACTGATTTCAAGTTTCTGGCTATTGTTAGTCTCCTCCAGCGTATTAATGTCTTCAAGCTTAGCCTGATATGAGGAACTCAGGTTGGCAGTTGCGTATGTGATGAAGGATGTATATACGACGAATGTCAATATCAAACCCAGAAATACATTGACCATTAGCTTGGGGAATCTTATGGTTTTGGATTTTTCACCATTTCCTTTTACTATCATCAGGGTTATGTATTGACGCTTCTTCTTCATCCATGCCTTCTTCAAAGTAAATCCCTCCAAGATAAACGTTATTATTATTTCTACAAAGAAGCGGGAAATCCTCTTTAATTAGGCAAAAAGAATATACCCGGCCTCCTGTGCAAATATTATATTAGGGATTAAAGACGCGGGAGGTGAGCGGGATGAGCCAGAAGATAGGTGTCGAAGACACCCTTGGGCAGGTAAAACAGTATTTGACGGAGAAGGGATATGAGGTGAAGTCCTTACGGGATAATCCAAAGAGCTATGATGCGATTGTAGTCTCAGGGCAGGATGAGGATTTCATGGGCATTCAGGATACCATGACAAAGGTTCCTGTTATCGATGCCAGAGGCTTAACTTCGGAGCAGGTTTATGACAGACTTAAAATAAGCCTTGATAAAAAATAGACCGCAAGTTGCGGTCTATTTTTTATTGGGGACATTCCTAATAAATTGATATAATAGGATTGAGGTCTAACGATGTATGAAGGGGTGTACATATTGATAACGTTTATCGCTGTTGAACTGGAGGAAAATATAAAGAATAGGGTGTGGGCATATACCGAAAATGTATTGAAGCCTTGTTGTGAAGGAGGCAGGTGGGTAAGAAAAGATAACTATCATATTACCTTGAAATATCTCGGGGATACAAAAGAGAAGGATCTGGCCGCTGTTTTCAAGGCCCTTAAGCTTGTTGCACGAAACAAAGAAGGTTTTGTTCTATACACCGGCAGTCCTGGAACCTTTGGCATGCAGAAGGGGTTAACGGCGAGGGTTCTATGGCTGGGAGTCTCGGGAAATGTGGAGAAATTGAAATCGATTAAAGATGAAATTGAAGAAGAGATGGCAGGTTTGGGATTTGGTGTGGACAGGAGGTTCTCTCCCCATATAACCCTTTCCAGGGATGTGAAGTTTACCGGAGATATTGAAGCCGTACCGCCACTTCCGTCCCTAGGCATTTCCGTAAGAGCGATAAGCCTTATGGAGAGCAGGGTAGAAGGAGGGAAGCGGCTATACATTCCATTAGCAGTTTACAAGCTGGATAATTCCCAAGGTGCCGCACATAAGCAGCGATAAAATATTCCTTTTTGAGGATACTAAGGATGAAAATAATAACAAAAAGGAGAGGAAACGCGTTGGATTACTTAGACTACATGAGGAGGGACCCCTTTGCGGGCATTCGAAGGGATGCGGAGGCATTGAACATACTTTTCGACAGGATTCCGGGAGAGTATTATTATTACCATCTAAGACATCGCTGTCCGCCGGTCGATATGTATGAGACCGGAGGGAAAAAGAAGGAGAAAAACGAAATAAAGAGAAATAAACAGTATTAAGATGAACGATGGAGGTGCTGGTTATGGCCAGGCTTATTCAGTGTGTGCCAAATTTCAGCGAAGGCATAAATAAGGATATAGTTGAAGAAATAGTCGAGGAGATAAGTAAGGTAGACGGCGTAAAACTCCTGGATTATTCAATTGACAGAGACCACAACAGGTCGGTGGTGACCTTTGTGGGAGAACCTGAGGCAGTTGTGGAAGCGGCCTTTAACTGTACCAGGAAGGCAGCTGAACTTATCGATATGTCGGTACATAAGGGGGGACACCCCAGAATGGGGGCAACGGATGTAATACCCCTGGTGCCAATCTCCGAGGTTACAATGGAAGAATGCATAGAATTATCAAAGGTATTAGGCAGGAGGATAGGGGATGAGCTGGGAATACCGGTTTACCTGTATGAGGAATCTGCTTCCGTACAGGAAAGGAAGAACCTTGCAAACATACGGAAAGGCGAATATGAAGGCTTTTTTGAAAAGATGAAAAATAAGGAATGGTTACCGGACTTCGGACCCAGCACCATGAACAAGAAATCCGGAGTTACGGCGGTAGGCGCAAGGAATTTTCTGGTTGCTTTCAATGTTGAGCTTGATACCAACGATATGGGAATCGCCAATGCTATATCAAGAAAGGTAAGACATATTAACGGAGGCCTGCGGTATGTAAAGGCAATGGGGGTATTCCTGGAGGAGAAGAACAGGGTGCAGATATCCATGAACATGGTTAATTATGAAAAGACTTCCCTGTATACCGTTCTGGAATTGATAAAGATAGAGGCGAAAAGATATGGCGTCAATGTTGTTGGCAGTGAGGTGGTCGGTTTGGTCCCGATGCAGGCATTGCTGGAGTGCGCCGTTTACTATTTGCAGTTGAATGGGTTTGATATGGATCAGGTCCTCGAAAGGAGAATCTATGAGTAATAGTTGATAATTGTGGGGAGGGGTAAAATGGAGGTTGATGTTTTAATAAGAAATGCGGCTCAGCTTGCCACATGCGCAGGATGCAGCAAACCAAGACGGGGGAAGGAGATGTCGTACGATGTCTTCCTGGAGGACGGTTGGGTAGCCATTTCAGGGGACCGTATCGTGGGTATCGGAAAAGGAACAATTCCCAGGGAAATACAGACCGGCGAAGATACTGTTGAGATCGATGCAGGGGGCAAAACCGTATTGCCGGGTTTTGTGGATTCACACACCCATCTTGTCCATGGGGGATCAAGGGAGATGGAGCTTGCCTTGAAGCTGGAGGGTGTCTCCTACCTGGAGATTCTAAGCAGGGGAGGTGGAATCCTCAGCACCGTCAGGGCGACGCGGGCGGCTACAGAAGAGCAGTTGTACGATAAGGCGAAAAAAAGCCTGGATACGATGCTGTTGTTCGGAACTACTACCATAGAAGCAAAAAGTGGGTACGGATTGAACATGGAAGATGAGCTGAAGTGCCTGAGAGTAGCCGATAAGCTGAATAAAAGCCACCCCGTAGATATTGTTTCTACATTTATGGGAGCGCACGCCGTACCGGAAGAGTACAAAAACAGGAAGGAAGAATACATAGATTTCATGATCGAAGAAGTAATGCCCAGGGTGAAGAGAATGGGCCTTGCTGAATACTGTGATGTATTCTGTGAAAAAGGGGTTTTTTCGATAGATGACAGCAGGAAGATACTTACGAGGGCTAAAGAGATGGGATACCATATCAAGATTCATGCCGATGAGATTGAACCCCTTGGAGGAGCGGAGCTCGCCGGTGAGCTAAAAGCAGTTTCGGCAGAGCATCTCCTGGCGGCATCGGATAGCGGAATCCAGCGGATGAAGGAGGGCAAAGTAATAGCGGTGCTCCTGCCCGGGACATCCTTCAACCTCAACCACGGCAAATACGCCAGAGCCAGGGATATGATAGAGGCAGGGCTGCCCGTAGCAATAGCTACGGACTATAATCCCGGAAGCTGTCCTACCGAGAATATACAGCTGATAATGAGCCTTGCTTGCTTAAAGATGCGAATGACGCCTGAGGAAGTGGTTACAGCGGTTACAATCAACGGAGCGCACGCAATAGGGAGGGGTAAGGACATCGGCAGTTTGGAGGTCGGGAAAAAAGCCGACGTGGTGATTCTCGATGTCCCGAATGTCCAGTACATTCCCTACCATTTCGGTATAAACCATGTAGACAAGGTTATTAAGAATGGTAAGCTGGTGGTTGACGGGCAGAGGCTGGTTTACTAAACAGTTTTTTTCCGGAGCGGGGAATACAACCGGGGCGCCGATAGCTTAGACATAGTATGCAGGTGATGGTATAATACAATTAGACCGAAGAAAGGAGGGGGATAATGTGAAGGAAAACCAACTGGTAGTATTCAGGTTGGGAGAAGAGGAATACGGTATGGATATTCTCGGCGTGAAAGAGATTATCAGATACCAGAAAACGGTTAAAGTGCCTGATTCTCCGGACTTCATTGAAGGGATAATAAACTACAGGGACAGCGTGGTTCCGATAATGGACCTTAACAAAAGGTTCAGGCTGACCGGGAAGGGGCTGAGCGATACCACCAGGGTTATTATCGTCAATATGGGGGGAAAACAGGTTGGCCTTATGGTTGACCAGGTTGAAGAGGTTCTCAGGATCAACGAAAGCAGTATCGAGGCAACCCCGGAAGTAGTAGCAGGAGTTGACCGGCAGTATATCAGGGGGATAGGAAAGCTCGAGGGGAGACTGATTATTATCCTCGATGTGGAAAGGGTGCTGACAGAAGGGGAAAAGCAAGAGCTGCAGCAAATACAATAACTCTTTCAATATAAAGAGGATTAGGGGGTTAATAAATATGGATGTTATGCCATGGCAGGCGGTAGTTTTTGTCAGTATTCCCGAGGCTTTTTTGATGAACCTGATGGGGCTGACATTAATTGGGGCACGGCCGGATTTGAAAAGGCTGGGAATGGCAGCAGCGGTTCAGGCCCTTGCTTCCTTTGCCATAAGGGCTTTGCCTATGGTCTATGGGATACATATTATTATGCAAATTCTTGTAGCAGTTATTTTGATAAAAATATTCTTAAGATTCCAGTGGAGGGTAATCATTCCGGGTATTCTTTTGGGTATGGTGATATTTATAGGCGTTTTGGACTCGCTTTACATTCCGTACGTTGTCAAGATTATCCCCTTAGAGAAGATTTTAGCAAGCCCATGGATCAGGGTGGCGGTTTCCCTGCCGCAGCAGCTTGTAATGCTGCTTATTATACTCGTGTGCCACAGGTACAATTTCAAGATTATAAGCATGTCATAAGGATTGATAAAGAAGGGATGTAAATGCTCGATACCAACGCCTTGTATATTATAATTATTATCCTTTTCCAGGCCATAGCACTGGTGGTGCTGTTCGAAAGCTTTCACTTCAGCTCTGCCACCGGATATATGCTGCCGGCAATAGAAAGGATAGTGCCATATCTTTCTTATATAGTCACAGCATTGACCCTCATAACTATTTTGTCGGTGAGCAAGCTGTCGCAGCTTGCCCAGAGAAAACAGGAGTTGGAGATAAGGGAAATTAACAGCCAGCATATCAGCCAGCTTAATGAAGCGCTCAGGGGACAGCGCCACGACTTCAACAACCACCTCCAGGTGCTTCATTCGCTGGTGAAAAACCGGCAGTTTCCGGATGCTGCCCGGTATATCGAGGATGTCATAGGCGAGGCCATAGAGACGAACGACCTTCTGAATATAAGCAACCCCGTGATTGCCGCTATAGTGACATCAAAGCTGCAGACTGCAAAGAGCAAGGGGGTGGCGCTGGAATACGACCTGAAGGGCGACCTGGATAAGGGCAGGGTCAAGACCATCCACCTGTCCAGGGTATTGGGTAATCTCCTCGACAACGCCATAGAGGCCGTTGAGGACCTGGAAGAGGGCAGCAGGCGGGTCTACCTGCAGGTATACGGCGACGACAGCGGCGTATTCATCAGCGTCAAAAACCCCGGCCAGATAAGCCCGTCGGTGCTGGACAGGCTGTTTGAACCCGGAACATCTACAAAAAAAGGGAATAACAGGGGAATGGGACTAAATATTGTAAAGAGTATTGCCGATATGTATAATGGAAGGGTGGAAGCCACCAGCCACCCTGAAAACGGCGTCAGGGTATTGGTGGAGCTTCCCCGGTGAGGTGCGGACTATGAAGGCCATAAGCGACCGAATGGCGCGGTTGATAGTAAAGCGGTCGGGCAGGGAAGACGTGTATGCTGAAGTCGTAAGCTATGGGCTGCAGGCAGTCCTGGGTACCCTGGCTGAGTTTGCTGCGGTTGTGCTCGCGGGCTATCTTCTGGGCATGCTGAAGGAAATGGTATTGATGTCTGTAGTATTCGCTGCGATGCGAATGGTGGCGGGGGGAGTTCACCTTTCCACCTACCCCAGGTGTTTTATATCGAGCGTCGCCATGTTGACCTTAGGGGGGTGCCTTTCCCGGGCCATAAGCAAAGCGGCGTTTCCGGCCGGAGCTGTATTTCTTATATCGGCCTCCATCTTTATAACCTATTCGCTGTACAAATATTCTCCCAGGGACAACCCCAACCGGCTGATCAAGGAAGAGGAGCTACCGGGGTTCCGGCGCCTTTCCTTCATACTGTGGATGGGAGCGGCCGCCTTTGCAGCTCTTTCATTCCTGGTGGAAGGCGGACTTCGCTGGTATCATTTCAGCATGATCACAGGGCTCGCGATCGAGAGCTTCACCCTTACCGATGCAGGCTACAGGCTATTCACAATACTGGATAGATTCATTAGTAAAGGAGGAGGTGTGAGAGATGAAAAAAGTCAGAATCTTTAGCGCAATAGCCACCTTACTGACCCTTATTGCCGCAGCCTTCGCCGGCGGCGCAAGTTTTAGTTATCTGCATCAGCCAGAGACGCCGGAAATGCTGAGGAAGTAAGCGGAAGCCGATGAGGTGGACAGGGTCCACCTCATCGGCGTAAAGGGGCTGTAGCAATATTTAACAGGAGTGTAATAATTATGCTTAAGGTTTTGATATGCGAGGACCAGGAGCAAAACGCAAAGGACCTGGCGGATATCCTGGCCGAAATGCAGGACGTTCAGATTGTAGGATATGCAGGGGATGGCGCAGGCGCCGTCAGCATGGTAAAGAAGCTGTCCCCCGATGTGGTATTGATGGATATCGGCCTGCCCGGTATGGACGGGCTGAGCGCCACCGAGCTGATTAAGAGTATAGACCCCGACATATGCGTGGTGATTACGACCGCATATACGGGTTACGCCCTTGATGCATACAAGCTTTACGTCTACGATTACATACTTAAACCTTACGATAGGATCAGGATTTTCAAAACCCTCAACAATATTATAAAGAACAGGAGCATAAAACAGCCGGAAACTAGACATTCTTACCCCAAACCGTCAGCCAAAATCGTGATTAAGACCAGGGATGAGATAATATTTGTCGACCAGATGGAAATTGTCATGGTAGAAAGGGATGAGACAAAGTCCTGCATATATACCCTGGGCGAGGTGCTGGAGACCTATGATTCCCTAAATACCCTCGAAGAGCGGCTGGACAAAAAAATGTTCTTCCGGTCCCATAGGGGATATCTGGTCAACATGTATTATGTGGACCGGGTTGTCAATTACGGCCGTAAGGTATACACAATAAGGTTGAAGAATATTGAAAAAGAGGCGCTTATTTCCTATACCAAGATAAATGAACTGGAGGATTTGATAAGCCAAAATGCCTGTTCATGAAGGTAAAGGTCGTTTTCACGAAGGAAAGGTCGTTTTCACGAAATTTTACGTGAAACCGGCTTTTTTTCTGTTATAATAACTACATAGACAAAGTAGGTAAATCATTACCCCTATACTGCTTATTAACCCCTTTATAATCCATTTTAAACCCCATCTGCCCCGGATGGGGTTTTATCTTTGTGTACAAGAATATTTTCCGGAATATGCCGGTTTGGGACCATAGCACTTTTGTTTATGGTATAATCTATTTTAACAGGATAAAAAGGAAGGTCGATATGGGCAGGATAGGATTTACTACGACAATACCGGTAGAGATAATATACGCGGCAGGGAAGGTGCCCGTTGACTTGAACAACGTATTCGTCACCCATCCGAACCCGGAGGAACTGTTGTGCCAGGCGGAGAAAAGGGGTTTTCCAAGGAACTCCTGCGCGTGGATCAAAGGGATATACTCTGCGTTGATGGGCTTGGGGGATGTGGATTGCATCATAGGAGTGGTGGAAGGAGACTGCTCCAACACCAGGGCGCTGCTGGAGGTCCTGGAGCTGGAAGGCATAGATTATGTTCCATTTTCCTATCCGAGGACAAGAAATGAAAAAAGGCTCAAGGAAGAAATCGACAGTCTTATGAGGGCTTTCGGCGTTGACTACAAACGGGTTATGGAGATCAAGGGTGAGATCGATATGGTCAGGAGGAAGGTTCAATACCTGGACGAACTTACCTATAAATATAATAAGGTCTCCGGTTTTGAGAACCATCTCTGGCAGGTAAGCTGTAGTGATTTTGAAGGCGATTACAGGGAATACGGCGCAAAGGTGGACGCCCTGACGGTTGAAGCGGAGAAAAGGGCGGAATTCACTCAACCGGTCAGGCTCGGCTACGTGGGAGTCCCGCCGGTATTTCCGGAGATATACCAGTTTGTTGAAGAGCATGGCGCAAGGATAGTTTTCAACGAGGTTCAGAGACAGTTCACCCTGGCGCCGGGAGGTTTTGACAGGGATATTTACCAGGCGTATAGGGATTTTACATATCCGTATTCGCTGGAGGATAGGCTGCAGGATATAAGGGCTGAAATATCCAACAGAGGTATTGACGGGATAATCCACTATACACAGGCATTTTGTTTCAGGGGAATTGAGGACATCGTAGTTAAGGAAAGGATAGACACCCCTGTGCTGATGATTGAGGGGGACAGACCGGGAGGTTTGGACGCGAGAACAAAGTTGAGGATAGAGTCCTTTATTGAGATGCTACATGATTTGAAGTAGGTGATTTTTATGAAGGTTTTAGGTATAGACCTCGGGAGCCGGTTTGTCAAACTGGTGGTGTATGAAGGGGAAAGGTTGGTCTTCAGCGAGGTTTACGATACGGTCAGATTTTACAGGGAGTATTGCAAAAATGAGGCGGGCAGCATCTTGCTTCATTTAAATCGGCTGCTTCCTTTGAAGGTGGACAGGATGGTAAGCACCGGATACGGGCGGAATAATGTCCGTGTTTTGGGCGCGGAGGTTATTACCGAGCTTAAAGCCCATGCCCTTGGTGCGGCGCTGCAAACCGGTTTGGAGGACTTTGTCCTGCTTGACGTCGGAGGCCAGGACAGCAAGGTAATGCTGGTGGAAAAGGGCAGGCTCGTGGATATGCTGCTGAATGATAAGTGCGCCGCGTCGAGCGGCAGGTACCTGGAAAACATGGCGGCGCTTCTGGGCATCCCGTTGGATGAACTGACAGTTCATTATAAGAATCCCCTTGCCTTGAACTCAACCTGTGCGGTTTTTGCAGAATCCGAGTTGATCGGATATATTTCCGAAGGGGTCGAGGCGAGCAGGCTGTACGCCGGCGTGAATTACTCGCTCTACAAAAGGATCAAGCCCATGCTGGCCAGATTCACCGGTGAACGCATAGTGTTCGTGGGAGGCGTGGCGTACAACAAAGCTATGCAGCAGTATATCAGGGAAGGGGAGGCTTTCAAGGAGCTGATAGTGCCGGAGCACCCTCACCTGAACGGCGCAATCGGATGCTGCCGCCATGCATTTACCAGTGATCAGTGACCAGTGGCCAGTGATCAGACGTCAGTTATTAGTTGCCAGTTGTCAGAGCATAGGGTAGCGCTAAAGGGAAAAGACCTATAAGCTTTACCCTAGTAACTACCAACTACGAACTACCAACCAGCACCTAATACCTGCGAACTGTGATCTGTGATCTGTGATCCGTGAACTGTGATCTGTGATCTACGAACTACGAACTACGAACTACGAACTACCACCTAGCACCTGCGATCTGCGATCTGCCGACTGCGATCTATATTCTGCCAACTACAACATTTTCAAAGCAGGGAAGGATAAAGACAGAGGTTGAAGAATTATTACCATAAATATTATAGTGGAGGTATTCAGATGAGGATATCCAGAGTAAAGAAAGGCATACTGGTCGCAGCAATAATCATCCTATTTCAGATATCCCCTTTTCTTATTGCCAACGGGACGGGAACGGGGATGTGGTATTATCCTCCTACACCCCAGGGAAACGTGGGTGTAAAAAAACCGGCAATACTCTGGACCTTTACAGGATTATCGTCGGATGCTATCAAGGGAATCAATATGGTGCTGGATGGAAAGGATGTAAAAGCGGTATTCAGAGAAGATATAAACTCTGTTTACTACATGCCGGATATGAATCTGAGCGAAGGAAAGCATAATGCTTCAATAGTTGTCTCGCTTAAAAACGGTGTAAGAATCTCTTCGCCTCCTTTCAGCTTCAATATAGTAAAGGGTGCATTGGATGAGGCCCCTGACACTCCGGTTTATGAAGAGGTTAGGGACAGGATTAACATCTACAGGAGCATCGCCGGGCTTTCCCCGGTTACGGTCAACAAAAACATAAACGCTGCGGCGTATAACCATGCTCAGTATCTGACTGTCAACACCAATGACGGACATTATGAAAACGACAAGTCCAACAAGTTTTTTTCCGGTGAACTCCCCTGGGACAGGGCTGCGTATTTCGGTTACTTCAGTCCCATGACAGCGGAAAATCTTCATTTTGTCAGTTCCCATATTGCCGCTGTAGACGACTGGATGGATTCCGTTTATCACAGGTTCCCTATAATCAACCCAATATTCACCGATATCGGATACGGATATGCAAAAAAAGGTGAAAGGCATATAAATGTTCTGGATGTAGGGGCGCCGAAGTACAGCAACCTGGAACAGCAGATGGTTGTTTATCCCGCAGACGGGCAAAGAGGGGTTCCCCTTACATGGAGCGGCTTGGAAGACCCTGATCCTCTTAGGCTTTACCCCGAGGCCGATGGTCCGGGGGGCTATCCGATAACTTTAATGTTATCGGGGGATAGAGTGGAAAGCGTGGGCTTGGTAAAAAGCAGCGTTACCGGTCCCGATGGAAAAAATGAGCAGATCTATACCTTTGATTTTAAGAACGATCCGGCTATGACAGACAAGCTGGCCATTGCCATAATACCGAAGAAAAAGCTGGTGCCCAATGCGCAGTATAGGGTCAGTATAACCGGAGAGATAAAGTATAATGATGCTGCTGCGGAGACCTTCACGAAGGAGTGGTCATTTACTACCGGGAACGGAGTGCTGGAACTGCCGGGCGATAATACGGAACTGAGAATATACGTAGACGGCAGCCGCAAGTATTATGAACCAAAGCCGTTCATCAGGAACGGTAGGGTACTGGTTCCGGTGAGAAGTATTTGTGAGCAGTTAGGTGCGGTAGTAAAATGGCATGACCAGACCTATACCGTGGAAATCATCAAAGAGGACAGTGTAATAACCTTTAATATAGGCAGCAGGACAACACTGGTCAACAACAAAACTGTGGATATTGACGTGCCGGCTCAGATTTACTCAGACAGGACCTTTGTCCCCCTGAGGTTTATCTCGGAGGTGCTGGGATACAGGGTTGAGTGGGATAATGCAACCCGTACGGTTTTCGTCTACGGCAAATGATGGGGTGATGTACAGTGGCGGAGCAAAACAGCCAGACCAGGCAGATCGACGAAATCTTAAAAAAGACAATAACCATTATGGAGCAGGCGCAAAAGGACATATTTGATATTGCTGAGCATTCCCAGCATGAGTTGAAGGACATAGAGGCGGAGCTGGAAAAGCTGAGGGTAAAGGCCCTCAGCATTATTGAAGAGGTGGAGAAGCTTAAGAAAGAAGAGAACAATGCCCGCTACCGGCTTTTGGTTGTCAGTAAGAACTTCAACACCCACTCGGAAAAGGATATAAAGGAAGCCTACGAAAAGGCGGAAAACCTCAAGGTAATGCTATCACTTAAGGAGCAGGAAGAAAAACGCATCAGGGAAGACCGCAGCAGGCTGGAGGTTAAGATAAAAAACCAGCGGAAACTGATGAAGAAGGCGGAAAACATCATGTCCCATATGGGGGCGGTACTGGATTATCTGAGGGTAGGCGCTGAGGGAATAGAGGGGCTTTCGGAAGATGTCAGGAAAAAGCAGTACCTCGGTTATAGAGTTATAAAAGCTACCGAAGAGGAAAGGCGCAGAATCGTCCGGGAGATTCATGATGTTCCGATACAAGCTCTGGTCAATATGGGGATAAGACTGGAATTGTGCCTGCAAACTCTGGACAAGGATATGGATAAGGCAAGGAGCTTTATATTGGAGCTCAAAGAGCAGGTCAACGACAACATAAAGGAACTCCGAAGGATAATCTATAACCTGCGGCCAATGTCCCTGGACGATCTTGGCCTGACAGCGACCATTGAAAAGCACCTGGAGGGCTTTGAAGAAGCAACGGGGATTAGAACAAGCTTCAGAATGTTAGGACAGCCGGCTGAAATAAAAAGTCTGGTGCAGATTGCGCTTTTCAGGGTGGTCCAGGAGGCTCTGAACAACGTGAGAAGGCACGCATCGGCCGGAAGGGTCATGGTAAAGGTGGAATTTACGGATGATTATGTGTCCCTATTGATAGCCGATGACGGCACAGGCTTTGATGTTGAAGAATACCGGGCATTGCGGGATAATGAAGAACGGGGATTTGGCCTGGTAGGAATGAGAGAAAGGGTAGAACTGCTTCAGGGATACATGGAGGTTAGCTCTCAAAAAGGCAAAGGCACAAGCGTATTTGTCAAGATTCCCCTTGACTAATTCAGTTTACCTGGGGGTGTTATTATTATGGCGATTAAGATTTTACTGGCTGATGACCACTCAATTATGAGGCAGGGGCTAAAACAGCTCCTGGAATTGGAAGAGGATTTAACAGTCATCGGAGAAGCAGGGACCGGATATGAGACCATAGAAAAGGCCAGGGAACTGCAGCCGGATGTAATCCTGCTGGATATTAACCTTCCTGATATCAGCGGATTGAAGGTACTGCAGGAACTGAGGGAGGAGAAGTGTCTTTCAAAAATAATAATGCTGACCATTCATGACGACTGGGAGTACGTAAACCAGACTGTAAAACTGGGAGCCAGGGGATACCTTTTAAAAAACATAGAAGCCCAGAGCCTTTACAGGGCAATCAGAGATGTAAACTGTGGCAAAACTTACATACATCCCAACCTTGCGTGGGATATTATTACTCAGAGGGAGAAAACCCTCAGTATCGGTGAACTGACTTCCAGGGAAAAAGAAATTTTATTGTTAATATCCCAGGGATGCAGCAACTTAGATATTGCCCAAAAGCTGGTTATAAGTGAAAAAACCGTGAGGAACCATGTCAGCAGCATATACAGGAAGCTCCAGGTCAAAGATAGAACTCAGGCTGCTCTTCTTGGGATGAAGAGCAACATTATGCAAAGGTTTGATAATTGAGAAATGAACAAATCAAGGGAAAGGAAGGAATTGAGTTATGAAGGAGATGCTTTTGAGGAAGGACAAAAATATCTGGCAGGAGATAGGGGACGACGAAAAGGTTGAGGTTTTCAGGTTCTGTGATGACTATATAGATTTCCTATCCGAATGCAAGACCGAAAGGGAATGTGTGGAGTATATGGAGGAGCTCGCAAGGGAGAATGGATTTAAGTCCCTTGATGCCTATATCAAAGGAGGGCAAAGGCTCACAAAAGGAGACAAAGTACTGGTCAACTACAGGAATAAGGTATTGATGCTGTTCATAATAGGAGAAAGAGGATTGGAAGAGGGACTTAATATAGTGGGTTCGCACATAGACGCCCCGAGAATCGATCTTAAACCATCGCCCCTGTATGAGGATGAGGGAATGGTTCTGCTCAAGACGCACTATTACGGGGGAATCAAGAAGTACCAGTGGACCGCAATACCGCTGGCTATACACGGCGTCATAATTGATGGAAAAGGAGAAAAAATAGAGGTGGTGCTGGGAGAGGATCCGGATGACGCTGTATTTACAATAACCGACCTCCTACCTCACCTGGCAAAGGAACAATCGGAAAAGAAGATTTCTGAAGCAATAACAGGAGAGGGCTTGAATATCCTGTTCGGAAGTATTCCCGAAAAAAACGCCGATGATAAAGAAAAGGACAAGAACCAGGTCAAGATGGAAATACTGAGACTTCTGAAGGAAAAGTACCATGTTGAGGAAGAGGACTTTATCAGCGCGGAACTCACCGCCGTCCCTGCAGGGAGAGCCAGAGATGTGGGCTTGGACCGCAGTATGTTGGGAGGCTACGGACAGGATGACAGGGTATGCGCATACACTTCTTTCAGGGCGCTGTTGGATTTAGGAGTTCCCGAAAAGACCTGTGCGGCAATCTTTGTCGATAAAGAGGAGGTGGGCAGCATGGGCAACACCGGGATGCAGTCCAGGACCCTTGAGAACATACTGGCGGAAATTCTCAACCTGGTAGAGGAAGGTGGCGTGGAGCTAAAACTGAGAAGGTCCATGGCAAACTCCAAGGTCCTTTCAGCCGATGTTACCACTGCCATTGACCCAAATTTCGAAGGCACCCATGATAAGCGTAATGCCTGCAGGCTGGGAAATGGTGTAGCCATATCGAAATACGGGGGTTCGAAGGGAAAATCGAATTCGAGCGATGCCAGCGCCGAGTTTATATCCCAAGTGAGGAATGTATTCAATAGCAATAACGTGGTATGGCAGTCCGGCGAGCTTGGGAAGGTAGACCTCGGAGGCGGCGGAACCATCGCTCAGTTCCTGGCAAACTATGGAATGGAGGTTCTCGATTGTGGAGTGCCCCTTTTGAGTATGCACGCACCCTTTGAAGTAGCAAGTAAAGCCGACATTTATATGACCTATAGGGCTTATAGGGCATTCTATACAGATATGAAATGATGGGAGAACGGATGATGCATTCATGGCCGGCAAGGATATAATCAACCACTTCACTAATTTTGTCTATGTTTTTAGCGTGAAAAAAGAAAAAGAATTCCTATCTTGGCTCCTCAAGGGAGAGCTGGGGTGGCGGTTAAGGCTGTACAACTCACGAAAGAGCAGGGACAAGCAGTTGGTGGGCTACTACCTGCCCTATATGAGGAAAATACTTTACCCCTCATCTCTGTGGGACAGGACAGGTTTCAGAAACTTTTTCAATGGAGGGAATGCCCAAAGGGTTAATACTCTATATGCCCTGGCCTGCAAAGACTTTGCAAACAAAGAATTCGAAGGGACCAAGGTAGCAATAAGCTTTGATGCGGGCAGCAGGTTTATTGAAGGAGAGGTTTACGAGATATCCCTCCGGATGTTTAAGAGGGGGGTAGTGTTCCTTGTGTTTAAGACCAGGCTGGTCGGGGATTCTATCGGAGTTGACGATCTGCTGGACTTTAACTGCTGCTGCCGGGTACTTGATGATGAAATCAACCTTCCCCATTTCCCTAATGTAAAGATTTATACGCAGAGAAGGGGAGCTTTCGGGAAAATGCAAAGCTTCATCGAGTTTTTGACAGGAGGGTTTACCTCCGGTTACGGAGAGGACCTTCCGGGAGGCAGGATGCTTGTATATTCCTACTGCTGTTTATCCCAAGACATGTGGCAGCAATCCTCCGACCATATTTTTCAAAAATATAAATACGTATGGCGGAACGATATGAACCAGCTTGTTGAGGGCAAGGTTTACAGGGAGGAAAGCGACTATGCGCCGTGGAAGTATTCCAGATACGGGTTCACGGTGGAAAGCGGTGTGGCGCTGTGTTGTGATAAAGATGTTTTCAACCTGGATATCCTGCCATTTTACTTCGGCGGAAACTTTTTCGACCTGTATCTTTTCAGCTTATACCAGAGGATAAGGCTCATGAGGTTTTCTCAGCATCTCGCCAATACCGAGATATTCCGTTCAAGCAAGAAAAAGGTAGCGGAACTCAGGGAAGATATATTGAACTTTTTTAATCAATATATCTTCAACCAGGTATCCAACTACTCCATAGGGAATGAAATCTGGCGGAAATGGCAGGATGTCCTGGAGATAGAGAGCATGTTCTTACAGGTTCATCAGGAACTGGCGGATATGGACGAATACCTGAAGAGTATAAGGCAGGAAAGCATGGACAGGTCCCTGGCTTACGCGACATTTTTGCTGATACCCGTCAGCGTAATATCCGGAGTCCTGGGAAGCAATATTACCGAACTGCAGGGGTTGTCCATTAAAAATCCATGGATATGGGGCACAACATTGTCTTTATACGTTGTACTGCTCATTTCCTATGCAAGGGCCTTGCTGAGAAGGAATAAGAGGGAGAGGGGTGATGGAAACATATGATGGGACGTAGGGTTATAGCGCTGCTGTTATTATTGCCGGTCCTGTTGTTTAGCGGCTGCAGCACGCTGCTGGATGGGCATCGGGTTGCCGTGCTTGAAGAAGGGCATCTGAGAGTACACTTCATTGACGTGGGACAGGGAGACAGCGCTCTGATCGAGTTCCCCAACAACATGACAATGCTTATAGATGGGGGAAACCGTCCGGACGGGAAAGCGGTTGTAAGTTATTTAAAAAGGGCGGGTATAGACAGCATCGATTTTCTTATTGCAACCCATCCCCATGAGGACCATATAGGAGGGCTGATTAAAGTAGTTGAAGATATTCCTGTAGGCAAGGTTTATATGCCCAGGATTACCCATACCAGCAATACCTTTATGCAATTTATAAGCCTTTTAAGGGATAAGGGACACGACCTTTACAGGGCGCGGAGCGGCGTAGTGATTTTGGATGAAGACGGCCTGAAAGTGGAGATGCTGGCTCCCAACAGGGATAGCTACGAAAAGCTGAACAACTATTCGGCAGTAGTGAAGGTCAGCTACAGGGATACAGGCATAATATTCATGGGAGATGCCGAGAAGGAATCCGAGATGGAAATTAATCCGCTCAAAGCTAAGGCCCAGATTATTAAGATTGGGCACCATGGCTCCGGTTCCTCCACCTCTCCGGAATTCCTCCAGGCTGTAAATCCGGGTTATGCAGTCATCAGTGTAGGAAGCAATAACGATTATGGCCATCCCCATGCCGAAACCCTGGAACTGTTGGAGAACCGCGGAATTAAGGTTTTAAGGACCGACGAGCTGGGTACAATAGTAATAACAACAGATGGCAGTACTATCAATATAGTAAACCTCAGATAGGGGAGGAATTCGCTAATGCTGGTAATAGACAGGATTGAGGGAGATTGGGCCGTGATTGAACATGGAGGAATCGAGCGCACCTTTAACATACCGAAGGACCTTCTGCCGGATGGGATAAAGGAAGGAGATGTTATAGAGCTTTCAATAACCATCAGGAACGATGAAACCGGCGAACGAAAGAAAGCGGTAAAGGATTTTCTTGACAGCAATATGTTGGATTGCTAAAGGGCGAACTTAAATTATCACACTTTTTCAGCAGAGGGAATAAATTTATAGTGCAAGAGAACAAAAGCAGAGTAGTCAAATCACAGAAGAAGAATGGGAGCTGTCCTTCCCCCCTGGGATAGCTCCCTTTATTAATGATAATACTATTTAAAGTATTTTTTCATCACTTCTGTCAATTCATCCAGGACCTCTTCACCATGACCGCTGTCGATGGCCTTTTTCACGCATCTTTTTATGTGGGATTCCATCAGAAGCGCGCTGACACTGTTCAATGCGGATTTTGCAGCGGCGACCTGTATGAACACATCGACACAGTATTTATCATCTTCGATCATATTTCTGATGCCCCTGATCTGGCCTTCAATACGGTTTAGCCTTGAGATTAATGAGCTTTTCGCATTAGAGATTTTATTATCGGGCACATAAATTCTCCTTTCACAGATAATCAGCATTAATATACCATTACGGGGTAACTATAATTCCATTATATATCAAATAGTCAAATCTAATCAAACCAAACATTAATAATCTTTTAGTATCATTGTGTTCACAAAAGTTGTTTTTAAACCATATCATATATTGCAAAGACAATTTGGAGGTGAGTATTAGTGGAAGGTAAAAGTTTCTTCGGAGGATTTGGGATAATGTTTCTTCTGTTGATAATTATCATAATATTCTTCGCCGGTGGGAATACCTGGTAAAAACTAGATATTACTAATGAGGAGCTCTGAAAAGGAGCTCCTTTAATATGTTACATAATTTTTCTCCGGTTCATATAATTGTAGTTGCATTAAGATTTTCTATGTGCTATTATATTTAATGAACTCAATTTGCCGAAGTGGTGGAATTGGCAGACGCGCTAGATTCAGGGTCTAGTGAGCGTTACGCTCGTGCAGGTTCAAGTCCTGTCTTCGGCACCAATTAAAAGTCCCAGAATCTTTAAAGATTCTGGGACTTTTAATTTTTAGTGCTCCCGATAAATACGGCTATTTTAATACGAATGCAGCCCGTTTGAATGAGGAATGTGTTAAAATAGGTTATAGGTACCAATAGAAAGGAGAACGGGGTATGAGAGAGGTGCATGTTGATACGGTTACCAAGACTATCGAAGAGCTGTGCATGGATGCCAATTATAATCTTCCTGAGGATGTCAAAGAAGCACTGGAACAAGCAGTACAAAAAGAAGCATGTCCTCTGGGAAAGGAGATACTTCAGGATATAATAAAGAACGCAGAGATTGCTTCGCGGGACAGGGTTCCCATATGCCAGGACACCGGTTTCACAGTGGTATTCCTCGAATTGGGACAGGACGTCAGAATCGTCGGTGGAGATATAAACGAAGCTATAAATGAAGGGGTAAGGCGCGGTTACAAAAAGGGATACCTGCGTAAATCCATCGTTGACGACCCGTTTCTGGCAAGGAAGAATACCGGAGATAATACTCCCGCGATAATCCACACCACAATAGTCTCCGGAGACAGGTTGAAGGTAACCGTCGCTCCTAAGGGTGGCGGAAGCGAAAACATGAGCGCACTGCGCATGTTAAAACCGTCTGATGGGGTTGAAGGCATTAAGAAATTTGTGTTAGAATCAGTAGATAATGCAGGTTCCAATCCCTGTCCACCGATCATAGTGGGAGTGGGTATCGGTGGAACGATAGAAATGACAGCACTGATTGCCAAGAAGGCACTCTTGCGTCAATTGGGCCGTTACAATCCAAATCCTGAGGTTGCCAAGCTGGAAAAACAGCTGTTGGAGGAGATAAACAAGCTCGGTATAGGTCCCCAGGGTTTTGGCGGCAGGATAACTGCGCTGGCAGTAAACATTGAAACTTTTCCTGCTCATATAGCAAGTATGCCGGTGGCAGTGAATATTCAGTGCCATGCTGCGAGGCATAAGGAAGCAATAATATAGTTATCAGTTGCTAGTTGTGAGAAATCAGTTGTCAGATATCAGTTCCCAGTTGTCAGATGACAGGCGTCAGGGAAGCTATTATGGGAAAAACCTGTAAGCCTTGCCTTGGTTACTGTGATTTGTGAGCTAGAATAATCTATGCCCTAGCAACTACGAACTACCAACTACGAACTACGAACTGGTATCTAATACCTGCGATCTGCGAACTGCGATCTGATGAAGGAATGAGGTGGAAGGATTGGAAAAGACGGTACATACTCCGTTGACCGGTGAGACGGTAAGAGAACTGAAGTCCGGGGACAGGGTGCTTTTAAACGGTACAATATATACAGGACGGGACGCCGCCCACAAGAGGCTGGTTGAAATGCTGGACAAGGGGGAGAACCTGCCCATGGATCTAAAGGGCCAGGTCATATACTACGTCGGTCCCTGCCCGGCTAAGCCGGGTGCCGTAATAGGGTCTGCAGGACCTACTACAAGCGGCCGGATGGACGCATATACACCGGCTCTCCTGGAAAGAGGGCTTAAGGGTATGATAGGCAAGGGAATACGGAATCAAAGGGTGATCGACGCGATAGTAAAGCATGGGGCGGTTTATCTTGGGGCCATAGGCGGCGCCGGCGCACTTCTGGCAGAAGCGATTAAAGAAGCAGAGGTGCTTGCCTTTGAAGACTTGGGTCCCGAGGCAATCTATAGACTGAGAGTGGAAAACTTTCCTGTTACCGTAATCATCGATAGCCAGGGGAACGACCTGTACACAGTTGGGAAAAAACAGTATAAAGAGTGAAAGGGAGGAGCCATAATGTCGCTAAAGGAAGATGCACTAAAACTTCACAGAGATAATAAAGGCAAGCTGGAAGTGAAAAGCAAGGTGGCTGTAAAAGACAAGGAAAGCCTTAGTCTGGCTTATACACCGGGCGTTGCCGAGCCCTGCAGGGAGATACATGCAAATCCCGATGCCATTTATGAATACACAGCTAAAGGCAATATGGTTGCAGTGGTATCGGACGGAACGGCCGTGCTTGGATTGGGCAACATAGGAGGTCCGGCTGCACTGCCCGTAATGGAAGGGAAATCAGTACTATTCAAGAGCTTCGCCGGTGTGGATGCCTTTCCTATTTGTCTAAATACAACGGATGTTGACAAGATTGTCGATGTCGTACAGCAGATAGAGCCGACCTTCGGCGGGATTAATCTGGAGGACATAGCTGCACCGGCCTGTTTTGAGATAGAAAGGCGGTTGAAGGAGAAGCTATCCATTCCGGTGTTTCATGATGACCAGCATGGTACTGCCATCATTGTGCTGGCCGGCCTGATAAATGCTTTAAAAATCACCGGTAAAGAGATGAAAGAGCTGTCAGCAGTAATTAACGGCGCAGGAGCGGCCGGGATCGCAATTACGAAAATTCTTCTTGAAGTAGGAGTCAGGAACATTATACTGTGCGACAGGGAAGGTATAATTTACAGGGGCAGAAAAGAAGGCATGAACTGGGCAAAGGAGGAAATTGCACAAGTCACAAATACGGGAAATATGAAAGGCAGCCTGTCCGACGCACTGGCCGGAGCGGACGTTTTCATAGGAGTATCGACAGCCAACGTAGTAACCCAGGAAATGGTAAGGAGCATGAACAAGGACCCGATTATCTTTGCTATGGCCAATCCAGTGCCAGAAATTGATCCGGACCTGGCAAAGGAAGCAGGAGCCCGGATAGTTGGCACAGGCAGGTCGGATTGTCCGAACCAGATTAACAACGTACTGGCATTTCCGGGGGTGTTCAGGGGAGCGCTGGACGTCAGGGCAACCGACATAAACGAAGAGATGAAGCTTGCTGCAGCGTATGCGCTGGCAGGGATAATACCGGAAGAAGAACTCACAGAGGATTACATAATCCCCGAAGCCTTTGACCCCAGGGTGGCGCCTGTAGTAGCAAGGGAGGTGGCCAGAGCGGCCATCGAAAGCGGGGCAGCCAGGATAAAAGTTGACCCTGACGAGATTGCTTTGAGGACTAGAGAACTGATCCGGAAAGCCAACGGTTAAGAAAAACGTTCCAACAGGCTCCGACGAAGATGGAAAACCACCATGTCCAAATGCAGGATGGGGTGGTTTTTTGTATTTGTTTGTATTATAATATACATATGAATATATGTTCATATGTAGGGGGTATTTTATGGAGAACGTGAAGGAAGAAAGGGATACGTGCAGATGTAATGTTATTCATAGTGACATTGTAGATAAGGTAAAGGCGGAGATGCCGGCCGAAGAAAGGCTTGCGCAAATGGCTGAACTGTTCAAGGTCTTCGGCGATTTTACAAGGGTTAAGATTATCTGCGCCCTGCTGGATGAGGAAATGTGCGTATGCGATATCGCTTCGCTCCTGGATATGAGCCAGTCGGCGATATCGCACCAGCTGCGGGTTCTGAGGCACGCAAGGCTTGTGAAATACAGGAGGGAAGGAAGGGTTGTCTACTATTCGCTGGATGATGAGCACGTAAAGAATATTTTTGGTCAGAGTTTACTGCACGTTAGCCATAGATAATAATTTACGGGGGTATATGATATGACAGACAGAGAGGATGGTATAAGGTTAATGAAGCTTGCTGTAGGGGCGGGCATATTCTTTTTTGCAGTAATTTTCCATATGACGCCGGTCGTGGAGTTGACGCTGTTCTTCACAAGCTATCTGCTGGCCGGAGGGGAGATAGTGGCGCGGGCAGCCGGCAATATCAGGAGGGGCCAGGTGTTTGACGAGAACTTCCTGATGAGCGTTTCCACGATAGGGGCCTTTGCCATCGGTGAATACCCTGAGGGCGCAGCCGTGATGCTGTTCTTCCAGTTTGGGGAACTCCTTCAGGATGCAGCTGTTGACAGGTCAAGAAGATCAATAGCCGGCCTGATGAAAATCAGGCCCGATTATGCAAATCTAAAACTGGAAGAAGGCATGGAGCGGGTATCTCCTGGGCAGGTGGACCCCGGCGATATAATAATAGTGAAGCCCGGAGAGCGGATTCCCCTTGACGGCATGGTTGCTGATGGAGCATCCTCTGTGGACACTTCTGCTCTCACCGGCGAATCTATTCCTAGAGAAATACGAGCCGGAGATGAGGTGCTGGCCGGCTTTGTAAACAAGAATGGCAGGATTGAGGTTAAGGTATCAAGGGTTTTTGCGGAATCCACCATATCGCGCATACTGAACCTGGTGGAGAATGCTGGGAGCAAAAAGGCAAAAACCGAGAAGTTCATAACCAGGTTTGCCCGCTATTATACACCGGCCGTTGTATTCGCCGCCATGGCAATAGCGCTGTTCCCGCCTCTGGTGATGAAAAATGCGAGTTTCTCCGAATGGTTCTACAGGGGGCTTATCTTTCTGGTCATATCCTGTCCGTGCGCTCTGGTCGTATCCATACCCCTTGGGTTCTTCGGGGGTATAGGAAATGCGTCCAGGAACGGCATACTGGTTAAAGGAGGCAACTACCTGGAGGCATTGAACAGCATAGATACGGTGGTTTTCGACAAGACCGGCACCCTTACAAAGGGTGTATTCAGGGTGGAAAGGGTGCTGCCCCGGGACGGCATAAGTGAAGATGAGCTTCTGGAATACGCCGCACTGGCGGAAAGCTATTCCAACCATCCCATTGCCCAGTCCATTATGAAGGCCTACGGAAAGGAGATTGACAGGGATAGGGTCGAGAGCTATAATGAGGCGCCGGGTTATGGGGTGGAGATAAAAACAGGCGGCAGGAGTATACTGGCCGGCAATGCAAGGATGATGGAAAGGGATAATATACCTTATGATAAATCGGAATACCCCGGTACTGTTGTGTACATGGCTGTGGACAGGGATTATGCCGGGTGCCTGGTAATAGGCGATGAAATAAAAGAAGATGCGGCGGCAGCCATTGCAGAGCTTAAGCTGATGGGAGTGAGAAAGGTCGTAATGCTGACTGGGGACAATGAGGTTGCAGCCGCGAAGGTTGCGGGTATAACAGGGATAGACGAGTTCTATTCCGGCCTCCTGCCCGACCGGAAGGTGGAAAAGGTTGAGGAACTGGAGAAGGGGTCCGGTTCAAAGGGCAAGCTGGTTTTCGTGGGTGACGGGATTAACGATGCACCGGTGTTGGCCCGTTCGGATATTGGGGTTGCCATGGGCGGTCTTGGTTCGGACGCCGCCATAGAGGCAGCGGATATTGTGCTGATGACCGACGAACCAGGGAAGCTTGCCGATGCAATCAGGATAGCCAGAAGAACAAGGTCGATAGTCTGGCAGAATATTGTGTTTGCTCTGGGGATGAAGGGTATAGTAATGGTACTTGGTGCGGCGGGGATGGCGACCATGTGGGCTGCGGTGTTCGCCGATGTGGGAGTTGCGGTGATAGCGGTACTAAACTCCCTGAGAACTCTAAAGTAGAATATAGATTGCAGTCGGCAGGTAGTAGGTCCTAGGTACTAGATATTAGTTCGTAGTTGGTAGTTCGTAGTTGACAACTGGCCAAAGGTACTCGATCTGGTACATCCGGATTACAGGGCTACTGTAAAGGAAAAGGTGCGAAAAATACTCAAAGATCTGACGTTAGCCTGATAGATGTTTCAATTCTCGGGTATCCGATAATGATTGATAATGAGCGGGTGGGGATTTACGGAATATATACGGACATCACCGCTAGAAAGCAGGCCGAAAGAGCTCTGGCGGAGAGCGAAGAACGCTATAGAAAGCTGGTTGAGTTTCTGCCCGATGCCATCATTGTTCACCGGGAGAGTAAGATAGAATACAGCAACATGGCAGCTCTCCAGCTCCTTGGCGGCAAGACACAGCAGGAAATCCAGGGACTTCATATTACGCGTCTGATTCATCCGGATTACGCTGAAACGGCAAGGGTCAGACTTACAGCAGTACTGCGGGACAAAGCGTATATGCCTATGACGGAATACAAGATTGTTCGCTTGGATGGAACTGTCGTTGACGTCGAAATTTCGGCAACATGGCTCTCATACAGGGGAGAGGATGCTGTGTTGAGCGTCATAAGGGATATTACCGAAAGGAAAAAGGCACAGGAAACCATAAATAACCTGGCATACTATGATACCCTTACCGGGCTGCCGAACCGCACCCTGTTCCAGGAATGCTTCGCCATTGAACTGGCCCATGCAAAAAGGAATAATGCCCCCCTGGCAGTAATGTTCCTTGATCTGGACAAGTTCAAGAACGTAAACGACACCCTCGGACACGGCGCCGGGGACAAACTGCTCAAGGCGATTGCCGAGCGTTTACAGAAGACGGTGAGGGTTACGGATACTGTTTCACGGATGAGCGGCGATGAGTTTATATTGGTCTTATCGGAGCTTAACATGGTGGAGGATGTCGTAAATGTGGCGCAGAAGGTCCTGGATGCCTTCCAGCAGCCCTTTATCGTTGATAACAACGAGTTTTATACCACCATCAGTATCGGAATCAGCTTGTTTCCCCAAGACGGAACGGAAGTAGAGGCCCTTGTAAAGAACGCGGATGCTGCAATGTACAAGGCAAAGGAAATCGGGGGAAATAACTACCAGTTTTTCACCCCCAATATAAACGAAACCATTATTGAGCGGCAGAATCTCTTTAACAGGCTGAGAAAGGCTCTTAACAACAAGGAGTTTGAGGTCCACTACCAACCCAGGGTAAACCTGAAAACAGGTAATATAACCGGAACCGAAGCCCTGCTTCGCTGGAGGCGCCCTGATAGGGGAATTATACTGCCGGCAGAGTTCATCCCCATTGCAGAAGAAACCGGCCTCATCGTTCCGATTGGAGAGTGGGTACTTCGAACAGCCTGCGCTAAGAACAAAAGCTGGCAGGAGCAGGGGCTGGTACCTTTACGGGTATCGGTCAACCTTTCCGCCAAACAGGTGCAGATGCAGAGCTTTGTTATGACGGTGGACAGGATATTGAAGGAAACGGGTTTGGATCCCATGTATCTGGAACTGGAGATTACAGAGAGCGCAGTCATACAGAACATGGACCTGACACTAAAAGTGCTGTCCCAGTTGAAGGACATGGGCGTCTATATTTCCATCGATGATTTTGGAACCGGATATTCCTGCCTCAGCCGTTTGAAGAGAATGAATGTGGATATGCTCAAGGTCGACCAGACCTTTATCAGAGAAGTTATGAACGATAAGAATGATTATGCCATAGTAAGCTCGATAATAACAATGGCACACAATATGGATATGGTTGTAACTGCAGAGGGAGTGGACAAGGAAGAACAGTTGAATATACTTAATAGCTTGAACTGTGATGACATGCAGGGATACCTGTACAGCAAACCGCTGACAGAGGAGGAATTTTTAAGGTTCATGGTTGAAACCGGCAAGTGAAGGGTACAAAGGTCCATGGCCATTCCTGACGATGGACCTTTGCCCAACTACGAACTACCAACTACGAACTACGAACTAATACTTGCACCTGCGATCTGCGAACTGCTATCTAGTACCTGTGATCCGCATGAAAATTATCGGTTGCTAAGGTTTCCTCTCAGTACAGGAAGCTTTATGTGACTGGGGAACACGGCATCGTGATAAATTGTCTGTTCCGCTGTTACAAATCCGGTATCTAAGGCCGGGTCGCTGCCGGTATTATGGTTTGGAAAGGCAAGGTTTTTAGCCCCTGAGGTAACCTGTACCCTTATTCTGTGACCCTTCTTGAACACGTTGGCAATTTTGGTCATTTTTATTTGATATTTTTCAACCTTACCAGGGGTTAAGAACTCAGGCTTTTTAAAGGAATTCCTGAATCTTGCCCTTAGAATCCCGTCGGATAGCCTGATTGAGTTACCTTCCTCATCCACATCGGTCAGCCTTACCACCCAGTCGGTATCCCTTGCGCTGCTTGATGCATAGAGCACGGCAAATACGTCTCCCGCAATTGCAAGGTCATCCGTAAGGGGCTCAGAGGTATATACAAGCACATCGCTGCGCTTTTCCACATCCCTGTAGTTCTCGGGTACGCTGAACTCGTTTTCCGAAACGTCAATCAGGTAGGGCGCAGAGTCCTCGGGGTCAAACCTGTAAATGTCCACGGGTTCTTTGCCCGGAATGTTGGTGCCAAGGGTACCGTTGCCCGCACTGGATACCGCCTTTCCACCGCTGTGTAGGTATAGGTCGGTATACTCAACCTCCTCTGGAGGCCATTTATCAGATTCCATCCATTGATTGCTGCCTACCATATAGTACTGAACACGGGATTCCCTTTCGACACCATTGTCCATTTTTTTAAGGAAGCGGTCAAACCAGCGAAGATACAGCAGATCCAGGTCATACCTGATGGCATTGTCCCCAAAGGGTACGTTGTGGATGTCCCTTGTTGAGTTTGCCTGGTGATACCAGGGACCCAGGATGAGCCTTTGGTTGTCCCGGTTGTTGTTTTGGTTCATTTCCCATGCCTCTGTGGTGCCCATACCATCGTCGTCGTACCATCCCGATATTATGAGAGCAGGCACATCAATCCTGTCACCGTGGAGAGTCCAGTCTGACCTCTCCCAAAACTCATCGTAATTTGGATGTTTCATCCACTCATCCCAAAATTCTATCGGCTTACCTAGGGTTTTTTGCGGTATGTTCTTGATTGGCCTGATCTTCAGAACCTTGTCCCAGTCATCCCGGACCATTGCATCTGTGTTCATCGTCTTATCGGCCATCATAAAGGCCCATGCAAGCATACCCGATACCACAGTACCCCCTTTTCGCGGTATGTCTACAAAGGGGCTTCCGGCTGTTACCAGGCTGATTATTGCTTTCAAATGGGGGTTGCCGCTGGCTGCAGCTGCCCACTGGACAAACCCGCCATAGGAACCGCCAATCATGCCAACCTTGCCGTCTGACCATGGCTGGGCTGCTATCCAGTTAAGGGTGTCGTCACCGTCGCTCATCTCATGCACCATAGGAATCCACTTGCCCTCGGAATCCTCACGGCCTCTCGTATCCTGGGTAACAAGGGCATATCCCCTCTGTACAAATCTCAGCTCCACCGCTCCAAACCTAAACCTGCCATAGGGAGTCCTTACAAGTATGGCTGGAACCTTTGCATCCATGGGTAGGCCTGCCGGAAGCCAGACTTCTGTAGCCAGATTAATCCCATCCCGCATTTTTACCATATGCTTTCCTATGTGTTTTATACAATGGCATGCATCCGATAGCATAGGGTCTTTCCATTCCTTCAGCGGTGTCAGGTCCTCATATCCCGGCTTGACCATGATTGTACAACCGTCCCGTTTTGTATAGATGAAGCCTATTACCCGGTTGTTTTCAACGATTATGTCCAGGGGAAACCTGGCTTCCCTCTGGGCCCAAATCCATGCCTCCCGGCCATTTGTTTTCACGCCGGTGTAACGATGATATACATGGCCCCATGGGAAGCGTGCAGAATCATTTCCGTCCCAATCGTACTCATTCATTTCCTTGAGGTTTTTATTTATCTCATAAAGGGGAATTTCATAGGACCGGTCCTGGGGGTCCAGGGCATCCTCAGGAGACCACTGGCCTGTAGATGTATTCAATTTGCTATGTTGGATCCGGTCCTGACCGAATACTATATCAGCCATATGAATACCAGAAATATAATACGCAAACCTGTTTTCTTTATCCGGTATACATTTCAAGCATAATCACTCCTTCACCAATAATAGGATGCCGTCCACTTTTACAACCCATCAACCTCCGATTATGGCCTTTAGAAGGTATGCAACTCCTATGCCCACATAATTGCCCAGGGCCATGCCTATCGCTCCCAGTACTACAGCTACACTGATTATTGACTTCCATTTTCCCGTCCCTGCCACTAGTGCTGCCGTTGTGCCATCGGCTATAGCTGCAACGATAGATATCAGTACATATTGATATTTGATTTTGAACAGCCGGCACAGAGCAATATGAAGTGCAAGGGAGCCTATGATTACGAAGAAGCAGAATACGGCAATCAGGGGCGCAGAGTTCATGAATTCATTGATATCCACAAGGAACCCTATAATAACCAGGAAGAACAGGGCGACAAAGTAGCCTACGTCCATGTTACCCTTGATTTCCCTTATTGGTTTGAACTGAGCCAGTATGAGCGCAAGGGTGGTTATCAGCAGGATGCGTACGGCGCCCGATGTGAGTGCGCTGAATCCCTGGGACAGGGCTGTAGCCACTTCGGCAACAATGAACCCGATCGCAAACAGGAGCGCGATATCGGTTATCGACCATTCCTTCTTGGAGAACAATTCCGTATCATCGTCCGTCGACAGCTCTTCCTCGGTCAGCGAATAGGGCCAAACCCTCTTGAACCATTTTGACCTCGCCAGTATACCGGGAATTGCGAAGAATAGGACTATTGTAGGAAGGCCGATTATATAATCCGCTGCGTTCGCACTGGCAAAGGTCGTGGGCGAGGCGTTGAGCCCCGTACCTATGGCGGTTAGGTTGCTGCTGCCTCCGGTATAGGTCCCGATAAACATCCCGGCAATTTTCCAGCCCTCCGGTATTCTGGGAGCAAAGTATAATCCGGCCAACAGGGTGACAGCGCACACGCTGATGACAGCAAAGGCCATTGCTAGCAGAGGCTGTTTGGAAAGCTTTATCCATTCCTTCAGGTTGACATTCAGAAGAAACATGGTGAGTGCAACGGGAATGGCGTACTGGAAGAATACGCCGTATACGTCGTGCCAGTGGGGTACAATGTTGAAATTGGCAAGGATAATACCGATGATTATGCAGATTATTGCCGGACCAAAGGATTTAAAAAACTTCAGCCTTTGTAAAAGAAATGATACTGCCACTATGGAAGCCATAACAGCGAGTATGGCTCCCTGGCTCGTTATTAATGGTTGCATATATTTCCCTCCTTGTAATTTATGTAAAATACTATTTCAATACCTGTTCGTATACCCGGAGAAAGTTGTCACCGAGTATCTGCCCTATTTCGTTTTCTCCATACCCTCTGTCAAGGAGCCTGTCGACCAGAAGGTTCATATCCTTATGGCCTTCCAGGACGTCAAAGGGTTTCCGGGTTATTCCCTTTATTGCTTCAAAGGAGATATGGCTGAACAGCCTGTTGCACAGGTCAAAACCCAGGCCCACATGACCGGGTCCTACCAGGTCCACTATGTGGTCTATGTGGTTTACCAGGAAGTCCAGGTTAGCATCCTCGTCCCTGCCCGCAACGAGTATGCTTGATGCGTTGATTCCAATCACGCCGTCCTTGGACGCTATTGCTCTAATCTGTTCGTCGGTCAGGTTTCTTCCTATACTATTAAGGGTACGGCAGTTTGAGTGGGAGGCTATAACCGGTTTCCGCGCTACATCGATTGCATCCCAGAAGCCTTCATCGTTAAGGTGGCTCAGGTCTATGAGCATCCCTAGGTTTTCTGCCTCTCTCACCAGTTCAAAACCAAAGTCGGTCAGACCGCCGCCATTCCCGGTTGCCGCCTCGGAAAAACGGCTTCCATCTCCGGCAAAATTGCGTCTGCTCCATACCAGGCCTACAATCCTCAGTCCCAACTCGTAAAAGACTCTCAGAAGGCTGATATCGTTGTATAGAGGCTCAACACCCTCAAAGGATAGGAGTATTCCCAGTTTTCCGCTTTCCCGCGCCGCGATGATGTCGGAATAGCTTTTGCAGAGCATCAATTTTTCCCCGGTTTCTTCAATTTCACCGTACAGTGCGCTGACCTGGTTCAATGCTCTTCTCAATGCCATTTCGGGCAGGAAAATATCGTCAATATATAACGATGAAACAACGAGATTAACACCACCCTCTTCAAATCCGGGCAAATAGTCCGATGCAATGACCCTTCTGCGGCCATAACTTCTTTGCTTCTCCACGTCAAAGAGCAAATCGAGGTGCGCATCTGCGACGAAATACTTTCTTAGAATACCGGTGGGAATATCGATATCAGCGTCTTCTTTGCTATCCATTGGCACCGCCTCCTTACATGAAATTAGTATTAGGTAAAAAATTAACTATAAGTTAATTAACTTATAGTTAAGTATAAGACAGTTTAATTGCTCTGTCAATAACAAACGTAATTGAGATTCGAAATTTTTCAGACAGGGTTTTGATTTTATTGAGAAAAAAGACCTGGATTAATACATGGCGGGGGACTGATAAGCAACTATTATTGCTTTGGTATCCGTCGGGTTCTTTATATTATGCGGTACGTTGCCGGCGATATAAAAGCTGTCTCCCTTGACTAATGTGAATACTTTATCATCTACGTATACTTCCACCAGCCCATCAATCACTATAATGCTCTCTTCCGGTTCATGGGTGACGAGTTTCTCGGACACCCAGGCTTGGGGTTTTAACTCGTTGTAGAAACCCAGCATTCTTGGCTTGTTTAAACTGTTTCGGGGAATTGGGGTAATAAACTGATACTCGGCACCGATTTCCGGTACTATCATTTTTCTTCTGGAGGTTCCCCTAAGCAAAGCATATCTTTCAAATGCATCACTTTCATGGGTTTCGGCAGGTATATATTTTTCGTTTTCATCTATTAGGAATGTAATTATTGGAGTGTGCAGGCCGTCGGAAATCTTTCTCAATGCCTCAAGGGAAGGATTCTTAAGGTTTCTTTCAATCTGGGAAAGGTAGCTTGCGGTATAGCCCGTTTTTGCTGCAAGGTCGGCAAGGGTGTATCCCTTTTCAATTCGGATGCTTTTAATTTTCTCGCCCTTCAATGTTGATCCTCCATTCAAACAGAAAAATTAAAATCCACCATAAATATATTAACAGAAATACCTGTGTACAAGCAAGCAGACATAATTTTACATAATCAGATACAATAAAATGCCCGATTAACAAATTCGTCAGTATGTGATAAAATTTTCTTGTTAAAACTGATTTTGCTAAAGAACAGTTGACGAGGGGGTATATAATGAAGATAGGAATTGTGGGTGCGGGTAAGGGTGGAATGGCTATTCTCAATACACTAAGCAATATTAAGGACATAGAAGTGAGCTGCATAGTGGATAGGAACGTGGACGCCCCCGGCGTTGTAAGGGCAAAAGAACTGGGTATCAGGTACATTTCAGACCTCGAAAAAATCCCTGCCAGGGATATTGATATTATCATAGAAGTAACCGGTTCAAAGAGTGTAGCCGACATTTTGCGAGACAGGTATGGCAGTGAATGTAAAATTATGGATTCGGAAGCTGCGAGGCTGCTGACAATACTTGTCGAGAAAGCTGAGGAAACCCTAATGGCCCTGAACGGACAGGTGAGGGCCATAAATGAAGCGGACAAGAGAATTGCCATGGAGATTAGACAGATCGTGGAGGGAATAAGCAATATGGACGATGTGAGCAATGTGCTGTCCAATGCTACTCAGGCCTCCATGAACTATATAAAAGAAACCGACCAGATAGTTACCTATGTTAATAAAATCGCCAACCAGACCAAGATCCTCGGAATAAACGCATCAATAGAATCCGCAAGGGCTGGAGAAGCCGGCAAGGGTTTTGCCGTGGTGGCCAGGGAAGTATCCAAACTTGCCGAGGACAGTGAGAGCTTTGCAAGAGAGATCAACAAGATTCTGGTCAAGCTTTCCGATGAAATGAAATCGGTGGTTTCCCAGATAGAAAGGCTTACCGAGCTCTCGGAGCAGCAAGTCAGAGCCTCCGGCAAGGTGGAAGACGCTCTCGAAGAATTGAAAAGGATAATAAACAATTAGCCTTAACAGTCTGCAGCGCTCCTGCAGACTTAATACTATAGAAGAGGTTCAGGGAGGGATACTTGTGATACTTTCGGATGCAACAATCAAAGCGATGTTGAAAACAGGGGAACTCGTGATCCAACCGATCACACCGGAACAGATCCAGCCGGCATCGATCGATCTGAGGCTTGGCACGCATTTCCTCAAGATTGATGAGAACTGTGTTGAGTGCATATCCATGGATGAACAACTGAAGTATGTGGAGATAGAAAGGGATGAGATTGTTATACCGCCCCATTCCTTTCTTCTTGCGACTACGATGGAATACATCAAGCTTCCCAACAATATAACCGCTTTTGTGGAAGGGAGAAGTTCCATAGGGAGGATGGGGCTGTTCATTCAGAATGCCGGGTGGGTGGACGCAGGGTTTGAGGGAGAGATAACTCTCGAACTCTTCAACGCGAACACGCTCCCTATAAAACTGGTATCCGGGCGCAGGCTGTGCCAGTTGGTGTTTGCGCTTATGGACAAAGAAGCGGAAAGGCCGTACCGGGGCAAATACCAGTACCAGAGAAAGGCTACCGGAAGCAGGGTATATATGGACGGAGAGACTAAGTAGAAAAAGACTAAGTAGAAAAAGCTTGCAAACTGGTGAAGGGGAGTCTATAATATAAATATATACCCCCTACCAGTATAGGGGATAAGGAGGAGAAACCATGAAAAAAGCAGTCATAAATAAGTCAAAATGTGATAGATCACCCTTCTGTCCTGTCAAAAGACTCTGTCCTGTAAAAGCGGTATCCCAGAATGTGAAGGGTTTCTTTGGCGCGGATACGCCTGAGGTTGACCATGACATCTGCATAGGGTGCGGTAAATGCGTAAATTACTGTCCCATGGGAGCGGTGAAAATGGTGAGCAGCGGGAAATAGTTGTTAAGGGTAGAATTAATATTCTACCCTGGTATTATCATTATGTTTAGCAAATATCTGCTGTTTTTCAGTCTCAGATATAAGCCTGTTAATCAGCCATGACATAGTCAGTACACCTATAAGGCTCAATACCCATCTGGTTATGGCAAAGCTATGCTGCACATAACCCTCATATCCGTTGATTTTTAGTGTATTTGTACTGCAAGCAGGGACATCCTTTCGTAGGCAGCGATGCTCCTTATTGTTTTGGGCGGTACTACGATAATGTCACCTGATTTGATCGTTAATGTGTTCTTATAATCTGTGCTCCCCTCCCGGCCATAATCGTTAATTTCCCCCCGGCCTTCAACCACATAAAATAAAGTTTCGCTCTCCATTACACATGGCGCAATGGTAACCCCATTATCCACTCCAATAGTAAGCAGTTTGTACTTTTCCTTAATGATTAAATCCTTCTTTACCGGATGGCTGCTTGAATATCCTATTTCATTGGGCATATTAATAACTTTCATTATATAACCTCCTTATATATATGAAATAAACATATATATGATTATAGCTTAATAATAGCATAATGCCGATTCCACTACAAGTATAAATTTAAAAGCAAAGTTCACAAAATTGTCAAACATCCTTCATAAAATCTCCACAATTAGCGGATAGGATAAAAACGAAAATAAAAAACATCAAAAAAAGGAGTGTGGTATTAAATGGAAAAGAAAATGTTAGCCTTGGGACTGGCATTTGTGCTGACCATAGGTATCGCAGTGTCGGCATCGGCAGCCGGTTGGGGTGGAGGCGGAGGACGCTGGTCCGACAGCGACTGGGCACCCGCAATCACAAAATTAGACCTTTCGGATGAGCAGTATGACCAGCTGAGAGAGCTTCACACCAATTTATTTAATGAGATGCAGGACTTAAGGACAGAGATTTCCCAAAAGGTATTTGAACTGAAAAACCTGTATTTCCAGAAAAATCCCGATACAAAGGCCATTGAAGACAAGAAGAAGGAATTGGCGGACCTTCAGTCCAAAATCTATGACCTGAAAAAGGAACAAATTGACGAGGTGAATGAAAACTTAACCCAGGAGCAACTGGCGGAACTCGGTAAGATGAGAGGAGCGGGTTTTAGAGGTAAAATGGGAAGGGGTATGGGTGGCTTTTACAACCCAACATCCCTGTAAGTGAAGCGCGACAGGCTCGGGGGAAAGGGATTGACCTATCCCCCGCCTTCATTTTGTGGATAAAGAACTCCGTGGAAAGGAGAAGAAGATAACGTCAATGTTGATGAAAAAGAATACTGTTTTGCCGGTGTGTATTGTCATTGCCATTTTTCTGCTGTCGGCCTGCGATTCCGGTGCCGGTGTAAATAGCGAATTGCAAAACCAGGGCCCCAGCAGGAATGATGTATCTCTTTTTGGCGGGCCCGACAGAAATCCTGATGTCTTTGGGAAGGTTAAAAGCATACTGGGGAATGAACTGGTTGTATACAAATTAGATAGCAACCGTGAAGAGCTGGCCGATGCGGAAAAGGAAAAGCTCAGGAATGAAATGCAAAACTTAAGTCCCGAGGAAAAAGCCAAGCGGAGGGAAGAACGGAATAAGACTGCAGGGGAGACCTTGGAATTGATAATTCCCGTGGGAACTCCGATTATTTCTCTGTCAAACTTAAGCGGAAAGACAGAGGTAACCGAACTTCAAATCTCTGATATAAAAGAAGGGCAGACACTGCGGATATGGCTGGAGGAGGCGGCACCCGGCACAACACCCTCATCCGAGTTTATTCATGTGCAGCAGTTCGGACAGCAGTGATGCGGTTAGGAGTGGGATAATGATAGAACTGGTTAATATTGAGAAGGTGTATGGAACCGGTCCGGTTAAGGTGAAGGCCCTTGAAAGCATTACAATGACTGTAAGCAAAGGCGAATTCGTGGGGATATTGGGCCCGTCGGGGTCCGGAAAGTCGACTCTGATGAATATTTTGGGCTGCCTCGATCCTCCAACCGCCGGCGAATACTATCTTGAGGGACGAAAGGTCTCAGGCATGAATGATGATGAGCTTGCGGATATCAGAAGTAAAAAAATAGGATTTATATTTCAAAAATTCAACCTCCTGCCCAAATTTACAGCAGTACAGAATGTTGAAATACCTCTTCTATATAGGGGTGAAAAAAGGGATACTGCAAGGGAAAAGGCCAAGGAGTTATTACGGATGGTGGGACTTTTCGACAGGATGCATCACCGTCCCAATGAGCTTTCGGGAGGCCAGCAGCAGAGGGTGGCCATAGCCAGGGCTCTTGTTGGGAATCCCCAGATAATTCTGGCGGATGAGCCTACGGGTAACCTGGACACGAAATCCGGCAGCGAAGTTTTGGAGTTGTTTTTAAAGCTTAATTCCATGGGTAACACAATCCTGTTAATAACCCATGATACCGCTGTAGCAAAACTTGCAGGCAGGGTTATTCATATACAGGATGGTAAGATATTAAAGGATGAAAAAATACTTAGTTTAGGGTGAGGTAAATGGTCAAAAGGATATTAGCTTTAGCCGTCGTAATGCTGGTTGTCGTTCCAAATCTTGCTTTAGCTTCAGATCTTCAGGATCAAATGATAAATTTCACTCTTGAGGAGACGGTGAACTATGCCCTCGAGCATAGCCCGGAAATCATGCTTGCCCGGATAGATAAGGAAAAGAGCAGCGTTCTGGATAAAAAAGCAGATAGTGCGGCAGAAAAAATACTTGAGTATTTTACATATGACACAGCTTATTTGAAATACGTGAAGCCTCTAACTACCGAAATCGCCTATGAAAGCAGTAAAAAAAACGAGATACTCAAACAGAACAGCATCAGATACAAGGTGGAAAAAGCTTTCTATGATGCTATCAAAGCTTCCGAGGAAGTCAGGGTGAAGGAAGATGCGCTTGAATACATGAAAGAAATGCAGGATACCCTTAAGAAGAAAAAGGAAGTTGGACTTGCCAAAAATACTGATTTTACGCAGGCGGAAATAGACGTCCTTGAAGCTGAACTGCAGCTGAAGTCCGCAATAAACGCAAAGGTCTATGCCTTGGAAATTTTGAAAAACGTTATGGGGCTTTCCTTAGAGACTCCTCTAGCTATAGAGTATTCGTTTTCCAATCTGCCACCTTTTCCGGAGATTATCGATTCAACCCTTGATGATGCGTTGGAAAAAGCAGTGCAAAACCGTTTCGAGGTATTTTCCGCAAAAAGTAAACTGGAAATCGCAAGGGAGAGCTTCGAGCTAATAAGCTGTTATCTTCCCTCAAACACCTATGACTATAGGATAATTAAGAGTGACTACGATTCAGCATTGATTGAATTTGACGAAGCTGTTGCGGGCATTGAACTGGAAGTTAGATATGCCTACAGAAAGCTAGATGAACTTTGGAAGACTCTGGCCCTGAGAAAGGAAGCGTTGAAGCTGGCGGAAGATAACCTGTCAATAATGAACAAAAGGTTCGAAGCAGGCTTAGCTACAAGCTATGATGCAGTATCTGCTCTTCGGGTTTTAAATGAAACCCGGCTCAGATATATAGAAGATTACCATAATTATAGTATCAGCAGACTGCGATTTGAAAATGCCCTTTCGCTGGGACCGGCTTATTAAACTTATAACTTTGGAGGGATAGAGGGTGAATTTGGAAATTCTAATTAAGAACAAAAGAATTGTAGTGGTTGCTGCAATTATAACCGTTTTCCTGGTAACGGGCTTTTACTTATCAAACAGTAAAAATGCTGATGCCAGTACCGAAACCATAAAAGAGGTTACGGTAAGAAAAGACACCCTGAAAGTGGATATGGTCTCGGATGGCAAGGCAGAAGTCTCGACAGTAAACCTTAGGTTTGAGGCAAACGGAATAGTTGGAGAAATTCCTGTCTTTTTAGGGCAGGAACTAAAGGCCGGGGACGTAATTGCACGCCTTGTACCGGACAAATACCAGTACGAGTTTGATACGGCCAAAGCTGGGTACCAGTCGGCCCTTGCAAAGCTGCAGAAGGCAAGAGAGCAGTATGAGAGTCAGATTCTTTCGGAAGAACTCAAGGTAGCCGGACTGGAGGAGGAGTTAGCCAAGGAACAGATGCAATATGAGGCAATGATAAAAGTAAAGGAGGCCTTTACCGAACAGGAAGTGGAACTGAAAAGGATAACCCTGGAGAATGTGAAAAAGTCCTATGAAGCCGCTATAAAAGCTTACGAGAGGACGAAAAACTCCCTTTCGGACATAGAACAGGAGAGGGCAGCTGTAGACCAGGCCCTGGCATCCCTGAAAAAGGCAGAAATAAACCTTGACAGCACTGTTTTGAAATCCCCGGTGGATGGGAAGCTTGTCTACCTCTCGGGAAACATAGGTGAAAGCGTATCAACCTCTGCAGATTTTGCCAAGGTAGCGGAAAAGGGCGGGTTATACGTAACGGCAGGGGTGCTCGAACTGGATATTGGTAAAGTTTTTAAGGGGCAGGAGTCAGAGGTTGTATTCGAAGCATTTCCTGACGATGTCTATACCGGAAAAGTAGAAGATATAGAATACCTTCCGGTAACCGACCCCAGCGGAATAATAGCCTATAACGTGAAGGTCAGCCTTGACAATCCTGATGACAGGATAAGAAGCGGAATGACCTGTACCGTTTCTTTTATTGTAAAACAGAAGAAGGATGTTCTGGTCATTCCCAATGAAGCCGTAAAACGGGTAAACGGGGAACAGGTTGTGGAAGTAAAAAAGGGTGAGGGGGAGACAGAAGTCCGTAAGATTAAAACAGGGTTTACCGACGGTAGAAATTCCGAAGTATTAGAGGGGCTTAACCAGGGGGACAGGGTGCTAATCCGTCAGAAAGCTGTTAGATAGGGAGAGATTAATACTATGAAATTTGAAGAGCTTCTAAAGATGGTGTTCATTAACATATGGGCAAATAAGTTCAGGGCCTTTCTAACAATGCTAGGTATAATCGTAGGTACTGCCACAATTATTCTGGTGGTTGCGGTGGGCAAAGGCGGGCAGGCAGAGGTGAAGGAACAGTTTGCCCGCCTTAACGTGGGAACCCTCTATGTTATGTCTGCCCAGGGACAGAGTGTAAAGACCAAGCTGAATCCCGATGATGCGCAGGCCATTATGGAAAGGGCCCCGTCGGTAAGCCTGGCTTCTCCCAGTATAAGCGGCAAGGCACAAATAGGATATCAGGACGTTAGCTATCAAGGCGGCGTAAGCGGAGTTTTGCCTGACTATCAACTGCTGACCAACCTGGAAGTTAGAGAAGGCAGATTTATAGATGGAGAAGATGATACCAAAAGAAATCGCGTTGCGGTTATAGGATCGGACCTTGCCGAAATCCTTTTCGAAGGGGAAACGGATAGCGTCATCGGTAAGGTCATAAATGTAAACAAGCGCAGGTTTGAAGTGATAGGTATCCTGGAGAGGCTGGGAGATTCTATGGGCGGCGATACCAGCATCGATGAGAGTATACTTGTTCCCTATACTGTAGCTGAAAAATATGTATTGGGATCAAACGTCAGACCCCGCATTATCGTTCTGGCTAAAGACATAAACAGCGTACCGGCGGCCATGAGGGAAATAGCTGGTATTATAAGGGAAACCCATAGGCTGAAGGGGGCAGACGATTTTATGATAAGGGATGCGGGGAGCAGGCTGTCGGCCGCCCAGGATTCTGCAAAAACCATGTCCGTTCTTCTTATAGCCGTTGCCGTTATTGTGCTTATAGTCGGGGGCATAGGGATAATGAACGTGATGTTTGTATCGGTAAATGAACGTACCAGGGAAATCGGGATACTAAAGGCCATCGGTACCCGGAGAAAATATATTTTGCTGCAGTTCCTGCTTGAGGCCGTATCTATAAGCTTGATAGGTGGTTTAATAGGTACAGTGTTGGGCATATTTGCAGTACCTCTTTTAAAATATCTCGATATAGCTGCCATACCGTCGTTTTCCGGGATTTCACTTGGACTTTTGTTCTCAGCTTTTACCGGCACATTCTTTGGGTACAATCCCGCTAAAAAAGCTTCACATTTAAGCCCCCTGGAGGCGTTGAGATACGAGTAAGATGTAATTTGAGAGAACCTTTCAGGATAAGGAGTGGTAAGTTTGAAAGGGAATACAGTAGTTGTCAGTCCAAGGGAAATTGGTGCCAGATAATCTATGATGAATTTTTATTTAAATATTGACTTAACTAATTAATAAATATATACTTTAGTTAAGTGAATAATTAATTATATGGAGTGTTTTTTATGATAGATTTTACCATTATGTTAAAAGCTCTAGCAGACGAAACTAGATTTCAAATAGTAAATTTACTGTTAACCCATGATTTTTGCGTAGGGGCTCTTGCTCACCGATTAGGTGTTTCGAAAGCGGCGGTTTCCCAACATCTAAAAGTTTTAAGAGAAGCGGGGTTAGTAAATGGGGAGAAACGGGGTTACTGGACACATTATTCGGTAGACAAAAATGTACTTATGCAAATGGCAGATGAAATGAGAAATATGGCTAATAAACCTGTAGACACTAAAAGTGTATGCAGGAAAGATACTAACAATAAGGACGAATGCTGCGTAAAAAAGGAGGGATAAAGATGTGTAAATGCAACTGCGAACACCCGGAAAAATTAAAGGGTAAGCCGGGTGAGTGCAGCCCGGAGCAAATTAAGGAATGTCATGGGGATACAGAAGGTCATCCCTGTGAAAAAGAGGAAGAGTAGTATGGTAAAGAGACGGTGGTCTTTTCATAACTGTATCGGTAAGCGAGGTGTTTGAAGCGCAGACCTTTTCGAACTTTTTCAGGTTTCCAATGGTAGTTCATGGAAGATAGGGGACAGGTACGCTGTCTGCTAAAAAGACCACAAATCACCCCTGACAAACAAGCAATGAACCTGCCCCTTTGTCTTTTTTCCTCTCTGACCGATAATCGGACGAGCGTGCTCAATTATTTGGGAAGTATCTCCTCCGCCGGTATGTACATCACCTTGTTATTCTCGGTATCCTGTTCCAGAAATAGTTTTATTGATTTTTCGTCTATTTTGCCATCTATAAGATTTGCCGTAAGCATGAATACAAAATTGGAGTCATTAGGTTTGCCATATTTATTTTTTAAAGTTTCGTACTCATTTTGAAGTATTTTTTTCTTTTCAGGGTCTGTTTCCTTTTGCGCTTTTTCTTTAGCCTCAATTATATAAGGTACCGTATCGGGATCTTTTGGTGGAACATTACTATTCATTGTTGTAAAGACGATAGCTTCAAGTTTCCCTTCATCTGTTTTAATGCTCCGGAATTCAGATGCTATACTATTAATTATGTAATACCTTGAATAGCCATTTTTAAGGAAATCAGATATATATTTTTCCATGACATCTTCATTGTGAAGTTTATTCATAGGCCCTGGATAAGTAGAATAAAATACTGCAAACCCAATTAGTCCAACACAAACTATCACCGCTAAAATAGCAATAATTTTCTTTTTCATTGTATTCCCCCCTGCGAAATTATATTTGTGTAACAACTTAAATTGAAACAGGTTTCTATCCGCTCCGGATCCGTAACATAATTAGCGACAAAAATGGTTTCACAGAAATACGATTACTTCCGTGAAACCATTTTCTTTGGTGCCGAAGGTGGGACTTGAACCCACACGATGTTGCCATCACTGGATTTTGAGTCCAGCGCGTCTGCCAGTTCCACCACTTCGGCAAATTGAGTACAAAATATATATTAGCATATTAAGGCCGAGGTTGCAATAGAAAAAAGTTCTATAGCAATAGACGCCGAAGCAGTGTAAAATATTATGTAAACCATAATACTGCGAGGTGAACCGCTATGGACCCTTTGACGCATGCTGTAATCGGAGCCGGGACCTATGCGCTTTCTGGAGGAAGTGTCAGCATTTCCAACCCCTTATTTGCAGGCTGCATTGCAGGAGCGCTCGTCCCGGATCTGGACATAGTGGCAAGGCTCTGGAACGATTATCACTACCTGAGGCATCACCGGGGAAGCAGCCATTCTCTAGCCGGGATGCTTCCGATGAGTGCAGCTACAGCCATGATATTATCAAAACTGCTCCCGGGAGGCAGTTTTTACGGAGTCCTTTTGTGGACGTATATAGGATGTTTGTCCCATGCCTTTTTTGATTTTTTTAACTCATACGGCGCGCAGCTGTTCTGGCCTGTCAGCAGGAAGAAATATTCCTTAAGCGTACTAAAGATATTCGATTTCTTTATAATTATATTTTTTGCCGCAATGCTGTTTTATAGAAACAGTTCATGGGCTTACAAGGGCATTATAATACTATTTTGCGTTTTTTATTTTGGTTTACTTGTATTGATGAGGATACAGGCAAAAAAAATGGTGTCCAGATTTTTTAAGGGCAGGGTTGATAAGGAAAGCGTGAAAATTTTGCCATCCTCCAAAGGCTTTTTTGACTGGGACTTTATAATAATATCAAACAGGCATACCACAGTAGGCAAAGTGCATATTCTAAGGGGCAGAATAGAAATAGTTGAGCGGCTGAGAACGACTAGGCGGGATTACGGGGATAAACTGATGAACAATCGTGTAGGGAAATTCTTCAGGGAATTTACTCCGTTCTTTCATGTGGAGATAAAGAAACAGAGCAAGCAGGTTGAAGTCATATTTACGGACCTGAGATACAGGGCAAAAAACCGCTTCAAGCATCACGCTACCGCAGTGTATAACGCAAAGGGTGTTTTGGAGGAATGCATATTCCATCCTTTCAGCAGAGATAACAATGTAAAGTTCTAATCTGAAAATGGTACATGCAGTGCAGCATGTACCTAGTTTTTTTCTCGGAATATTTCAGCCTCCTGCAAATAGATTATATATTGCAGGAGAAGAGGTGAGCATTGAGTGGAAACGAAAAAAACACAAAATTTGCTATTAGCATTGTTGGCATTATTGTTTCTTTTTCCCCAGGGAGCGGTGGCACAGCAGCAGGAGGACGGCCGCAGAATAATCATTGACATACCAAAGTATACCCTTACCCTTTGCCAGGGAGAGGACGTGATCAAGCAATACCCGATAGCGGTCGGAAGGCCAATCGCTGAAACTCCGGTCGGAAGCTACAGGGTGTATAACAAGGCTGTAAACCCGACATGGCATCCGAACAGCATCAATCCGGTTCCGCCCGGTCCGGCTAATCCCCTCGGTATCAGGTGGATGGGGTTCTACAGAGGCTACGGCATACATGGGAACAATGACCCGCAGTCGATTGGCAAAAGCATATCCGGCGGGTGTATCAGGATGTTCAACTACGATGTCTCTGAACTGTATTCAATGGTTGGCATTGGGATTCCAGTGGAGGTAAAATATGCCGATTTGGTTGAGGTGCCGGGAGAGAACGCAGTAGTTGCGTACAGGGATATCTATTCGCGGGAGAACGGATTAAGGGAAAATATCATTGGAGTCCTTGATGATCTTGGATTATTGGAGAAGATTACGCCCGCTAAACTGGAAAAGCTGTTCAATGCGCTACGGAGCAAAATGGTAGTGTTTTCACCGAACTGGGTGGTCAAGGTGAACGGAGAGTTCCTGACGGCGGATACAATATACGATAGGACGATGATTTTTGTGAACGCAGAGGAACTGAACCGGTTTTTCGGCACCGATATTGGATGGGATTGGAATAACAGCACCGGTTCCTTGTTTGACAATCCGGTATCCGCGTATAGGATTGACGAGGTGCTATACGTTTCCATAGCGGATGTGGCCCGTATCCTGGGAGGAAAGCTCACTGCCGCCGGAGATATAGAGGAGATAGACTACAGGATAAACTTTGTGAAAATGAATGGGAAATTTCTGACGTCAGATATTGAAGATTTTAAGACTAAGCCCAGGATTGAAGCCGGGCTAATAAATCCGTCAGCGGCGGGTAAAAAAGAAATAGAATTTGTACGGCAGGAAGGATTTGAGTATCAAATCTATTCAAAGTATGGTTATATTGAAATATTACGAAATTTACCATAGAGGAATCAGGCTAGGGTTATAGAATTATTAGGACAACAGCATTGCTGCTGTCCTGATTTGATTCTTGGGGAAATTATCCAAAAAAGAAGCTGGAATGCATATTTATGGAACTTTAGTGGAAAACGACCGTCAAAAACGGTGTAAGGTGTGAGGGAAGGGAGGAGTATCTATGGCTGCAGAGCTCAGATTAGTGGAACGCAGCAAAGAGGGAGATTTGCAGGCGTTCGAAGAACTGGTGCTTATGTACCAGAAACAGATATATAACCTGGGCTACAGGATGATGGGCAATGAGGAGGATGCCTGCGATATAGCACAGGAAGCTTTTCTAAGAGCCTACAAATCTATAGGCAAGTTCAATTTAAAATCCCGCTTTGGAACATGGATATACAGGATTGCCATGAACCTGTGCATAGACGAGCTGAGAAAGAGAAAGAAAACAAAGCTGTATCCTATAGTCCATAACGACAACCCGGAAGATAAGCAATACAAGCTGGTTTCTGATGCCGGAGACCTGCCTGAAGAACTGGTAGAGAAGAAGGAGACCAGGCTGAAGGTACAGCAGGCCATAAACAGGCTTCCGGAAGACCATAGGACGATGATAGTGCTTAGGGATATCCAGGGCAGGAGCTACCAGGAGATAGCCGATATAATGGGGCTGAACCTCGGTACAGTCAAGTCGCGGATAAGCAGGGCACGGTACAACCTGAAGGAAGAGATAGAGAAGCAAACGGGAACTGAACGTCGAGAACTGCGTCTAAAATGCTGAAAGGAGGGATAGAGATGGGAAATTGCAATGAGGTTAGAGAACAACTCTCTTTATATATAGACGGCATGCTTGAACCCGGAGAGGCTGAAGGGGTTGAAAATCACTTAAAGGCATGCCCTGAGTGCAGCAAAGAGGTTGAAGAGATCAGAAGACTAATCAGGGAATGCGGGGAAATGGAAGAGAAGGAACCACCGGAATACCTGGCTCCTATGATAATTAACAGTATCAGAAAGCAGGCCAGAGGCAAAAATACCAGATTCAGCCGGTGGCTGGGGAACAGAAGGATTGTTTCGGCAGCGGCTGCAGTCCTCCTCGTGCTGGTTGTGGCCAAAGGAGTAATGCCGGCTTTGGAAAACGGTTTTTGGGGCGGCATGAAAGCGGCAAACGATATGAGCACGGATCAGACCCAAGAAGAGCCCGTTGCTGAGGAGTACGGCTTGTCCAGTCAGGAAGCCTTGAATAAAGCCATGGCTCCCGAGGGAAGGGGTGCAAGCAGCGAAGCCGAATTTGATGTTGCTGAGGACGGGGCCGGTGGACAAATCAAGATGGGCAGGGAAATGTTTGCCTTAACCGCTGATGAAGCCCAGCCTCCTCAGCAGGTAGAACAGAAAGAGGCAGAGGCTGGAAGAAAGATTATAAATAATGCTGAACTGTCGCTGAACGTGGAAAACTTTGATGAAAGCTTCAGGGCAATACAGCAGGTGGTGGAAAAGACCGGCGGCTTCATCCAGAGCTCGAACAGCTATGTAAGCCGCTCGAATGTGGGCGAAGACGGCAGGGACTATAAGGAAGGACACGTGGCTCTGAGAATACCCGGTTCCGAGTTTTACCGGGCACTGGATGAGATAGAGCATCTCGGCAAAACGACAAACAAATCGGTATTCGGAAACGATGTAACCAAGCAGTACATGGACATGGAAGCCCGGTTGAAAAGCAAAGAGGTGCAGGAAGAACGCCTGCTGGATATATTGAGCAAAGCGGCAAAGGTTGAGGATATACTGAGGATTGAAAATGAACTTAACCGGGTGAGGACAGAGATTGAGATGTATGTCTCCCAGATGAGGGATTGGGATAACCTGGTGCAGTATTCGACCATAAATGTATTCATTAGGGAAGTTGAGCCGAAGGATAAGCAGGTCAGCCCTCCGAAGATGGGGAATCTCTGGGATAGGGTAAAGAAAGGGTTTATACTGACCACGAACGGGATACTGGATATTGTTGAGGCTCTGATTGTCGGCATAGGATTTGCGCTTCCGGTTATAATCATAGCCGGGGCCGGTTACCTGGTATGGAGAGGATTCAGGAATAAGAAGAGTATACAAGGGAGGTGAACGTATGTTGAGAGTGGATAAAGCAAAACTTGCGGCATCAGTGCTGCTGGTGGTTTGCCTGGTTCTCGCCGCTTACCTTGTAAAGGATGTATTTGCCAGTGAGGGCCTTGCAGCGGATGAAGGACTGAAGAACATTATTACCGTGAGCGGCACGGGCATAGTCATGGTGAAACCGGATATAGCCTATATAAGGGTAGGGGTGGAAACCAGGGGCGCCGATGCAAAGAAAGCACAGCAGGAAAACGCCCAGATAATGGATAAGATAGCGTCCAAACTCAAGTCCTTAGGTGTCAAGGATGATGACATCAAGACTGTGACTTACAACCTGTACCCCGTTGAGAGATACGACGACAAGACGAACAAATCCTATGTATATGAGTACAGGGTTAACAATATAGCAGAGGTTGTGGTAAGGGATATAGATAAGACCGGCGCAGTTATCGACGGAGTTGCTTCGGTGGGCTCGAATAAAATTTCCAGTATAAGGTTCGGTATAGAGGATACGGAAAAATACTATAGGGAAGCGCTTAATATGGCTGTTATAAACGCTTCTGGAAAGGCTGAAGCCATTGCCGAGGGACTGGGCGTGAAGATCAAAGGTGCAGTGAATGTCCAGGAGGTAAGCAGCGGCGGACCCATAGTATACCGGCAGGATATGGCCCTGGCAAAACTGGCGGAGTCATATGACCAGGCAGCAACGCCAATATCTGCCGGAGAACTCGAAATCAGCGCAATGGTATCGGTACAGTACAGCTATTAACATTAAAGGACCTCAGCGGGAGGTCCTTAGTTTTTGACCAGACAAGGGTACCAGACAAGTCCCTGTCCCCTTGTCTGGTCCCCTTGTCTGGTACCGCCGAAGGGAATCTAGGGTTCCATAGCGGAGCGCCGGAGGGGCTTTTTTTATCCCCCATGGAGGTTTTTTAATTATTATGGTGAAATACTATATTGTGGAAAGGAGTGTTAAGATTGGGCAAACCTAAGATGGTTATAATAGACGGTAACAGCCTTGTCAACAGGGCATTTTATGCACTGCCTCCCCTGACAACAAAGGATGGTCTTCCAACCAACGCTGTCTATGGTTTTCTTACTATGCTTTTTAAAATTTATGAAGAGCAGCACCCCGACTATATTAGCGTTGCCTTTGACAGGAAGGAAGCAACTTTCAGGCATAGGGAGTATGAAGGTTACAAAGCCCAGAGAAAGGGGATGCCGGAGGAACTGGCGCAGCAGATGCCGGTTCTGAAGGATATCCTGGACACTCTGGGGGTTAACCGGGTGGAAATTGAGGGCTACGAGGCCGACGATATAATAGGTACTCTTTCCAGATACGGAGAAGGGAAAGGGCTTGAAGTTCTTGTGGTTACAGGCGACAGGGATGCGCTGCAGCTTGTAAGCAGCGAAGTCAAGGTGATTTATACCAAAAGGGGAGTGTCCGAGTTTGAACTCTACGATCTCGACAGCATTGAGAAAGTTTACGGGTTAACGCCGGAAAAATTGGTGGACCTGAAGGGACTTATGGGGGATAAGTCGGACAATATACCCGGGGTTCCAGGAATAGGGGAAAAGACGGCGTTGAAGCTCCTGCATGAATTTGGCTCCCTCGAAGAGGTGCTGGGCAGGTTGGATGAACTGCCAAATGGAAAGCTTAAGCAGAGTCTGGTTGAAAATGCCCACCAGGCTGTTCTGAGCAAAAAACTCGCTGCAATCCACAGGGATATACCGATAAATATTGACCTGAGCAGATGCAAGAGTATTAGCCCCGACATTGATAACGTACTTGCAAAGTTCTCACAACTCGAATTTAACAGTCTTTTTGAAAGGGCATCCAAACTTCTCGCAAGGGATAAGGAAATACCGGTAGAGCATACAGCTTTACCGTCCAGTACCTGCGAATGTATCAGCACGCTGGAAGAGCTTGAAAAAATACTCTATGGTATAAAAGAAGGCAGCGGTATAGCCATAGAAATTGTGGTCAGCACCGATGATTATATAGATTTTGAGATATACGGCATTTCGCTTGCATGGAACGAAAGGGAAGGGGTATATATACCTATAATGCACTCGGGTTACAGCCTTGATAAGAGTAAAGTATTTGAGCGCATTAAGCCCATAATGGAAAATGAAAGAATTGAGAAGTACGGACATCACCTTAAACAGGACATAATAGCCTTGAGACAGCAGGGTATCGGACTGGTCAATTACAGGTTTGATTCTGAGGTCTTTGCGTACCTTCTGGACCCTGCCGCAAGCAGCTACCAGTTGGAAAAGGTTGCCTTCAAATACCTGGGTACCAATATAGCCGGGTTGGAAGACCTTGCTGGAAAGGGCAGGGGGGCTATCGAATTCAGTGAACTGGAAATGGAAAGGGTTTGTGAGCATATGGCTTCCAGAACTGAAAGCATATTCAGGCTCAAGCCCGTAATGGAGAACGAGATTAAACTAATGGGTATGGAGAGGCTTGCATACGATATAGAACTGCCCCTGATAGAGGTTCTGGCGGACATGGAGCTATGCGGCATAAAGGTGGATCGCAAAGCCCTTGTCGAGTATTCGGAAAAGCTTGAGGACAGCATACATAGTCTTACTGAAGAGGTTTACAGCCTTGCCGGTGAGGAATTCAACATCAACTCGACCAGGCAGCTGGGGGAGGTGCTGTTTAATAAATTGGGTTTGCCTCCTATAAAGAAGACAAAGACCGGTTATTCAACCGACGCGGAAGTGCTTGAGCAGTTGAAAGAAAGGCACCCGATAGTTGAAAAGGTGCTGGAGTACAGGCAGCTGGTCAAGTTGAAATCCACTTACGCCGATGGGCTGCTGAAAGCAATAAACGAGCGCACAGGAAGGGTTCACTCCAGCTTCAAGCAGACGGCAACAGCTACGGGAAGGATAAGCAGCACAGAACCGAACCTTCAGAACATCCCGGTCAGACTGGAGCTGGGGAGAGAAATCCGCAGGGTTTTTGTACCGGGGGACAGGAGTTTCGTTTTCGTAGATGCGGATTATTCCCAGATAGAGTTAAGGGTTCTTGCCCATATTTCAGGGGATAGAAATCTTATTGATGCCTTCAGGGAAAACCAGGATATTCATACCCAAACGGCTGCCCAGGTCTTCGGGGTTGCGCCTGACAAAGTCACTCCGTCTATGAGGAGCAGTGCAAAGGCTGTGAACTTTGGAATTATATATGGGATAAGCGATTATGGGCTCTCTCAAAACCTAAAAATCCCGCGGAAGAAAGCTGCCGAGTATATCCATAGATATTTTGCAAAGTATAACGGTGTTAAGGAATACATGGATGGGATTGTGAGGGAGGGGCATGAAAAGGGCATGGTTAAAACAATTCTGGGCAGGATCCGATACCTGCCTGAACTCAAATCAGGGAATAGAAACCTCCGGAGTTTCGGAGAGAGAATGGCCATGAACACGCCCATCCAGGGAAGCGCTGCCGACATAATCAAACTAGCCATGATTAAGGTTCATAAAGGCCTTAAGGAAAAAGCCCTGGAATCCCGCCTCATACTCCAGGTTCATGATGAACTCATCATTGAAGCCCGCAGGGATGAGGTTGAAGAGGTCAAGGCACTGTTAAAGGCATGCATGGAAGAAGCCGTGGAACTAAGGGTACCCCTGAGGGTAGACATGGGAATCGGGGAAACCTGGTACGAGGCAAAATAGGGGGTTAACAGATTGTTAATAATAGGTTTGACCGGCGGAGTGGCCAGCGGCAAGTCGACCGTTAGCAGGATTTTAAAAAGCCTTGGAGCTGAGATTATTGATGTAGATACCATAGGAAGGGAAATTGTTCATAAAGGAAGCCCTTGTCTAGAGGAGATTGTCCGGCATTTCGGCAGGGGTATTCTTCTGGAGGATGGGTCTCTAAACAGGAAAAAGCTAGGGAGCATAGTATTTGCGGATAGGGATGAACTGCAGTATCTGAACAGTATTATGCATCCGGTCATGACAGATAGGATAAAATTGCTGCTTGAAGAGATGAAAAGGCAGCCAAAAACGGATAAGGTGGTTATAGATGCCGCAATACTCATAGAAATGGGACTGCACAGGCTTGTTGACGAGGTCTGGGTGGTGAATATCCCGAAGGAATTGCAGATGGAAAGGCTGATGAAAAGGGATGGTATTTCCCGGGAAAGGGCAGAGGCCATGGTGGATGCCCAAATGCCAATGGAACAAAAGCGCGAGTACGCCGATGTCATTATTGAAAATACCGGGACCATTGAGGAGCTTGAGAAAAGGGTTAAAAAACTATGGATGAAACTGTAAAAAATATTGCACCTATCACCAGGTAAATAATATAATATGAGAGTGTCTAGAAAATAGAGCGGTTTGTTTTATTTCATAGGACTAATAAAACAGAGTTTCAGCTGCTATTGCATAAATGTAGGAGTGTTTGCTTTGCGCAGGCTTTCAAATAGAAGAAAAATATACCTGGCCCTCATCATAACAGCGGTTCTGATTGCAGCAATGCTGAACAGCGCTGTCTGGATACTGAAGGTGATGTACCCGATGTACCATGAGGAGCTTATCTTCAAGTATGCGGAGGAGTACGGGGTGGACCCATATCTTGTCCCAGCTATCATAAGAGTTGAAAGCAAGTTCTATCATAAGGCTGAATCCCATAAAGGAGCAAGGGGACTGATGCAGATTTCTCCGATAACCGGCCGGTGGGCAGCGTCTGAGCTTGGTATCGAGAATTATACCGAGGATATGTTGTTTGAGCCGGAAACGAATATCAGGATAGGCTGCTGGTATATAGGTGTTCTCGAAAGGGAGTTCGGAGAATACCTGAGTACGGTAATAGCGGCATACAACGGGGGAAGCGGCAACGTGAGCAGGTGGCTTAAGGACGAGCGGTACAGCAGTGATGGGAAGACACTAAAATATATTCCGTTCCGGGAGACAAGGGAATATGTCGAGAAAGTCGTGCAGAACTACAATATATACAATAATCTTTATAGGTAAGGGATAAGCGGAAAAGAGAGAGGAAGGTGCATGATGAAAGAGAAGAAAGAGTTCATGACTCTAAAGGATGTCGTTGAGTATAAGGTTGACGGGGACAGGCTTTTGCACTCGGCGACGCACGAGGAAATCCTAAGCGGAAAAACAACAGATGTCTACTTCATAAGGACGATGGAAATACTGCGTCATCTCAATCTGGATAGCAAAGTAGTTACCGCTGAGATTTTTCCCAGAAAAGCAGGGGTTATGGCAGGTATTGAGGAAGCTGCCAACATATTGAAGAATAAAAACGTGGAGATCTGGGCAGTACAAGAGGGAGAAAGCTTCGAACCGATGGATACCGTCATGAGAATAAAGGGTCCATACAATGAGTTCTGCATTTATGAAACCGTAATTCTTGGCTGTATGGCCAGCGCAAGCGGTTGGGCAACTGCCACCGCTGAATGCAGGGATGCATGCGGGGACAAACCCTTTGTCTGTTTCGGCTCCCGCCATGTTCACCCGGCAGTTGCGCCTGTAATGGAAAGGGCTGCGTTGATTGGGGGTGCGGATAATGCAAGCTGTATTCTGGGAGCGAAAATTATGGGCAAAAATCCCACCGGAACCGTTCCCCATGCGGCATTTCTGATTGCCGGTGATACACTGACCGTGGCGAAGGCCTATGACGATATTATGCCGGAGGATCATTCCAGGATTATTCTCGTAGATACCTTCAAGGATGAGGTTGAAGAAACGTTGAGAGTTGCAAATCTTCTGAAGGAAAGGCTTGGCGGGATCAGGCTGGATACACCTAGCGAACGGGGCGGGGTTACTGCGGCTCTGGTCAGGGAGGTTAGGGCAAGGCTGGATATGGAAGGTTTTACGAATGTTAAGATTTTTGTATCCGGAGGGCTTTATCCGGAAAAAATAAGAATACTATCCGAAGCGGGAGCAGATGCCTTCGGTATCGGGAGTTACATATCATCCACACCACCGATAGATATGACCATGGACATAAAGGAAATTGAAGGCCGGCCGATAGCAAAAAGGGGAAGGATTCCCGGGCAGATTGATAACCCCAAACTAAAGAAGGTTAAATAGGGGGGAGTACAGTTGATTACGAAAAAGGTCTATGCTGTTCTCATAATCATTTTATTGGTCTTCATTCAGTTTGGATGCGCACCACAGATAATAGAGCCCGAAGAACAGCCGGTTGAAGAAGAGCATCCCGTTAAGGGAGGGAAGGCTGTGTTCGCCGGGGTTGAGCCTAAGGTGTTTAATCCCATACTGAATACCGAAAGGGATGCCTATTATTTCCTCAAACTGATTTTCGAGGGTCTGGTGGATTACGACAAGGACTTAAGGATTAGACCCGTACTGGCGGAGAGCTGGGATGTAACGGAGAATGGCAACGTCTATACCTTCAACCTGAGAAAGGGTGTGAAATGGCATGACGGAAATGAGCTTACCGCCAAAGATGTGGTGTTTACCCTGGAATACCTTAAAAGTCTTAAAAACCTTAAAAATAAAGAGAGCTTGTATCTGACAAACCTGGACAGGGTTACTTTTTTCGAGATGGTAGGAGACTATTCGGTAAAGGTTGTGTTTGACCAGAGGTTTAATGGCGCCCTTGATATATTGATTTTTCCGGTACTGCCCAGCCATCTCTACGCCAGTGCCCAAAAATTGGCCAAGGAAGAGGTGGAGTTTAAGCTTATTGGGACAGGGCCCTACAGAGTTAAAGGCTATGAGCCGCTTAAGACCTTATCCCTGGAGGTAAACGACGAATGGTGGGACAGGGAGCCCTATATAAGCGAAATCGAAATGAAATTTGTCCCTGATGAGAACACCGCTCTCACCTCCTTCAAGTCCGATCAGGTGGACCTTGTTGTTACGGCGTACCCCGATTGGGAAAGATATAGCGAGAACGGGAAAGCAGAAGCCAAAGAGTTTATAACGAACAAATATGATTTCATCGGACTTAACTTCACAAACCCCATATTCCAGGACAGGGAGTTCCGAAGAGCCCTTCAGTACGGCATAGACCGGAACAGGATTGTGGAAAAGGTATATTTAAAACATGCAGCGATTGTTGATGTACCGGTGCCTCCGTACACATGGCTGTATTCGGAAGGGACACCGGAATATCCGTATGATCCTGAGAAGGCAAAGGAGATACTCGCCGAAGCGGGCTGGATGGACCGGGACAACGACGGGATTCTTGAAAAGGAGATTAACGGGATAAAGACTGATATTGCTTTTCAACTGATGGTAAACACAGACAACCCCAAGAGACATGAAGCTGCAGCCATTATCAAAGAAAACCTGACTGCCCTGGGAATGGATGTCAAGCTTGTGGAGCTTACCTGGGACGGGTTGCTTGATAAAGTATATAAGAAACAGTTTGATGCGGCAATTCTTGGATGGAATCTCGCAAACTACCTGGATCTGTCCTTTGCTTTCCACTCCAGCCAGATTGACGGCGGGAGCAACTTCGTATCGTATAGCAGCCCGGATATGGACGCGCTGCTGCAGAATGATTTCAGGGCGATTGAACCGGAAATGCGGAAGGAGACAAGTTCCAGGGTGCAGCAGTATATCAGGGATGAGCTTCCTTACAACAGCCTTTATTTCAAAAAGGCCGCCCTTTTGGTGAAGAATAGAATAAGGGGCGAGAAGGAGCCAAGGGAATATAATATTTTTCTTGACATAAACAACTGGTATATTCCGGAGGATAAGCAATAGGTGTTGACATAGAAGGTCAAACTTAATATAATAAAATATGCAATTTGATTTTGCGCCGTGGTGGTGGAATTGGCAGACACGCTATCTTGAGGGGGTAGTGGGCCGCGCCCGTGCTGGTTCGAGTCCAGTCCACGGCACCAGCAATACCAAGGGTTTTAGGCTCTTGGTATTTTTCTTTTTGCAAACGAAATGGTGATTTGCAAACGGGATACAGTGCCTACTCAACTCCAAGAGCTTTAAATACGCAATCTTCTGGGCTATTATAGAACGAAATCTGAAACCTTGAGAACAAGTCAGGAGGAACAGTCGGTATATCCACGGCAGAGGACATTGGTATAAGTACCCGCTTTGCTCCCGAATCAAGACATACCTGCAGTACGCTGGCCAGTTCCTCAACTTTTGTAATCGTTCCACCTATGGTCATGGACCCAAGTACCACCAGTTGGCTCTGAACAGGTTTCTTTAATGCGCCGCTGCATAAGGCTACAAAGCCAGCCAGACCGAGTTCATCGGTAATACCGACCCCCTGCATATCCTGAATATGCATTAAGAAATCGGTGTTGTCCATGTGAATGGAACTGCTTATATTTTTCTTGTTTGCCTTGAAGTAATTGAAGGCGGTATTCAGGCTTTCTCTGGCTTCACGGTTTGAAGCAATACCTGTTTTTTCAAACTTGCCAGAACCAGGTACAACCTCATTTTCAATTTTGTACACTCCGAATACTCCAGTTTCACTTCTGCCGACGGTATAAACGTGACCTGGCTTACCCATTCCTTCGGGTATCAGCTTACCGCCGCCCTGTTCAGGAACCGAAACGAAATGTTCTTCAAAGTTCTCATTGTCGATGTAGGAGAAATGAATATCATAGAATTCCATTCCGCCTATTTTCTTAAGCTGCTCCTTAACTCTGCGACGGCCTTCAAGAGCATATTCAAGGATTTCTGCTATATCGTTCTTACTGAACTCCCCATGTGGGTAGACGAACTTAACAAGCCCTGATACAGTTCTTCTAACGGCAATGGTGTCTCTCTGGTTGAGATTGCTTCCCAGCCTGAAATATTTGTCTATGCTGTCGCCAAAGGTGGTCTTCCTCATTTCCCGCATAAACTCCGCAAAGTAGTCGGTAATAAAACCATACTCGTTTGTAAAGTATTCTGGCCTGAATTTAGGTACTTCCCAACCAGGTATATAGCAGTGCATTCTATCAAAAAAAGCAGTATCATAAGCCATTGCTTCTGGGAACGGATCAAAAAGGTGCGAGGTCTTCAGGAGCACCTCAACTGACTGATTTATATTTCCGACAAATACCATAGAAGCATTGGCATTCTTTTCTTCACGGCCTCTTGCAAAGCTTCCGGAAGCCATATAATCCTTCATAATCTGAATTCCGTCTTTATCCTTAAAAGTGATTCCTGCAACCTCATCAAAAGCAACGCAGTCCCAAAGTCCAACCAAACCGACCTTTCTGGTGCTCATATTGTAGAAAAGATTTGCAACAGTAGTCTGACCACCCGATATCAGAATGCTATTCGGGCTGATCTCTTTGTATATGTGTGATTTACCTGTGCTTCTGGGTCCCAGTTCGCAAAGGTTGAAATTGTTCTCGACCAATGGCACCATACGAGCCAACATATGCCATTTAACCCTGTTTTCAAGCTTTGTCGGTTCAAGACCTACAGAACGAAGGAGAATACTAATCCATTCATCTTTAGTAAACTTTCTGCGACCCTCAAAGAACTCTTCCATATCCATATTCGCGAGTTGGATAGGGGTAAGCTCATTGATAACGAATGGGCTAACCCCACGGACTTCCTCATTGAACTCATAGGACATTTTCACAGTACACCAAATGCCGCCTGCAAGGAGTTTTTCATATCTTTTAATGTAATCCGAAGATATGACAACCTCCTTTATTCCTAGGTTTGAGAAGACAGCTTCATAGATATCTTTCTTCTCATTAAGACGGGCTTCGATCTTGTCTATAACAGTGTACATCCCCAGCTCTCGTATTTTGGACTTTATCTTTTCGGCTTCATCTGGGCGGACAAAGTTCCTTGCAAGAATATCCTTTACCCGTTCCACGCCATCGATAATACTTGCCTCGTCATTCGTTGCACAATACATTCCGAGCAGGTATTCAAGCACATAAACGGGCACGTTTGCCCCCTCTTTAATTTTTTTTGTCAGGTCTTTCCTGACCACCTTGCCAGCAAAGACCTCGTTTAATTTTTCATTCAATCCTGACACAGTGCCACCGCCTTTTTATAACCCCAAGTCGTTATTGAAAAGAAGGTCAATATTAAATTTAATTTTTTGCACATTACTGTCGATTTTTTCTTCTTCGTCAGCAAGGACTAGATAATAAGGCTTTGTTTTATCGTATTTGCCGCTTTTTAGAGTAAACTTTTCCTTGAAGGTACGGTCGGCAAATTCCTTTGAACGGCTGTCAGCGATAATAATATTCTCGTTGGAAATACGGTTTCCTTCTTCGTCAGCAAAATAAGCTTTCAGATGAACAGGTATCCACTTATCTTCGACAACCTCATTTTGGAAGAACTCCAAATAGGTAATCATACTTGTAATTTTCCGAGTTAGCGAAGTTAAAGATACGGAAACCTTTTTAACTTTAAGTTTATCGCTGCCGCTGCGGTCATTTTTAAACTTAACTACAGGAATTACAACCTCCTGTAAGGAAGCTCCGCCATGCACATAGTTGTTACCTGTACCTGATACCTTATAGCAGTTTGTACCCTTAGGAATTACCGCATCAAGAGCCGAATCTTTCATAAGGTAGGACATTGAATAACGGCTTGTTCCGTCAATTTCTTTCTTATCAGCAGTGAGTATAAAACGCTTTTTGGCAATAAGGTGTGGTATGAGTTCTTTAGGTGTTTTATCGTTCTCATTCAATGCTGTACGACGGTAGATAAAGCCGTGATCCGCAGTAACCAGAATATTTGTTGCATTGCCATCATTTTTAAGCTTTCTCACCAGCCATGTAAGCTCGCTAATAGATTGTTCAACAGCCTCAAATACCTGCTTCTCGGTTGATGAATTATCGCCTCGTCCGTCAATGTTGTTGTGATATACATAAACCAAATCCTGTCCCACTGTCAGAGTCCTTAACATTTCTTTAGACATGGTTTTTATCTCATCAAAGGTCATACACACGGATTTGGGATATTTGCTTTTCAATATTTCGGCCCTGTTCTCGGTACTTTTTGTCTGCATTCCATCAACTAATATCTCGCCAGTATCAGAGATAGAAATATCTTCACCTGGAAGCAGCGCGGCCATTCCCAGCACTGTGTAGGAGGGGATTACGCCAAACATAGTATCAAGGCTTACTACGCCTTTATGTTCAGTGTTTAACTGGTCACAGAGTTCATGTGCCACTTCATACCGCAGCCCATCACTGATAATGACAAACAGCTTATCACCTCTTTGCAGGTAGGATGACACGACCCTTTTGCAAAAATTCTGCTGTGAGATTTCCGTAGACAATACCCACTGTGATCTCAACTCTGTAGTTGCCGCTTCCCACTTAACTGACAGCTCCGAAAGAAAGAAGTTGATATAGGTGTTCTCAATAAGCAGGAAAAGGGGTATGAAGTCGTCATTATTCTGGATGCGGTCATAGTGCAGTATAAACTTGCGGTAATAGGCATCAAAAAGGTAATACTCCTTTTTGTATCGCTCATACAGGTCAATCGCATTTCCGCCTTTAATTTCTTTTCCAAAGTAACGTTCAAGGGAAAGAAGTTTGGCAGCATAATAGAGAGCAGAATACTCATTTTCATAATTTTTATAAAAGTGACTCTTCCTTCTTTCTTTTATCTGCTTTATATACTTATCAAACTCACCGGCTTTATGAGTAAGATTTTCAAGCACTCTCCTGATAATTTCCCTGTCAAACAGGGGGAATGTGTCGGTTTCAATAAAGCACTCGGTATCGGTTTCCTTAATCAACGAGGGTAACTTTATATCTTCTGCGATACTTTCAGCAAGTTCAGTATAAGAGGGTATATTCTTAAAGTTTTCAATGAGCAAAAAAGCAGCATTGGCTGGAGTCTCGCCTACAAACTTCTTGAGGTTATCAGGAATGCTTCCTGTAAATGTAACGGACATATGCTTAAGGCACATTGATATAGCGAGCAGCTTTAAGTCTTTATCCTTGAGGGGATAGCCGTAGATATCCCCTGCAAGCCTCCAGACAGCATCCATATCGCCAAACTTGCTAATATCAGTAATTAGCTTTCCATCGGCTAAAAGTCCGTCAGCCAAAACAGTCTTGAATACCCCTTCAAGGTCGGGGGCTGGAAGCTTGAGGAGAGCGGAAAGAACGGCAGTATCAATAATTTGCTCATTATATTTTGTAAGCCCATATGAGGAAAACTTCTTATATCTATCCTTATTGCCAAAAAATACAGCATATTTCTTTATTACAGTTCGAAGGGACGGGTCAATTTTCAAGTCTCTCATAATCACCGTAGTGGAATCCGCAGAGAATTCCTTTGAGTATTTCAGTATGTCAATAAGGAAGTTATCCCTTGGTTGCGGTTTAGGGCAAGGGGAATAGACCAGAAAATTAGTTTCCGGCTCTTCCACCTCAATTAAGTATTTTATATAAAAGGAGTTATTGTTTATAGCAAGCAGTTTCGCAGACTTTAACTCTATTTCGGCGATCCTTTCCTTAAACTCTCCATCATCGTCATACCAAAAAACAATATTTCTCTTCTGTCCGTCCTTTGGTTTGGCGGAGAGCATGGCATTTAGAACGTTTTGTACTTCAGTAAGATTCATATACCTTCAACTCCTATAATTGTGGGCATTTCCCATAGAGAAGTGTCCCCATACTTAAATCTTTGTCAGCAGGTTTGCAGCAACGAAAGGCTTGCCGTTCTCTACAACCTCAACATTCTGATATTTCTGATAGTTTACCGCAACACCGTCATCAAGGTCAAGCTTTATAGGGCGACTTGCTATATGGGCTATTACGGGGTCATATTTCATTATCTCGGCGGTCTTCTTCTGCAAGTCTTCCTTCTGTTTGCGGTAGGAAGCCCTTTCGGATGCCGTTAGAGTGTCCTCCCGCATTTGCTCTATCCGCTTGATTTCACCTTCATAAGCCCTCATAAGCGGATGGAGATAGTCTGTCCTCACGCGGGCAGGGGTGAATTCGTCCATGCGGTGCAGATAGACAAGCGCCTTCATCGCTCCAGCAGGTCCGGTTTCAAATTGCCAGTAGATAGGCCTCTTCTTATAAACCTTGCAGTGGTCTTTAAAGAAGTCATTGAAGAAGTATTCTCTTATTGCCTGCCTTGCCGTTTTGGTCGACGCAGGCTTCAATGCCTTTGCAATAAACGCAAGGTTTTCTTCCAGGTTTTCGGCGCCATAAACCTTTTCCACAAACTCTATAAATCGGGATACGATATCATTCTCAAAATAGTCCTGATCGGTTACAGGGATTATATTATCCTCGTCAGGAATAAAGGTGCTATAAGCGCCTTTGTCAAATGTCCCGCCAGCAAAAATTAGCCCTTCACGGTCAAGACTATAGCGGCCGAACATACAGCCGACGGCATAGGAAATAAGAGACCTTATATCACGGTCAAGCTCCGCACGGCGGACGGTGATATCTTCATCTGCCAGTTCTGGTGTAAGCTCGTCCTGCAAGCCGTAGATTTCAATAAATATGCGGTTTAACTCTTCCTCGTTGGCTTTAAGCTTTTTAAACCTTTCATCGGCAACGGCCTCCCAGGTTTTATAAGCTTCTTCTATCCTGCCGGCCTTATACCTGACAAGAGGGTGAATCTTAAAATCCCAAGAAGTCTCAAAATCATCCCAATCGGCACGGGATAAACATATATTTTGTTTAACAAGATTATCTATATATCCTTTGTGTGTTTGAGATAAAAATATTGGTAGTTTAGCAATAACACCACAGCCTGTATTGATTGTTGGATTAATTATTTTAATAAATTCATTAATGATTTTTGTATTTAGTATCCCAGCAAAATAATAATAATTATCTTCGTCAAATGTGAATAATCCATTTGCACCTGAATCAAAAATCATCCCATAATCATAACAGCGAACACCAAAAGTATTCATCGTAACTCCAGACCATGTAATACCTCTTTTGAAGTAATAATGTTCATTACTAATTTTCCAACCTAAATTATCTCCAAGTTGTGGATATTGAAGTTTAGTATTTTTTTTGATTTCAAAGCCATTATTTTCCCAATTTACCAAATATTCATTATTCCCGTACCACTTTCTAAATGTTCCTCCCTTGCAATAAGGAAACCACTTTAATTTACTTCTTTGTGCTAATTCTGCTGATTGAAAATTGAATCCTACTTTTTTTATGGAAACTTCAAACCAATAACGTAAGAATCTTTCATTATCTCCAGTTCTCATTCCAATGCAAGAGTCCGCAAATTCTTTTATTGTCTTACTTTCAGTAAAAATTTTTATTAATTTATTGCTAATCCAGTAGGCAATAGTGTTACCAGGTATCTTTTCAAAATTTACACTATTACATTTATATAAATATCCACAATTACTATCTGCAATAGCATGCAAAGTCCCTGTTTCTTTCTCGGCAGCTGAATCAAAATCTACAAGCCTTACATATTCACCCATATAATCAGGGATACTCTCATTCTTCAGCACAAATGCCACAGACTGGACTACCTCGCCGCTGATTTCCTCAAAGGTACGAGGACCCAAATGGAGCATTGAAGTTATTGTTTGAGTCTGGACAACCTTACGCCTTAATTTTTCAAAACTTGCCAGAAACATCCAGCTATGCTGATTTATCATAGCTAAATAACCGCCTGGTTTTAATAGTGGCAACTCCATAAACACCGCAAACAGGTCGGATTTTGAATCAGGGTAATTGTCCTTTACATAGTCGGAGAGCAAAGGAGACATACCCTTTCCGAGATATGGAGGGTTGGTTATATAAACATCATATTTCTGCGAGAGAATCTTTGCCTGTCTGATAAGGTCAGGCATATCCTTCGCAACCTGATTTACGAACATAGATTCAAATATATCCATTGCTCCTTGATGTATAATTTCATCAAGGTAAGCCGAAAGCCCATCATAGTCCATAGGTTCAACCTTAATTATGGACCCATACTCACGGGCATTGTAGAAAGTTTTAATTAAGTACTCAGCAGTCAGTTTATGACAATCGTCAAATTTCAATTGGCTTTGAAAGGGTATTATAATTGAGGAAATCCCATTTGACTCTTTTATTGCGCAGACATTGACGGTTAGAGGCTCTCCCTTTCTAAAAAGCCTCCTATTTTTACTCCTCGCCTTCATAATCAAAGCGAAATAGGCGAGCTGGGCTGCACGTTCATCGATGTCAATCCCGTAAAGATTCTTCTCAAGTATAAGCTGGGGGATATCCCTTTCAGGATAACCGCAAGAAACATAGATATCATAGAGCACGTCAAAGGCATAGACCAACATATGCCCGCTACCACAGGCAGGGTCTATAATTTTTATTTCCTCAGGGGAGAGCTTGCTTCCGTCTTTTATAAGCTCTCCGTCAAGGTAATATTTCCAGTTGTTCTTAACAGGCGAATTTTCGTCTCCCTTTTCAAGCCATAGCCTGCCCAAAGAGTTTTCTACAAGATATTTAACGATCCAATCAGGAGTAAAAAGCTGTGTTTTTGCAGGCAGATTGTCTTTGGACACCTTCTTGCCTTTTGCCACTGCCTCGTCAACCTGTGCTTTCTTTTCGGAAATATAAAATTGATACAACCACCCTATAATCTCAACCTGATTGGTGAAATCTTCTTCGGGTATGCCTGTAACAAGCAGATTGATGATGCCCCCCTCTGTATAAAGGTGGTCTGGAAGCAAAAGCTCCGTATAATCGGAAATCTTCTCGAACATATTGGGCATTATATTTGAGAGTTTATTGCATAGGTTAATGAGTATGGTCTTATATAAGCCTTCAACATCCCCTTTATCAAGGCAGGAGTAGTACACTTCCGGAGATACAAGCTCTAAATCCTTTGAGGCAGAGATAATCTCTGGTTCATCCTTTTCATCTACGCCTGCAAGCACCTTTGTATGGATATTAAATGGCATATACCCGTTTACTTCCATAAAACGCAGGGCAATAAAGCGGTTAAACCATGTGTATGCAACTTCCTCCACTACATTCTCAAAGCCTTTATGCTCAACTGCATTTACAAGCTGACGGTACTGTGCGAGGGTAATCTTGTCGTACACCTTACCCCTGACACGGAAACCGTCGCCAAAGAGTTCGATTTTCTTTATTTCTTTTTCCGTGATGCCATAAATGGCGGCTCTATCTTTAACCTGTTCCTTAAGCCGTGTCCTTGCAGTTACGGCAAAATTGCGAATCGCTGATTTATTCATTGGCTTATCCACCACCATCCATTCCATTTGCTATCAGCTTACTAACAATATTTACACAAGCTTTATAACAGTATCCGTGGTTAGCTTTTCCTTCAGCTTGAGCCTTATTTCTCCAAGAAGCCGGTCTATATCCTCGTCATTCCTTATGAGCCAGGTTTCTGTGAAGAGTTCACCGACGGTTACATTTACAGTCTTACTTGTCTTGTATCCATGAGCAGGAGTATTATTGCCTTCTCCTACACCTGATGCAATTGATCCAGATTGGCTGTTACGCTTTTTGTATTCTGCATTAATTTTCTCTATCAGCCGTATCTTGAGCCTGTCGCTCTCGGTTTTCATAGCAATCGCTTCATACATATTGTTTGCATGGTTAATCCTATAGAGAAGTTCCTCAAACTCCTTCTTGCTTTCAGACCTCAACTGTTCACTGGCTGAAAGCATATCAAGTTCTTTTTGAACCTTCAGGTAATCACCTTCTATCGTCTTCTTAACAGGGGCACACTCTTTCTCCAGCAATATCGAAAACTCCGTCCTGAAATTCTCTATAAGGTCAGGGAGCTTGATAATCTGCGAGTAGGGAGAAGAGGACTTTACAATACCCTCAATCTGCTTTATTATATTCACAGCTGCCGTACTATCGGTAAAGTAGGTACGGTTTGCTTCAAAAAGAGATAGCATATTCAGTGCCTTTTTGAATATCTCTTTCTGGCTTCCATTAAAGAATTTCTTTATATCCGATGCTTTTTCTTCGTAATCAAGCAAATCGTCGGAAAGTTCCTTCAATCGGTTGAAGAACTCCGTTGGATCCTTTATCTTTAATATCTCATAGAATATTTTCCTGCCTTCTTCAAGAATCTGTTTACCTGGGTAAGCAGCCTCCTTATATTCGCCAAGAAGATCAATGATGGTATCATGTTCCCCCTGGCAGAGTTCCTTAAAGCTTGCCATAAGCCCGTCCTCGTCATTAGGGAGGGCTGTGCGGTTAAACAGCTCTTTTGCAAGGGATTTTACATTATTCAACAGGTGAGTTGGCGTTTTTGCCCTGATCTTCACCAGCACCCTCTCGACATAATCCCTTTTAGTGAGGTAGTTTGTTACCTGTGGATTGGAGGCTTCTATATACTCACTGCCATAAATAAGCCGTATCTCCTGCTCACGGAGGAGCACAGCGATAAGGCTTTGAATATCAAGCTCGCGGTATCCGTAGGGAGCCTTTGAATATAGGTCAAGTATGGTTTTTACAGTAGTAGGTATATTCCTTTCGCTATTCCTTGTGAGGAAAGCGGACAGCTCTTCTATCGCAAGTTTGTTAGGGTCTTCGTCATCCTGCGTATCGCCAAGCTTCATTTGCCTGTTGTCCTTCATAAGAAGGCCAGCAAGTTCGGCAGTTGTTTCTGTAAACTTCTTAATGTAGTGGAGTTTTGTATAGATGCCCTCGATAAGCACCTTGAAACTGTCCGAAATCCTTTCCTGAACACTTTTTTCCCGGATATCAATCTTATTTCCCAGGACAAAGATATCGGCCTTTTTCAAAGCCTCAATAAGCTGGTCACGGCTTCTCTCTTTTCTGGTTCTGATTTCCGCTGTCTTGCTTGCTTTTATAAGCTCAACTTCTTCGGTTGCAAGTATGCCGCTCTTGCGACGGAGGAAAATCTCAATCTTCATTGCTTTTTCCATTTCCTCAATAAAGCTTGTATCATCAGGCAGTTTGATTACAATTGCATTACCTTGATACGAAAGCAACTTGAGTCCTGTATCGCTTGTATCCCCAGAATAATAAGGAGTGAGTATCCTTAATGCAAGCTCTTCCTTCTGGGTGCCACGAGGTCTGTCATCTATTATCTGGTTATAGCCAAAGTCATATCTGCTGTATTTGAACTTGCGGTCAGGATAAATGCCGCCAAATATCTCTTCACCGATTTTGTCAATCAATTCGCCCGAATCAATGGCAATATTCTGGATTTCCTTGTTGATATCCTGCTCCTCGTTGGTGAGGAATATATACCGATCGCCATTCTTCTGTATCAAGGTCTCCTTTTCAAGACGGCGCAAAGCGCTGTCAATTTGCTTTTTAAGGGTGAGCTTATCCTCATCCACGGAAGCAAGCATTACTGCCGACAGGTTATCAATGTTTGCGGGCAGTTCCTTAACGTACTTAATCATAAACAGCACTTTCAGCACATCAATATCAAACGGCTTTTCCAGATTGTCGTTCCTTTCAGCCCTGTCAATGACTATCTTAATGTTGTGATCCAAAAACTTATCTATGGTGTCATAGAAGGCATGAAGGGGGATAAGCGTACCAAGTTCTTTATCAAGATATTTTGCAGCGGACTCCTGAAAGCCGCTTAATAAGCTCCTTTCACCCTCGGCCAAATGCTTGCCGCTTGCACCATGCAGACGGATACCGTTAAAAATCGACTGTACAAGGTGGAACTGGTAAGGCACGAAGGGGTAGACTGCGGCGAAATCCGTTGCATTTTTATAAATCTTCATTTCTGCTGAGTCGGCAGAGAATGAAAGCTGGTTTTTTAATATTGCTTCCTTGTCCTCAAAGTAGAGTTCCAGGGTTTCACGGACAGCATCCTTTTTCTCCAACAGCCTGCGCTTAATTACTTCGTCAACATTGGCACTGGAAAGGGACAGTCTTGTATCAAAGCGGCCAAGAATTTTAGAAAATTGGTCGCTTTTTACCTTTATAATGCTGTCTATATCCTGCTGGGAAGTACAGATAACCCAGGCTTTTCCGCCGCACTGCGTTCCAAGTGCTTCAACTACGGTTTGCAGATTAAGGAGTAGGTCTGTATTATCACCAATATATTGGCCTATTTCGTCGCACAAAAAGACGACATGGTGGTTTCTCGGTTTGCTTTCAATGTATTCACGGACTCTTTGGGCAAACTTCTCTACAGACAAGCTATAGGTGGATTCGCACTTCTCATACCAGTTTCGGGCTGATACCGTACTCATTTTTGTAGTTTGTGCCAGCGCCTCAACGATATTGTCGCCCTCAAAATAAAAGTCATTTCTGGCATCGATCCAAGTCTGGCCAGATAATTCTAAAAACTTCTGCTTGAAAGCATCAAATGTTCCATCTTTGCTCATCTGATACTCAATTTCTGCTACCCACGGCATGCTTCCACAGAAACCCTGCATTTCATTGAAGACTTTCATAAAAACCTTAACGATAGCGTCTTTATTGAGTTTAGAATCAGAATCCGCTTTATAGTCAATATTGAATAAAATGACATCGGAACTTATGTCTCCTGCAAGCTTCATGTTTGCAAGAAGGGCGGGATTTTCTATTTTTTCATCAAAGAAGGAAACAGCCTTCTTGCCTCGTACTTCAACATTCTTCAATAGATAAGAAAGAATTTTAAGGAAGTGGGATTTACCGCTTCCGAAAAAGCCTGAAATCCAGCACCCCATTTTATCCGTCCGTCCATTTATGCTTTTTATGTATGCTCCAAAGAAAGTATCAAGGTGCCTGTAAAGCTCACGAGTGACTACATACTCTTCGAGATCGTTATCAATGATGTTTTCTTCACATTGGTCGACCTTGATAACGCCTTGAATCTCCCTAGTTATGTCCTTCTCGAACATATTTCTAATGTTCATAAACAAATCACCCTCACCTTTCTATCAGTCTGAAAGCTCTATAATAGTTGTCATCTTTGATTTCATCAAACAGTTTGAGGGACAAGCCGTCATATGTGCCTGGGAAAAACATCACAAGGGGCACATTTATCGCTGAATGCAGGTTATTCAGGATAGTATGCGACCTTATGAACGGAAAAGCCTTTCCAACTCCAGTCAGGAATACTATGTTACCATCGGTAACGCCGCTCTTAATTGTCTCGACAACTAAATCATTTGGAAGGGTCAGGCGAAGGGTTTTCTTTATTGGATTGACAATTGCTTCTGACCTTTTTGCTGATTCCATTTCAAATACCTTTTCCAAGTACCCTTTTGCCCGAAGGATGTTAATCATGATGGCATACAGGTCGAATACCTTTATAGCGGGCATTTCCTTCGCAAGAAAATCGATATGGGCACGGACAATATGCTCGTCCTTTGGATCGTAGTCAAATATATGGAAGTTTATTTCATTTCCGGTTCCTCTATTTTCACGGAATTGCTTCTTTGATATTTCAGGTAATATTCTATCCAATCTTTCATATATGGTCATTGTTTCACCTACTCCCGTTATTCGAGGCACATAGCCTTCCTATGCTGTTCGGAGAACAATCTGCTAACTTCCTTCTCTATAAGCGGTGGTGTTATCTCCAGGCTGTTATCACATTTCTTTGCAAAACCTGATTCCAACAAGGCCTTTTTATAAGCATTTCGCAACTGGCGAAGGTTCTTGTCCTTCCAATTAGCCACTATACTACTTACTGCAGCCTTTCTATGGAAGAAAACCATAAAATCTGAATCGTAAATGAAGTGTTCTCCTATTGAATGCTTGTCTGCATATACTTCATTAAAAAACTCGAAAAAGAGCAGATCAACATTCAACAATGCATATAGAGCCACTGCTTTTGCAGTTTCCATACTGCCATTAGCCAGAACATTTAATAGTTCAGGGGGCAGTGTTCTTAATCGAGTTAATATTTTAGTGGCAAGGGCACGTTTCCTCCGCTCTTTTACCACTTGAAATATGTTCTCGGTTTCAGATTGCTGTATTATTGCTTTATCATCAAGTCCATTAACCTTCAATGAGGCTGCCTTTCTCATTTCATTGAAGAGCAATGGCATTTCCTTCAAAGTAGAAGAGTACCTTAACATATGTTCCTCCTATTTCTATCCTTTGTTATGCAGAATTTTGGACACAACCTCAAGCCGCCTTTTGCCGCATTGCTGACGGAGGACAGTTGTAAACTCCCCAGTATTATCGGTGAACACTTTAGATTTGTTATTTTCTACTATTCTTATAACAGTATCAATCATTTCGTTTTCAGGAATTTCGCTGCTCCAGTACTTGTCGATTACCTTTGACAAGGTTTCGGCAAGCTCTCGCTGATTTTTATAAAAACTTTTGATTTCCATTCATGTCACCTACTAACCTTTTACCATATTTATACTATTTTTTTATTATATCATTATTGCATTTATACTACAACAGAATATGGAAATATGTTTTAGCTCTGTAGGCAATAAGCAGATAAACAATTTTATTATAGTTGTATATTTTTCTAGAATATACTATATAGATTACGATAATGATTTTACATTCGCAGGCATAACCTGTTTATGACCTGTTCCGGAACCTTGTTAATTGAATTAATGAACCCCCTAACAGCTTCACGAATTTGTTTTACAGAGGAGTAGAAGACATTATTAATTACATCTGATTTCAACCATCCCCATAGTCCTTCAATCATATTAAGTTTCGGGCTATAGGGAGGCAAGAAAACAAGCTGTAGCCTGTCTTTATTCTCCTGTAAAAATGGCTCAAGCAGTTTAGCATGATGGATCTTTGCATTATCCAAAATCATTACGATTTTGCCTGTGGGGTATTGTAACAGGACATTTTTAAGGAACCTGAGAAAGACTTCAGCATCATATTTCTTTTCCTCGACGCAGTAAACATGCCCTGTTTCATAATTAAGTACACCCATAAGCTTCACTCCCTCATGCTTGCCGTATGTGGGGATGATTCGCTGCTTACCTTTTAGAAACCAAGTTTTTTGGATAGCCTGATAATCACGAATCATCGTTTCATCTTCAAAGAGAAGATGGTCAATTTTTCCGTCAAGAAGATTTTTTTAAAAGCTCAAACTCTTGTTTAAACTCTTCTTGTTTCTGCGGGTCTGCTTTAGCCAGGGTATATGTCGGTCTGGTATAACTAAGTTTTAGCCGGTGAATTACATCTACCATGCCGGTATAGCTGTATTCTACTCCGAAGTTATCCAATACCCAATGCTTAATGATATTGACAGTCCAATTCTTTTTATTTGGGTAGCCGACTTCATCCGGTGTTTTGGTTGTGATAACTTCAACAAGCTTTGCTTCCTGCTCATCAGAAAGCCTGCGTGGAGCTCCAGGGCTATGACCAAGTGCCAGACCGGGAAGGCCATTTTCTTTATATTTATTAACGTAAGTACCTATCGTATGCTGGCATAGGTCAACCATCTTGGATATATCTACATTGATATATCCTTTAAGGTGATAAAGTATAACCATATAACGCTGGTACATCCGTTTATCCTTGGTTTTCTTAATAGCCTCCTTTACAGCTTGGATTTCAGGGTTACTGTTATCAGCTTCGAATATTTTATCAATCCTTGCCATTGTGTTAACCACCATCCTATAAAATGTTTATGGTTAACATAATACAATAAAATGCATGGTTTGTGGTATGGATATTTTTACCTTGTGATACCTTTATCGTAATCTATATAGCAAAACGTATGCATAAAAATTTTAGTGTATACGAATTAAGAGGTGATAAGCTTGAAAAAAGACAAAGAAAAGCTTGTATCTAGAATTATTGAGAAAAAAGAACTATTTATTACTGCTGAAAGGTTGAAAAGCTACGGACTTAATACTTATGACATTGGCCTTTTGCTTTCAGACGGGCGACTTGAACGTATTAAAAGAGGTCTATATAAATGGACATATTTTCAGCAAGAATATAATGAAATGGTAGAGGTGTCGGGTATTGTACCAGAGGGGTATTATGTCTTTTTTCAGCACTCAGCTTTCACGAGCTTACAACATTGGTGTAGATATAGTTAAAGAGGCAATGGAAAGATATATTCTAAAGCCTCAGAAAAATTTACAGCGGCTCACAGAATACGCGGAGAAGCTTAGAATTCTTAAAATGATAAAAACCTACTTAGAGGTACTCATATGACTAAAGATATGTCTGCTTCTATTAGGGCTAAGCTTTTGAATCTGTCAAGACATCAGGGAAGGGCCTTTGATGAAATAATGACTGCAAAATTATCAATAACCTTTGAGCAGGTATTAGATAGGATTAAAGTTTTCCTATACCCGATATACAGTGCAATACTGGAGGAGACAGAGTTTTTTGGGGAGTGGAGTAAAAAAGAGAAGAACTGGCGGAAGGAAGGAAAATTAAATGATATTTGTAAAAAACACACTAAATAATACTGGAGTAGCAATTTACGGTGACCATATAGACTTTGAAAGCCTTTATGAAGCGTTACATACTGTTGTAGGGGCTGAAGATGAATTTGTCGGTTTCGGGGTAGCTCGTATAAGAGTTCTGGGCGTTTGTTATGATATTCGGCATGCTCTGATGGGAGACCGGTTCACCTTGGCATATTTGCTATATCTCTAAAAGTATCTATATATAGAAGTATATCCATTCCTATTGCTACTGAATCAAAGCCTCTATTAAAATAATCTGTTGCTGTTTTTTTATCGGGTGCATATATAAATGAATATTTATTATGTTTTTTGCAGGCTGATAACACTTTATCCATTGCATCTTGTATTGTAGGATCTGAAATTTGTCCGGGTTTACCAAAAGACTGACTTAAATCATAAGGTCCTATAAATATTCCGTCTACTCCTTTAACATTTAAAATCTCATCAATATTTTCTACGCATTCTTTAGTTTCGCATTGGGGTAGTATTAAAACATTTTTATTTGACTCTTCAAAGTAATCTTCCAGACTGTTTATATTGCCAAAGGAAGATGCTCTTGTTAGAGCTACCCCTCTATTCCCTAATGGGAAAAATTTAGCATATTCAATAATTTTCTCAACTTCTTCTTTAGTTTTAATCATTGGAATAATAATTCCTTGAGCGCCAACATCTAAAACCTTAAGTATTGATGGTCTTGAAGAATCTTTTACCCTTACAAGAGGTGTAATCTTTCTTCTTTCAGCACTTCTTATATATTCTGCTATTGTTTCTACTCCGTAGGGTCCATGTTCTTTGTCTAGAATTACATAATCCATACCAGCAATTCCCAATGCTTCAACAGCCACACTTGATCCCATACTAAAAAACGTTCCCACTGATTTTTTCCTTTTTTCCAACATTTTCTTTAATAAATTTTCCATAATTCCTCCTATAACCTCCATCTTCATCTTAGGTTGGAGTTCCCTGAAGTTCTCATATACAGAATGCATACAACTTAATCACCTGGATAATGATACCATTAATAAGGGAATATTTCAAGGCTGACCCCTAAATACCTAAATATGTTTAGCCAGCGCTATTAGTATGTGCTATAATATATCATGGTCATTCCCTTGACAGCATTGATTCGGGATGGAGGTTCTGATAAAAGAATGAAAGGGCTTACTTTTTCTATGCCGATGACTTTTGCACTGGTTTTTTTTCTAGGGTATTTGGGTTATCGGGTTTTTAGGCATCTTCATATACCGGGAGGCGCCATTACAGGTTCTTTGGTCATGGTTGCTGCATTCAGCAGTCAGGGTGTGATATGGGCAGACCTTCCGTCTTTTATAAGCACGGCGTTGCAGGTAGTGGTTGGAATAATGATTGGATGCAAATTTAGCAAGAAAAAGGTACCTCAACTCAAATTATTAATCATTCCAGGGTTAATGGTTTCTGCCTGGATGCTGTGTACCGGTCTATTAGTAGGCATACTGCTGGCTAGGATTACAGGACTCGATCTCGGTACAGCGCTTTATGGCGCAGTGCCTGGCGGGATGGCCGAGATGGGTCTTGTTGCTCTGGCATACAATCTGAACGTTCCGGTAGTGTCACTGTATCAATTTGTGAGAGTAATTGCAGTGCACTTAATTGTACCTCCCATTGCTTTAAAATATGGACATACAAAGAGAGAAGAAGCAGTCAGTAAAGAAATACCGGTCATGGATGCGACTGAGGGTAAGAAAGAAAAGGATTTTGGTATTCTGGTTACTCTTATAATAGGCGGGTGTGGCGGCTTTATAGCTAAACATTTCGGAGTCCCTGTGGGAGGTATGCTGGGAGCTATGGTTGTTGTCGGAGCACTACGCTCTATTGGAGTACCGCTTAAAGAACTTCCCACATGGGTATCCGTATTTGCGCAGGTTGGTCTTGGAGGCTATCTGGGAACGACATTCACGCCGGAGATAGTTGCCACTTTTCAAAGGATGCTGCTTCCTACTCTTGTTTTTTCAGCAGCAATTGTTATTAGCGGAATAATCCTTGGTTTTCTGGTTCACAGGATTTTCGGATGGGAATTATCTACAGCCCTAATGGCCTGTGCGGCAGCAGGAGTAACTCAGATGAGCGCCATTGCCCTCGATATGGACGCGGATGCGGTTACAGTAGGGTTAATTCAAGTAATACGCCTGGCTACAATAGTTTTACTAATGCCTTCTTTAATTGGACACATGATTAGTTGAAAAGTATGCAGAATAATGAAAAAAGTATGTTCTATCTACGGTATTGTTGAGTGTGATATCAAGCAAACCAGATGTATACGTGCTAAGATTCCCAGGGCTATAGTTGCTATAGGTTGTCCCGAGTTTGACAGTTGGGCAGGAAAAATGGGGTACAAAAACCCTGGAAGCCGCATAAAATCAACATCGATAGCTTGGCTATGCGATATAACCGTAATTCAGCATTTTTGCCTCACTGCAGTCGTACAAGGCGGCTTTGCGTTCATCAAACGTTGGAATTTCGGCTATTTCACAGAGCTTTTTGACCATGTTGATGAACATCTTATCGTTTTTTATCAGGTCGCGCCTTCCAAAGTTGTAGAGAACTCTGTGTTTTGTAGTACCATCTTCTCTGTATGATTCAACAAGTTTTATATACTCATAATTCTTACTCTTTGTTGTTTTAATAAACACACAATCACCGCCTGATGTCGATTATATACAAATCGTACCACACGGTATTGATTATTTCAATATTTTACAAAACATAATATTAAATAAGTTGTACCACGTTTTTTGAAAATCCGTGAATTTTGGACGAAGTTATGCGGGTTTGAAGGCTATTCACATTACCCAACTGTCAAACTCGGGAGAAATATTATACGTCACCCTGATACCAGGGTTTTGAACCCTGGTATCAGTTTGCAGACAAACACGGTTCCCTCTTGCCTCGGAAACTGTGTTTGTCTGCAAACTGTAAGGCTTATGTTTAAGACAAACATAAGCCTTAATTCTTTTTGACAGAGGGTCTTTATTCCAGACGTATAATTGTCAGGCTAGCACCTGCGCCGGCTTGCAAAACGGCTGTGCCGAGAAGCCCAAACAACTCAAGTGTAATGGTTGAATTAGCTGGTAAGGTTACTATAATTTCCGCACTATAGCTTGACAGTGTCAAAACCGGATTTATTGTAGAGGCCAGATTATCAGAACCATTGATTATCAGCCTGGAACCCAGCAGTGCGCCAACTGTCAAATTAACATTGTACGAAACATAGTACCTACCGGCCGGAGCTATGGTAAAAATTGTATCGCCTACGTTTGCTGTAATATCGGCCGACAGGTTTTGAGCATCAGGAAGGGGTACTGGAGTACCAGTAGCTATTACTGCAATCGTCGCACCTGATGTATTGGCAGCAAATCCAGAAGTTTCAGTTATATTAGGTCCGGGGGGTCCAGCAGGTCCGGCGGGTCCGGCTGCTCCAGCGGCTCCGGCAGGTCCAGCGGGTCCGGCGGGTCCGGCTGCTCCAGCGGGTCCAGCGGGTCCGGCTGCTCCAGCGGGTCCAGCGGGTCCGGCTGCTCCAGCGGGTCCGGGGGGTCCGGCTGCTCCAGCGGGTCCAGCGGGTCCGGGGGGTCCGGCAGGTCCTCTTCTGGGATAAGGTATGCAGCAACTAATCGGTACAGTTGGACAGCAAGGAGTTTTGGCTGGAACAGTTGGTCCGATTTGCACATTGTTACATTTATTTTGTTTATCATTACTATCCATTCTTATTAGTTCATCTCCCTTCAATATAGTATGTATTAATGATATATTTTACAATATATATTATTAGTATTGCTTGGGGAATGCCACTCTAAGTGTCTACTTTTTAGGGTTCACTTCCACCCGCTTCCGCTGTCGCACAAATAAAGTCAATCTATCCTGCAGGTGGCTTTGGTGTACAGCCTTGCCAGATAGTCCATGAAAACAAGAAGCAGGGCATTAAGGAAGAAAACCATTCCGGTTGTTTCAAGTATTTCCTCAACGAATTGTTCAATTCTCTGTATGTGGATACTAAAACCCTCAACGTTAAAAGAATCCAGTATGACCGCTATGGCGCTGAACAAGACCCCGGTAAGAAAGCATATTTTTGCGGATTTTCTTCCTGAGAAAAGGCCAATCATGCGGGGGAGCAGGAGAATGCCCGCTGCAGCAAACAGAAGGAGGATAAAATCCCCAGCCGAGGTCCAGAAGAAGATCGGCAGTTTTATATTCCTTGGAGACAGGATTGCATCCCTTACCCTTTCATGAAGAGCAAATCTCTCGTCAAGGGTGAGAAATAGAAAGCCGGCACAAAGCAGGCCCCAAAACCTGGTTTTTCTCGGCTCATTATTTAATAAGGAAAACAACAGGCAGCCAAGGGAAAGGACAAAGCATGAGTATAATAGTATCGATTCAAACCATGTCATCGGGGTCTGCTCAAAGATGACCCATTCCCACTATCTGGGCCATTTGCCTACCACCAGGAGCAGTACAAACAATACAGGCAATATTATACTGGAAATAACTATGCTCCTTTCAAAGGAATTCTTCACTGTCCATGGGGTCGAGCCGGGCATAAAATTTTGCATTCATCACAGCATCGATTCTTTTCACCTGCTGAGGGGAAAAAGTGCCTTTGCCCAACGCAGAGATAATCACCCCATTTTTTTGTTATCGATGGTCAAAACAATCTCCTCCCATGATTATCCTTATGGTTTGGTTTATTAATATTATGTACCGGGTCTTTACGTATGCTATAATATTAACATGATTTGATAGTAAAGCGGTGATAAACATGAGGAAGAAGAGAAAAGCCAAAACCGGAAAAGGCGTTAACATAGTTTTGCTGATAATTCTGGTACCTATGCTCGGTACACTTTTAGGATATGCGATTTCACAAAAAGTGTTAATCCCATACCTGGTAGAAAAGGAAGATGCTGTGCAGGGTACTGCGGCCGCAGACGAAACTCCCAAGGGTGACGCCGTGCCGGCTGAAGCAGACCAGAGTAAACCGGTGGTGGCTTACCAAAGGATGATTGATATTGAAGGGATGAGCATCTATTGCGTTCAGGTGGGAGCGTTCTCAAGCCGGGATAATGCTGAGAGAATGCTGGAGGAGTTAAAGGATAAGGGATTCGCGGGCTCCGTCAGAAAGGATAAGATGTATAAGGTATACTCGCTGTATGCCTTCAGCGAAAATGCAGCCAGAAAACAGCTTGATAGGGTCAAGGAAATATATAGTGATGCCCACATTTCCACTATCAGCTATCCATCTATAGGAATAAGCTATCCGGACAGCAGCTCCAGGGAAGTTGAAGAGCTGTGGAAACAGCTTACTGATACCAGGCGGATAATAATGGACGCGATGGACAGGGCGGCATCCGGCGAAAGCATTAAGGATATAGTCACGGAGCACATAACCCAAATAAAGCAGTACAGGGAAAACCTCGAAAAACAGAACATGCCTCCCGCCCTTGCCGAATATAAAGATGAAACTATCAAAATGTACGATAGTATTCTTGCAACCTATTCCAGACCGGGGAATAAAAGTGATGTACAGCTGGCAGTTGATATTGTGAGCATCTATATGAGTTTCATTGAGAGAATTAGTCAAATGGTTTAGGAGGGATAGTATGAATATTCGCCAGATAGTTGAAATACTAAAGGCAGAAGTATTGACCGGTGAAGACGATATGGAAAAAGAGGTGAAATATGCATTTGGCGCAGATTTGATGAGTGATGTGCTGGCCTTTGTCAATGAAAAAACAGTACTTCTCACAGGATTGACAAATCCCCAGGTTATCCGGACGGCGGAAATGATAGATATATCTGCAATAGTCTATGTAAGGGGTAAAAAACCAGATGATGCGTCCATTATGCTGGCGAAAGAAAACAACATAACCCTTCTGCGCACTTCCTTTACTCTGTATACCACGAGCGGCCTGCTGTACAGCGCAGGCCTGCAGGGGATAGACGTACTGGGAGTGATAAAATAATATGGGCGAAATGGTAAAACTTGAATACAGAGTAAGCAGCGAGGACTTCGAAAGGGCCGGAGATGCTTCAAGCAATACCAAGAAAGTTCTGAAAAAGATCGGGATACCTTCGGACGTTATAAGGAGAGCTGCCATAGTAACATACGAGGCGGAGATGAATCTTGTGATCCATTCTATGGGAGGGGAAATAGTAGTTGAGATATTTCCGGATAGGATAATAGTAACCGCAAAGGATTTTGGGCCAGGAATACCCGATGTTGATAAAGCTATGCAAGAAGGTTACTCAACGGCTCCGGACCGGATCAGGGAAATGGGTTTTGGCGCGGGTATGGGGTTGCCGAATATGAAGAAGTGCAGCGATGACTTCAGTATAGAATCAGAGGTAGGTGTGGGTACCGAAGTGGTTATGACCCTATACATTTAGATTAAGAGGGTGAAAAATATGGGGAACTATTTTCATTCGGTAATACTAAAGGAAGAAAGCTGTAATGGCTGTACGCACTGCATCAAGAGATGTCCCACCGAAGCGATCAGGGTCAGGAACAGAAAAGCCAGCATATTCGGGGAGAGATGTATAGACTGCGGTGAATGCATCAGCGTTTGTCCGTACCATGCCCAGAAGGCTGTTACCGATGACCTTGAAGATATAAAAAAATACAAATATAAAATAGCCCTTGTACCGCCGGTGGTACATGGGCAGCTCGATACCGGATATAGTATAGGTAAGGTCCTGAAGGCTGTTGAAATGCTGGGTTTTGACAGGGCCTACGATATATCTCCTTACTGCGATGTTGTATCCGCAATAATCAAGTATTATATAGATAATAATCTTGTTCCAAAACCGGCAGTCAGCAGTGATTGTCCGGCGATAGTAAGGCTTATACAGCTAAGATATCCGGATTTTCTCCCGAATATAATTCCTATCGATTCTCCTATGGAAGTCGCGGCCAGACTGATAAAGACCAGGGTGGTTAAAGAAAAGAATTTCAGGCCGGGGGATGTCGGAATGTTTTTCCTCACACCTTGCCCCGCCAAGGTGACCAGTATTAGGGTGCCGCTTGGTATAGGCATTTCATACACCGATGGGGCGGTTTCTGTCCGGAAGGTTTTTGCGAGTCTGTGTAGAAATTTGAAAGAACTCCAAAATGTCGAAGATGTCGAAGGCTACGAGTACTCAGGAAGAGGCATAGGTTGGGGAAGGGTTGGGGGTCAGAGTTATTCAATAGATTCAAAGCATTATCTGGCTGTAGACGGCATTGAAAATGTGATAAAAATATTTGACGAGCTTGAATTGGGCAAGCTTGAGGACGTGGATTTCTTAGAGGCATACGGGTGCTTGGGAGGGTGCGTCGGCGGTCCGCTGCTGGTGGAGAACAGCTTTATCGCAAAAAGGAGGATAAGATACCTATCCGAAAACATAGCATCACCTCCATTGATGAGCGAAGAAAAGGTAAAGGAAATGCTTGATACCGGCATCTTAAAATGGACGGAAGAAATAAAGCCGAAGAAGCTGATAAGCTTTGACCATGATATTAAAGAAGCTATAAAAAAGATGGAAAAAACCGAGGAAATACTGAAGGACCTTCCCAATATCGACTGCGGCTCCTGTGGAGCCCCGACGTGCAGGGCAATGGCCGAGGACATTGTGAATGGGAGGGCAAGGTTGGAGGATTGTATCTTTAAATTAAGGGAAAGAGTAAAGAAAATAGAAAAGTAAGGGGGCATGTCGAATGACTGTTAAAGAGATGGCCGGACGATTGAACTTAAAACCGGCAGCAGGCCTGGATGCAATGGAGAATGAGGTGGCCGGGGCCTACGTATGTGACCTCCTGAGCTGGGTCATGGCCCACGCCGGGAAAGGCAGCGCATGGGTTACAATTCAGGCTCATGTCAATATTGTTGCGGTAGCCTGTCTGTTGGACCTCGCCTGTATAATCGTTTGCGAGGGTGTGGAGGTAGACGCGGATACCCTTGAAAAGGCCAATGACGAGGGCATGCCGGTACTAACCACAACCAAAGACGCTTACAGTATTTGCTGCGGGTTAAAAGACCTGGGGATATAGGTGAAGCCATGAGAATTGCCGTTGATCTCCATATTCATTCAGCGCTTTCACCCTGCGGCGACAGCGAAATGACGCCTAACAACATAGTGAACATGGCATATATAAAGGGCCTGGATGTTATCGCAGTAACTGATCATAACTCGTCCGAAAATGTGGGAGCAGTCATGAAGCTCGGCCTTGAAAAAGGAATAATTGTTATACCCGGAATGGAAGTACAGTCCAGGGAGGAAGTTCACTTGCTCTGCTATTTTACAGGTCTTGATCAGACTATGGACTTTCAGGAGGTAGTGTATAAAAACCTGGACGGTATCAACAACCCGGGATTTTTCGGGCGTCAGATGATAATGGACGAGCACGACAGATTAGTGGCTGAAAATGAGAAACTGCTGATAGGATCCACTAACCTTTCCGTTGAGCAGATAATCAACCAGGTTAAGGAAAGGGGAGGAAGGGTTATACCGGCTCATGTGGACAAGAGGTCCTATAGTATAATTTCGAACCTGGGCTTTATTCCTCCCAGCCTGGACATAAAAACCGTAGAAGTGAGCAAAGCCGGGGATATGGAAAAACTGCTCCGTGAATACGGCTTTCTAAAGAGATATCATATTGTACGTTCTTCAGATGCCCACAGGCTCGAGGATATTCTGGAAAGGGAATTCTATATAGATGCTGCCTGTATGGATGTCTCGGGAATAGTCAATAGTCTTTAGCGGTTCAGACATTGACAAGAAAGCATATCTTTATGGAATATTACGGCAAAAGGGAGTATGAGGATGAGAGATATATCGCTTCACGTTCTGGATATTGTAAACAATTCATTGGAAGCGGGCGCAGACCTTATTGAGGTGATAGTTGACGAAGACGTTGGTAATGATGTATTAAGAGTGCGGATAAACGACAACGGGCGGGGTATGGACGAAGAGCTTGTAAAAAAAGCTGTTACTCCTTTTTTTACCTCAAGAAAAACAAGGAAAGTCGGTTTGGGACTTCCGCTTCTCAAGGCCGCCTGTGAGAGGTGCGGCGGTAAATTTAGCATTCGCTCCAAGCCTGGAGAAGGCACGAACATAGATGCAAGCTTTGGGTACAGCAACATCGACCGTCCTCCCTTGGGTAATGTGGCAGATACTATATTGAGCCTGGTCATACTCAATCCTGATGTTGATTTTTTATATCGGCATTCCTTTAATGGGCAAATGTTCATAATGGATACGAGGGAGTTAAAGAAGGTGCTGCACGAGGTGCCGGTAAACAGCCCGGAGGTTGCCGGCTGGCTAAAGGACTATCTCAGGGAAGGGATCTCGGGTATTCGGAGTGCACCGTTGTAACGTCGAGGTATACACCTTGCGCTTTGACGTTTTTGGCATTTATAAATATTAAAATATTTAATTGGTATTGCGTTTGTTATAAAAAATTGTTATAATTATATCAAACTGGAAATACTTCTCTTCGAGTCTATTGACCTAAAGGTATCACTCATGGTCTATAGACCGATAGGGTGTGTCTGGAAATGGACATGCCTCCCGGTATGGAAAGAAGAGGAACGGGATATGTTTATTGCCAAAAGCCGCTTCCAAAATTCCATGAAGCGGTTTTTATGTTTTATGCAAGCCGTACAATAGCCTCTATGGGTTAAAAATTTGTTATAGATAGCAGTAGAAAATAATTATTAATAAAAATATTTAATTTACGTAGCAAATATGTTAAAATATTAACAAATCTATATTTTTAAAAATATTTTATGTTAAAATAGATAGGGGTAATTTTGATAGTTAAATAACTAACATAAACTATTTGGGAGGGAAACAAATGGCAGTAAAAGAGGTCCGGGATCCAGTAGACATACCAGAGAACTATGAGAAGTTGAAGGAGGTAATAGACGAGCACAAGGTCAAGAGGGGGTCATTGATACCTGTACTGCAGAAGGCCCAGGAGATATTCGGTTACCTGCCTCTGGAAGTACAGAAATATGTAGCAGAAGGAATGAACGTATCCCTTCAGGAAGTGTATGGAGTAGCTACCTTTTATGCTCAATTTTCACTGACGCCAAAGGGAGAGCACACGATAGGCCTGTGTATGGGAACGGCCTGCTATGTAAAAGGGGCAAAGGCAATACTCGAGAAGGTTAAGGAAGAACTTGGCGTAGAGGTTGGAGGGACGTCGGAGGATTTAAAATTCACCCTGGAAGCAACGAGGTGCCTGGGTGCCTGCGGACTGGCACCGGTAATGATGATAGATGAAGATGTTTACGGAAGGTTAACGGTTGACAGCATTCCGGATATTTTGAAGAAGTATCGTTAAGGATGCAGCTGTCACGGATAAAGAAGAAGGTTGTTAGCTGGCAGAGATAACGATGAAAATAGGTTATGCCAATAAAATGGGGGTGTAGATCAATGAAAACTATCCAGGAATTAGAGGAAATAAGGAGCAGGACACTGGATAAGATAAGTATCCGTAAGGAGAGGAAGGGCACGAGGATAGTTATAGGTATGGCAACCTGTGGAATAGCTGCCGGAGCCAGGCCAGTACTTTTATCCTTTATGGAAGAAGTGAATAAAAGGGGTCTGCAGGATGTAATAGTTTCACAAACAGGATGCATAGGAGTGTGCGAATACGAGCCCATAGTCGAAGTTTACAAGCCTGGAGAAGAGAAGGTAACCTACGTAAAGATGACACCGGATAAAGTAGCAAGGGTTGTAGCAGAGCATATAGTAAACGACAGAGTGGTTTCGGAGTATACCATAGGCAGTATAGAAAAATAGCATCATAGAATGTAAAGGGAGGTAGGACAATGGAGATATATCGTTCCCATGTACTGATTTGTGCAGGTACAGGCTGTACTTCCTCAGGGTCGCAGAGTGTAACGAACGCCTTTGAGCGACTGATAAAGGAAGAAGGGCTTGAGAGGGAAGTAAAGGTGGTAAGGACAGGATGCTTCGGGCTTTGCGAGATGGGTCCTGTTGTAATAATATATCCTGAGGGTGCCTTTTACAGCAGGGTTGAAGAGAAGGATGTAGAGGAAATAGTAAAGGAGCACCTGATAAAAGGCAGGATTGTAAAGAGGCTTCTTTATGAAGAATCGCTGGACAAAGATACGATAAAATCTCTTAACCAGGTTGATTTTTACAAGAAACAGATGAGGATTGCCCTAAGGAACTGCGGCGTAATAGATCCTGAAAACATTGATGAATATATAGCTATGGACGGCTACAAAGCTATTGCGAAAGTGTTGACCGAAATGACTCCCGAACAGGTTATAGACGAGGTAAAGAAATCAGGGTTAAGAGGAAGAGGTGGCGGAGGGTTCCCCACCGGAATGAAGTGGGAATTTGCGAGCAAATCAAAGGATGATAAAAAATACGTATGCTGCAATGCCGATGAAGGCGACCCTGGCGCCTTTATGGACAGGAGCGTACTGGAGGGAGACCCCCACTCTGTATTAGAGGCTATGGCTATTGCGGGTTATGCCATAGGATCCGATCAGGGGTATATTTATGTAAGGGCAGAATACCCCATAGCAGTTAAAAGGCTTCAGATAGCGATAAAACAGGCAAGGGAATACGGAGTACTGGGAAGCAACATACTGGGGACCGGATTTGCCTTTGATATAGATTTAAAGATAGGAGCAGGGGCTTTTGTATGCGGAGAGGAAACAGCCCTGTTGAACTCCATCGAGGGTAAGAGGGGCGAACCGAGGCCGAGGCCGCCATTCCCGGCAGTGAAAGGTTTGTGGCAGAAACCAACCCTGCTCAACAACGTTGAGACCTATGCAAACATATGTCCCATAATACTAAACGGCGGCGAATGGTTTGCCGGCATAGGCACCGAAAGAAGTAAAGGAACCAAGGTATTTGCCCTTGGAGGGAAGATAAACAACACGGGCCTTGTGGAAATACCCATGGGAACGACCATCAGGGAAGTTATCTACGAAATCGGCGGAGGCTGTCCGAACGGTAAAGAGTTCAAGGCTGTACAGACCGGGGGGCCTTCCGGAGGGTGCATACCTGCAGAGCTTATCGATACTCCCATTGAATATGACACCCTGGTGTCCATCGGCTCCATGATGGGTTCCGGCGGTATGATAGTAATGGACGAGGATAACTGCATGGTTGACATAGCCAGGTTCTTCCTTGACTTCACCTGTGATGAATCCTGCGGCAAATGCACATCGTGCAGGGAAGGCACGAGGAGGATGCTGGAGATACTTGAGAGAATAACAGAGGGCAAGGGACGAGAGACCGATATAGAGAAGCTGGAGACGCTTGCAAAGAATATCAAGGCATCGGCCCTCTGCGGTCTGGGTCAAACAGCGCCCAACCCGGTGCTGTCCACCCTGAGATACTTCAGGCATGAATACGAAGCCCACATAAGGGACAAGAGATGTCCGGCGGGTGTATGTACGGCTCTTTTGCAGTATGTGATCGACGCAGATAAGTGCAAGGGCTGTGGTATCTGTGCCAAGAACTGTCCGGCTAATTGTATTTCGGGCAAACCGAAGACACCGTATGTTATTGATCAGGATAAGTGTATCAAATGCGGGACATGTCAGGATAAGTGCCCCTTTAATGCGATAGATAAGAAATAGGGTCAAATCAATTAAGAAAGGAGTATGGAAAATGGAAAAGGTTACGCTTACCATAGACGGTATCAGGGTTGAAGCGCCGGCGCATTATACAGTCCTGGAAGCAGCACGCATCGCCAATATAAAGATACCCACTCTATGCTATCTCAAGGGAATTAATGAAATAGGCGCCTGCAGGATATGTGTTGTGGAGGTTGAAAGGGCAAAGAGCCTGCAGGCAGCATGTGTTCTGCCCGTAGCGGAAGGTATGGTGGTACGTACAAATACTAAGGCAGTTAGAGAAGCAAGAAGGATAAACCTGGAACTACTGCTGGCAAATCATGAGAGAGAATGCCTTACCTGCGTTAGGAACAGGAATTGTGAGCTTCAGAAACTTGCAGAGGAATTCAATTTAGACAATATTGAATACGGCAGAATTAGCAAAGAGCAAAAAGTTGATTTGAAGTCGCCGTCCATAATCAGGGATACAAACAAATGTATACTTTGCAGACGGTGTGAAAGCGTGTGCAGGGATGTACAGACAGTATCTGCAATAGGGGTATCAGGGCGCGGCATGGGTACAATGATAGGGCCGGTGTTCGGAAAAAGCCTGAGTGAAGTGTCGTGCATAAACTGCGGCCAGTGCATTGTCAACTGTCCCGTCGGAGCATTAAGGGAGAAGGACAATATAGATGAAGTATGGGAAGCCCTGAACAATCCCGACCTGCATGTGGTGGTACAGACTGCTCCTGCCGTGAGGGTCGCCCTGGGAGAGGAATTCGGAATGCCTGTGGGAACCAGGGTTACGGGTAAAATGGTGGCAGCCCTTAGGAGAATGGGATTTGATAAAGTATACGATACGGATTTTGCAGCTGACCTGACAATAATGGAAGAGGGTACTGAACTGCTGGATAGGCTGAATAATGGCGGGAAACTGCCTTTGATAACATCCTGCAGCCCGGGATGGATAAAGTTCTGCGAGCACAACTTCCCGGAGCTTTTAGATAACCTGTCAACCTGCAAATCTCCCCACCAAATGATGGGGGCGTTGCTGAAGTCCTATTATGCGGAGAAAAATGGCATAGACCCGTCAAAGATATATGTGGTTTCAATAATGCCCTGTACAGCCAAAAAGTTCGAGGCAAAAAGACCTGAACTCAATGCTACCGGTTACCCGGACGTGGACGTTGTGCTGACTACAAGGGAGCTTGCCCGCATGATTAAGGAGGCAGGCGTGGATTTTGCCAAACTTGAGAACGAAAGCTTTGACAACATACTGGGGGATTCAACCGGCGCAGCGGTAATATTCGGAGCCACCGGCGGGGTGATGGAGGCTGCGCTGAGGACGGTGTACGAGGTTGTTACGGGTAAAACCCTTGAAAAGGTGGATTTTGAAGAAGTGAGGGGTCTTGAAGGCATCAAGGCTGCGGTTATTCCGGTAGGGGAAATAAATGTGAAGGTTGCCGTTGCCCACGGTACGGGCAATGCCCGGAAGCTGATGGAGAAAGTTGTTTCAGGTGAGGAGCAGTACCATTTTATCGAGGTAATGGGGTGCCCGGGAGGCTGTGTTACTGGAGGAGGCCAGCCCATAGTATCCGCTTCGGATAAAATGGATTTTGACCCAAGGGAGCTTAGGGCAAGAGCTATATACGAGGAAGACAAGGATATGCCCTTGAGAAAGTCCCATGAAAATCCCATGGTTAAGCTGGTATATGAAGAGTATCTGGGGAAAGCGAACAGCCACAGGGCGCATGAACTTCTCCATACGCATTACGTAAGACGAGAAAGGGTATAACAGGTGCTAGGTCCTAGGTGGTAGGTGCTAGGTCCTAGAGGTTAGTTCACAGATCACAGATCACAGGTATCCGGGTTAGGCCTTTGGGTTTTTACCCTATAGCCTTGCCCTGACGCCTGTCATCTGATAACTGGTAACTAAAATGACAGGGGACACACCTTTAGATGAAAGGGGACACACCTTTTTATAAAGGAATGTCCCCTTTTGACTTAGGAATGTCCCCTTTTGACTTAGGAATGTCCCCTTTTGATGTTCTTATCATCATATTTTTGTGAGATATTACAAAGGCAGTCAAAAGCGCGAAATTTTAGTTTAGTAATTTTAATATTATTGCCCAAATATTGCTGTTATATACACATTTTTTTGAGTATTTCTATTTTTTTTAGTAATATTTTATGTTAAAATAAATACGGTAATTTTGATAGTTAAATAACTAACATAATCGGGGACATTCCGTAGCAGGAATACATCGGGGACATTCCTTCCACCCAGAAGCGCGGCTCCAAAGAGGAGGTGTGTCCCCATACCTTAAAGCAGCGGTGTGTTCCCATACCTTAAAAGGAGGGAAACAAATGGCAGTAAAAGAGGTCCGGGATCCAGTAGACATACCAGAGAACTATGAGAAGTTGAAGGAGGTAATAGACGAGCACAAGGTCAAGAGGGGGTCATTGATACCTGTACTGCAGAAGGCCCAGGAGATATTCGGTTACCTGCCTCTGGAAGTACAGAAATATGTAGCAGAAGGAATGAACGTATCCCTTCAGGAAGTGTATGGAGTAGCTACCTTTTATGCTCAATTTTCACTGACGCCAAAGGGAGAGCACACGATAGGCCTGTGTATGGGAACGGCCTGCTATGTAAAAGGGGCAAAGGCAATACTCGAGAAGGTTAAGGAAGAACTTGGCGTAGAGGTTGGAGGGACGTCGGAGGATTTAAAATTCACCCTGGAAGCAACGAGGTGCCTGGGTGCCTGCGGACTGGCACCGGTAATGATGATAGATGAAGATGTTTACGGAAGGTTAACGGTTGACAGCATTCCGGATATTTTGAAGAAGTATCGTTAAGGATGCAGCTGTCACGGATAAAGAAGAAGGTTGTTAGCTGGCAGAGATAACGATGAAAATAGGTTATGCCAATAAAATGGGGGTGTAGATCAATGAAAACTATCCAGGAATTAGAGGAAATAAGGAGCAGGACACTGGATAAGATAAGTATCCGTAAGGAGAGGAAGGGCACGAGGATAGTTATAGGTATGGCAACCTGTGGAATAGCTGCCGGAGCCAGGCCAGTACTTTTATCCTTTATGGAAGAAGTGAATAAAAGGGGTCTGCAGGATGTAATAGTTTCACAAACAGGATGCATAGGAGTGTGCGAATACGAGCCCATAGTCGAAGTTTACAAGCCTGGAGAAGAGAAGGTAACCTACGTAAAGATGACACCGGATAAAGTAGCAAGGGTTGTAGCAGAGCATATAGTAAACGACAGAGTGGTTTCGGAGTATACCATAGGCAGTATAGAAAAATAGCATCATAGAATGTAAAGGGAGGTAGGACAATGGAGATATATCGTTCCCATGTACTGATTTGTGCAGGTACAGGCTGTACTTCCTCAGGGTCGCAGAGTGTAACGAACGCCTTTGAGCGACTGATAAAGGAAGAAGGGCTTGAGAGGGAAGTAAAGGTGGTAAGGACAGGATGCTTCGGGCTTTGCGAGATGGGTCCTGTTGTAATAATATATCCTGAGGGTGCCTTTTACAGCAGGGTTGAAGAGAAGGATGTAGAGGAAATAGTAAAGGAGCACCTGATAAAAGGCAGGATTGTAAAGAGGCTTCTTTATGAAGAATCGCTGGACAAAGATACGATAAAATCTCTTAACCAGGTTGATTTTTACAAGAAACAGATGAGGATTGCCCTAAGGAACTGCGGCGTAATAGATCCTGAAAACATTGATGAATATATAGCTATGGACGGCTACAAAGCTATTGCGAAAGTGTTGACCGAAATGACTCCCGAACAGGTTATAGACGAGGTAAAGAAATCAGGGTTAAGAGGAAGAGGTGGCGGAGGGTTCCCCACCGGAATGAAGTGGGAATTTGCGAGCAAATCAAAGGATGATAAAAAATACGTATGCTGCAATGCCGATGAAGGCGACCCTGGCGCCTTTATGGACAGGAGCGTACTGGAGGGAGACCCCCACTCTGTATTAGAGGCTATGGCTATTGCGGGTTATGCCATAGGATCCGATCAGGGGTATATTTATGTAAGGGCAGAATACCCCATAGCAGTTAAAAGGCTTCAGATAGCGATAAAACAGGCAAGGGAATACGGAGTACTGGGAAGCAACATACTGGGGACCGGATTTGCCTTTGATATAGATTTAAAGATAGGAGCAGGGGCTTTTGTATGCGGAGAGGAAACAGCCCTGTTGAACTCCATCGAGGGTAAGAGGGGCGAACCGAGGCCGAGGCCGCCATTCCCGGCAGTGAAAGGTTTGTGGCAGAAACCAACCCTGCTCAACAACGTTGAGACCTATGCAAACATATGTCCCATAATACTAAACGGCGGCGAATGGTTTGCCGGCATAGGCACCGAAAGAAGTAAAGGAACCAAGGTATTTGCCCTTGGAGGGAAGATAAACAACACGGGCCTTGTGGAAATACCCATGGGAACGACCATCAGGGAAGTTATCTACGAAATCGGCGGAGGCTGTCCGAACGGTAAAGAGTTCAAGGCTGTACAGACCGGGGGGCCTTCCGGAGGGTGCATACCTGCAGAGCTTATCGATACTCCCATTGAATATGACACCCTGGTGTCCATCGGCTCCATGATGGGTTCCGGCGGTATGATAGTAATGGACGAGGATAACTGCATGGTTGACATAGCCAGGTTCTTCCTTGACTTCACCTGTGATGAATCCTGCGGCAAATGCACATCGTGCAGGGAAGGCACGAGGAGGATGCTGGAGATACTTGAGAGAATAACAGAGGGCAAGGGACGAGAGACCGATATAGAGAAGCTGGAGACGCTTGCAAAGAATATCAAGGCATCGGCCCTCTGCGGTCTGGGTCAAACAGCGCCCAACCCGGTGCTGTCCACCCTGAGATACTTCAGGCATGAATACGAAGCCCACATAAGGGACAAGAGATGTCCGGCGGGTGTATGTACGGCTCTTTTGCAGTATGTGATCGACGCAGATAAGTGCAAGGGCTGTGGTATCTGTGCCAAGAACTGTCCGGCTAATTGTATTTCGGGCAAACCGAAGACACCGTATGTTATTGATCAGGATAAGTGTATCAAATGCGGGACATGTCAGGATAAGTGCCCCTTTAATGCGATAGATAAGAAATAGGGAAGCATCTATAGCAGAGTATTAAATTGGCCAAGGAGAGGAGTAAACGGTATGAAGATGATAAGTCTGACTATTGACGGTATTAGTGTTCAGGTGCCTGATGGTACAACGATACTGGATGCTGCCGCCAGCCTGGGTATTGATGTGCCTACCTTTTGCCATGATCCCCGGTTGAGACCGGACGGCGCCTGCAGGATATGTGTTGTGGAAGTTGAAAAGGCAAGGAGCCTGGTAACCTCCTGTTCAACTCCTGTGGGAGAAGGCATGGTAGTATATACTGACAGTCCCAGTGTGGTTGAGGCAAGAAAAGAGATACTCAGGCTGATGTGGGCAAATCACCCGTATAACTGCCTGACCTGCGAGAAGGCAGGAAACTGCAAACTGCAGGACTACAGCTACAGGTACGGTATAACCGATGAGGATATACAGCTTTTCGCCGGTGAAAAGAAGAAACATGAGATAGACGACAGTAATAAGTTTTATATAAGCGATCAGAACAAGTGCATACTTTGCGGCAAATGCGTGAGGATTTGCGGCGAACTTCAGTGTACAAATGCCATAGGCCGTTCGGACAGGGGTTTCACTACCCATATAACGCCACCCTTTGAAATAAAGCTGGAAACCTCCGAATGCGTATCGTGCGGCAACTGTGTATCCTACTGTCCTACGGGAGCATTATCGGCGAAGAAGCCGGTAAAATACAGGGAATGGGAAGTAAAACGTGTGGACACCACCTGTACTTACTGCGGCGTAGGGTGCCAGCTGCAGCTGTTGGTAAAAGATAACAGAGTAGTAGGCGTAGAGCCGGTGAACGGTCCTGCCAATGAGGGCCTGCTGTGCGTCAAGGGTAAGTTCGGGTACAACTTCATAAACCATCCCGACAGGCTCAAAACACCGCTGATCAAGAAGGACGGCAAATTTGAAGAGGCAAGCTGGGCCGAAGCATTGGAGCTGGTAGCCGAAAAGCTATCGGAGACCCGTGACAAATACGGTCCCGACGCAGTGGCCGGGCTGTCGTCCGCAAGGTGTACCAACGAAGAGAACTACCTGTTCCAGAAGCTGATGAGGGGAGCGGTGGGCACCAACAACGTAGACCACTGCGCACGTCTCTGACACTCCTCAACCGTTGCCGGGCTGGCAACAACATTTGGGAGTGGAGCAATGACCAACAGCATAAAAGAAATAGACAAAGCCGATACAATATTCGTAATAGGCTCAAACACCACCGAGAACCACCCCGTAATAGGATCCAGGATAAAGAGAGCGGTAAAGAACGGGGCAAAGCTCATAGTAGCCGACCCAAGGGATATAGAGTTATCAAAGCATGCCACTCATTCCATGCGCTTAAAACCGGGCACCAACATAGCATTACTGAACGGCATGATGAACGTAATAATAGCCGAGGGGTTGCAGGCAGAAGAATACATAAAAGAGCGTACCGAAAACTACGACGAGTTAAAGGAACTGGTAAAGGATTATACGCCCGAGAAGGTAGAAGAGATAACCGGCATACCCGCAGAAACAATAAAAGAAGCAGCGCGGCTGTACGCCACCTCCGAAAGATCCATGCTGTTTTACGCCATGGGTATAACCCAGCACAGCACAGGCACCCAGCACGTATTCTCAATAGCCAACCTGGCGATGCTGTGCGGCATGGTAGGCAAAGAAGGCACCGGCGTAAACCCGTTAAGGGGCCAGAACAACGTACAGGGGGCCTGCGATGTGGGCTGTCTGCCCAACTTCATGCCCGGCTACCAGAAGGTGGGAGACCCTGTCGTAATGGAGAAGTTTGAAAAAGCATGGGGCACAAAACTATCCGACAAAGTGGGCCTCACAGTATCCGAGATAATCCATGCCGCCGAAGAGGGGAAAGTAAAAACACTCTATATAATGGGAGAGAACCCCATGGTATCCGACCCCGACATAACCCATGTAAAGAAAGGGTTAGAAAACTTAGACTTCTTAGTAGTCCAGGATATATTCCTGACCGAGACCGCAGAACTGGCCGACGTAGTGCTGCCCGCCGCATCCTTTGCGGAAAAGGACGGCACCTTCACCAACACCGAGCGAAGGGTGCAGAGAATAAGGAAGGCCATAGAGCCCATAGGCCAAAGCCGGGCCGACTGGGAGATAATCCAGGATATAATGAACCTCATGGGCTATACCCAGAACTTCAAAGACGCCGCCGGTATAATGGACGAAATAGCCGCTGTAACACCCCAGTACGCAGGTATCGACTATCAGCGTCTTGAAAACGGGAGCCTGCAGTGGCCGTGTCCTACCAAGGACCACCCAGGCACAGGGTATCTGCACAGCGGCAAATTCTCAAGGGGTAAAGGCCTATTTAAGCCATCGCCCTATACACCGGCCGACGAGCAGCCCGATGATAAATACCCCTTAATCCTGACAACCGGCAGGGTGCTCTACCACTACCATACACGAACCATGACCAAGCGTGTCGAAGGGCTGGAGGCATTAGTACCCGAGAGCTATATAGAAATAAGCCCCTACACCGCGGGCAAACTGTCCGTAAAAGACGGTGACACCGTAAAAGTAAGCTCAAGGCGCGGAGAAGTAGCAGTAAAAGCAAAAGTAACCGACCGTCTGGATGACGACGTAGTATTCATGCCCTTCCACTTTGCCGAGGGCGCAGCCAACATGCTCACCAACACGGCGTTGGACAGCATAGCCAAGATACCCGAGCTAAAGGTATGCGCAGTCAAAGTAGAGAAGGTATAAAGTAAAATACCTTAAAAAAGGAGGAGTTATTTTATCTATGGAAAAGCGAATTTTAGCACCGGCTCAGGTAGCAGACGCCATGGTAGGTGTAGGATGCAAAAAATGCAGCTTAAAGACGTCCCAGATGATGCTTTTAGGAATATTTGCAGGGATGTTCATAGCCTTCGGCGCTTTTGCATCAGGGATGATATCCCATTCTATCGAAAACGTAGGTCTAGCCAAATTTGCAGGGGCAGCAGTATTCCCCGTAGGACTAATGCTCGTAGTAATATGCGGCGCCGAACTGTTTACCGGCAACAACCTCATAACCCTGGCCCTGTTCAACAAAGAAGTAACCGTATCCCAGATGCTCAAGAACTGGGTAGTAGTATATATAGGCAACTTCATAGGTTCCATAGCAGTAGCTCTATTAATTTACTGGTCCGGCCTTTTAAACACAAGCGGCGGTGGTCTGGGGGGTCTTGCAATACGGGTAGCCTCTGCCAAGGTAAGCCTGACAATGGGCGAAGCCGTGGTAAGGGGGATACTTTGCAACATGCTCGTAGTACTGGCGGTATGGGCGGCAATAGCAGCCCAGGACGTAATAAGCAAGATATGGGCGTGCTGGTTCCCCATCATGCTCTTTGTACTGTCGGGTTTTGAGCACAGCATAGCCAACATGTACTTCATCCCCGTAGGCATGCTGGCCAAGGGCAGCGCCAAGCTGGCGGAGGCCAGCGGTCTTGCAGCCGACAAGCTGGCGGGTATAAACGTGGGCACATTCCTTATCAACAACATAATACCCGTAACCATAGGCAACATAATAGGCGGCGCGTTCATAGTAGGCTGGGTTTACTGGTATGTGTTCAAGGGCTGCACCAAAGCAGCCGAAGCCCCTGCCACCGCTTCCCAATCCGTTGCAAAATAGGTATAATGAATTTAAATAGAATAATCAAAAGCGGCATTGCCGCTTTTGATTATTTATCCGGATGATAAGGAGGCAGAAATAATGTTGGAGGAAATCTTGAGCTACAATAGAAGTTTTGTAGAAGAGCGCAGAAAAGAAGGTAAGGATAAGAAGATCAGCGGGCATGCCCAAAAGGAGGCAATGATATTCACCTGTATGGACACAAGGCTGGTGGGCCTTGTAGAAGATGCCATGGGATTTAAAAGGGGAGAAGTTAAGGTCTTAAAGAATGCGGGAAACACTATAAGAGACAATTGTGATGATGTCATAAGAAGCATATCCCTTGGTATTCTTATGATGGGTATTAAGGAAGTCTTTGTAGTAGGACACAAAGACTGCGGCATGAAAAAGCTTACCGGAGACAAGATAGCACAGGCAATGAGGGACCGTGGTATTGATGAAAACGCAATAGCCTCCGTGGACCTGGAAAAGTGGGCAGGAGTTATTAATAATGAGGCGGAAAATGTGGCAGAAGTGGTAGCAGCGATAAAAAACTCAAAATTCATACCAAAGGATGTAGCTATCCATGGCCTGATGATCGATCCGGACAGCGGAGAGCTTGAAGAAGTCCAATACATATAATTTTGAAAAAAGTTTTAAAAAAGAGACTTGCGATTTTATGGAAGTATGTTATACTTAATGTATACAATGCGAATACAATCAGCATGCAAGATGTTCATGAAAAGCAGTTGAAGGTTTTACGCAATTAATAATGTATTTCCTTAAGAAAGGGAAGAAGATATGGCCAAAAATACACGAAAAGAAATTGCATATGACTACTTGTATGAAGGGATTATTAGCAGTAAGATCCCGCCGGGAGCTCCTATCATAGAACAGGAGATATCAAACACCTTAGGCATCAGCCGTACGCCTGTCCGCGAAGCGCTAAAACAGTTGGAGGCCCAAGGACTGGTTAAGTATGTCCCACAGCGCGGAACTTTCGCTGAAGAGATAGGCATGCAGGATGTGGAAGAAATTTTCGCTTTAAGAGAAGCACTTGAGATACTCGCTCTTAAAGTATCGATAGAAGTAATACCGGATGAAGAAATTCTCAAGATGGAGAAAATGTTGAAAGCGCTTGATCATAATAGTACTTTTGAGGATTTTTATGAAAGCGACCGTAGTATTCATAACCTTATAGTAAGATATGGCCAGAATAGGAGGTTAAACGTTTTCCTTAACAGCTTAAATTCGCAGATTGAAATGCTACGCCGGATTTCAGCTGTAACTCCAAAAAGACTTGAAAAATCGAAACAGGAGCATATGGAAATTCTCATGGCATTGAAAAAACGCGACCAGGTGAAGGCTTCCAAAGCTTTGAGTGAGCATATCAGAAACGTCAAAGAAAGCGTTATCAGGACGTATCAGAATCAAAGGTATGTATAAAAATTTTTTTGATACAGATTGTATACAATCAGCATACAAAATATATACACCCGGGAAACATTATTGGCGAGGGGGGTGACTGTTAGGAGGAAAGCATAATCGCATGTATTTGCGTTGAAGCTGCTATACAGAAAGAAAACGGTAAGCACAGTATGTACAAGCATAAAAAGAGTTGATAGGAAGAGGGGAAATGCGATATGTCTTTAACAGAAAATGAACTGCTTGAGTTATTGAAACTACCCACGGGGAATATTTGCGATGCCAACGACAAGTGCGGCAATATGGATCCTGCAATAAAGCCTGTTGACCCAAAAACAAAAATGGCTGGGCCGGCTTATACAGTCCGATGTCAACCTGGAGATAATATCACCATCCATAAGGCAATCTACGAAGCACCAAAGGGATCAGTATTGGTAGTGGATGCCCATTCCTATATTGGAGCTGGACCATTCGGCGAAATCATGGCTATTGCCAGCCAGAAACGTGGCCTTGCAGGGCTTGTTATAGATGGCGCTTGCCGCGATGCATCTGAAATAGAGGAACTGGGGTTTCCAGTATTCAGCCGTGCCATTAATCCAGGCGGTACAGTTAAAGAAAGTGTAGGAGAAACCGATCTGGTTATTCAGTGTGGAGGGGTTGTGGTCAGACCGGGGGATATTGTGGTAGGCGACCGTGACGGAGTAGTTGTTATTCCCCGGGAAAAAGCCCGGACGGTATTGGAGAAAGCAAAGGCTATAGCTGATAGAGAAGCGCAGGTAACGGAAATGCTTCTCCAGGGCAAAACAATTTTGGAGATATATCAATTCGAGAAATTGAAGGGCTGATAAACACAATTCTAGCAGGAGGGATTAATAAATGGAGAAGTTGAACAAAATAGATGTGTCCATTATAGAAGGCTTTAAAGCCCTGGATACGACATGTGTATCCGACGCCCTTGACCGTCTAGGGATTCCAGGAGGGTTGGAAGGAATAAAACCCGTGGTTGGTGGAACAACCATTTGTGGAACTGCTTTTACTGTGCACTATGTACCTTGTGGAATCGAGAAAGGAACTGTAGGGGATTTCCTGGATGATGTTGAACCGGGTCAGGTTGTAGTTATAGACAACGGGGGCAGGACTTACTGCACGGTTTGGGGAGACTTGATGGCTATAAGTGCATCTAGGCGCGGCATAGAGGGAACGGTAATTGACGGTGTCTGCCGGGATGTCCCTACCATTAAAAGAGTAAAGTATCCGATATTCACCAAAGGATACTATATGGTAACGGGTAAAGACCGTGTTGAGGTAGATGGGGTTAATGTGCCGGTGGCTGTGTCAGGGATTCAGGTTAAGCCTGGAGATATCATACTGGGTGATGACACAGGAGTAGTAGTAATACCGCAGGAGAGGGCAGGAGAAGTGTTAGAACTGGCAAAGAGTATTGCAGAGAAAGAGGCCCTTATGGAAAAGGAAATACTGGCAGGGAAAACCCTACGCGAAGCCCGTGCCAATGTGAACTATCATCACCTGCAAACAAGAGAGAAGTAGACAACGTATAGAAGAGCGCAGAATGTAAGTGTTTCCAATAATTGATACTTACGTGTCTACGAAACAGGTTTAATTTTGTCGAAATATGTGATATTTTGAACTATATAATATCGGAAAATACCACTTAGTTCAGTATTCCTAGCTAGGAATCAAAATAAAAAAGGGGGTAAAAAAATGAAAAAGACACTTGCATTGATATTTGCGTTGGCAATGGTTTTACCACTTGCTGCATGCAGTCAGGGGTCAAGCGATCCGGCCTCTGGTGAGCTTGAACCGATTAAGATTGGCGCAGTTTTGTCCCAGACCGGTACTGTTGCCCATGCCGGTATTAACGCTCAGAGGGCTTGTGAGATTCTACTTGAAGAAGTTAATGCTGCCGGCGGAATAAAGGGACGTAAGGTCGAGCTCATTGTTGAAAACTCCAATACAGAGCCGGAAAGGGCGGTTACCGCTGCTTTGAAACTCACAAACGAGAATAAGGTTCTGGCAATAATTGGCCCGGACAACACATCTACCGCGATTGCTGTAAGGGATCAGGTCGCTGAAGTAGATGAAATAGTGTCAATTTCTGTAACGGGTAGTTCTCCAAAACTCACCGAAGGCAATCCGCGCTGGTTTTTCCGCGGTGCAACTCCCGCAAACTACCAGATGAGCGCTCTCACCAAATATATGGTGGATGAGCTCAAGTTTACCAAATTTGCGGTACTGGCCGATGCTACCCTCACCGATCAAGCAGATGCACTAGTTGCAGACCTGGAAAAATACAATCTCAAACCGCTCGCAATTGAGACTCATAAGTCCGGTGATACAAACTTCAACGGTCAGCTTATTAAGATTAAGCCGTATAATCCCGAGGCAATAATCTTTATTGGCTACGTCACCGAATGCGCGAGCGCCATTAAACAAGCTCGTGACATGGGCATTGACGCTCAGTTTGCCGGCAGCATCGGTATAGTGTACCAGGAGCTCTGTGATATTGGTGGAGATATTGTTGAAGGAACGCTCGGCACCATAGGTTTTACTGTAGCCAACCCGGATCCGAGAGTACAGGAATTTGCAAAGAAATTTAAAGAAAAATATGGCGAAGAACCTGACCATGCTGCGGGCCAAGCTTATGACCAGCTTTCCCTCGTTCTCGATGCTATAAGAAATGAAGATCTGAGCTTCGACCCGAAGGATATTAAAAGCGACAGAACCCTCATCCGCGACTACCTTGAAAACAAAACCTATGGCTATAATGGCCTCACCGCGATGATCAATTACACTAAGGAGGAACATACCGCTTACAAAATGGTTAACGTAATGCAAATAAAGGGCGGGACTTGGACAATTCTTGTTCCATCTAGCGAATTATAGAAACATGATTACAAAATCTGAATGGAGGACATTAAAATGACAGTTGATTTACGCACAAAACTTGGACCCTTAACACTGAAAAACCCACTAGTTTCAGGAGGAGGACCGGTAGCCGGAACCTTGCAGCACATAAAGAATGCCTGCGATGCGGGCTTCGGTGCAATTGTCACAAAGACTGCTTCATATTATGGCGAATTCCAGAGATATCCAAGGCCTGTATATAATATTTGCGACATAAGAGTGGCGGCAGACGATCCGATCGGTATCTCCGAATGCTCCTGGATGCATAACGACCACAACTCTGTATACCCGCCTCATCAGTTTGTTAAATTCTTGCCGGAGGCATCAGAGTATTGCAAGAAGAATGACTGCGTTCTTATTGGTAGTTTTGCAGGTGCCGGGCTGGAACAGTGGGAAAGGATGGCAAGGGATTATGTAGATGCAGGATGCCAGGCACTCGAATTGAACTTCTGTTGTCCTTACCCACAGGTAATGCCTGAGACCGCGCAAGGGAACGAGCACCTTATCGGCCAGACATTTGGGGATAACCCCGCCCTTGGCGCTGAAGTCATCAAGAGGTTGAAGCAGATTGTCGATGTTCCCATATTCCCGAAAATGCCGCCTACTGCTAGAAAGGACATTGTTAACATAGCAAAGATGTATAAAGAAGCTGGTGCCGATGGGATCACCATCTATGCTAACTCCATGGTTCTTAAGATAGACATTGAAACTGGTGAACCGATGGGCTGGGGGGCTTCGATAGGCAGCTCGCACGGCCATATGCTTGATACATGCCAGGACACCGCTAAAATAGCCAAAGAGGTTCCGGATTTCGCAATAATGTCTGGCCGTGGAGCCAGGTACTGGTACGATTGTATTGAGCTTCTCATGGCAGGCGCTGCTTCGGTACAGTACTCCGCTGCTATACACGTGTATGGGCTGAAGCATGTTAAGAGTATGCTCAATGATATGGAAAACTGGCTTGAGCGTAAAGGTTATAAGTCTATTGAACAGGTTAAGGGGCTAGCTTTACCGAAGATCTACCGCTCCGCAGATGTTAAGAACAGAGTAAAAGCGTTGGTTGCGAAGGTAGATGCTAGTAAGTGTATCGCCTGCGGTCGCTGCGCTGAGGTATGCTTCTATGACGCTGCCGAGTTGTTTGTTAAAAATGGAAAAGGTGCTGCAAAAATCAATCAGGACAACTGCGCCGGCTGCACCATCTGTGGACAAGTGTGTCCCAAGAAGTGTATTAGCTTTACTGAAAGGGCAGAAGAAATCGAATACCTTAGAGCGCTGGGTTCTGCTCATCCGGATCTGCTGCCTGATATCTTCGGCGAAAAATAATGTGATATCCCTCGCTTTTGTTTAATTGCATATAGCGGTCTTATAATACTACGGCCGCTATATGCAGAACACAAGGTTTATTGCATGATTGAATATGGCTTGAGTGGGGACATTCCGCGGCAAGGAATACCCGCGTAGCAGCGGTGTGTCCCCATACCGATCGGGGACATTCCGCGGCAAGGAATACCCGCGTAGCAGCGGTGTGTCCCCATACCGATCGGGGACATTCCGCGGCAAGGAATACCCGCGTAGCAGCGGTGTGTCCCCATACCTTAAAGGAGGAATTTTTATGGGGCATAGCATGATCTACAAAATACTTGCTAAAAAAATAGGCGATCAGGATTTCAAGGCTGGAGAAATATATATGACACCCGCTGATCTTGTCTTCACCCATGAGGTCGGTACAGCTGGAACGATGAGGGTGCTTGACAAGATTGGTGCGACTGAGTTGTATCCGATAGAGATGGTAATAATATCCGACCATTTTGTGCCTGCGTCTATACTAACCCATGCAATAAATCAGAAAAAGGCCCGTGATTTTGCAAAGAAATATGGCATTAGAAATTATTTTGAAATAGGGCGCGCTGGCATAGGGCATCAGGTACTTATTGAAAAAGGATTTATTCGCCCGGGAGAGATAGCCATAGCTACCGACGCACACGCTACCACCTACGGAGCGCTGGGCTGTCTCGGTATAGGCGTTGGCGTTACCGACATGGCTGTGCTGCTCGCCAGCGGACAATATTGGCTAAAATATCCGAAGGTACTCGGTATACGGTTGGAAGGGAAGCTGCGTCCCGGAGTCAGCGCTAAGGATGTAGCGCTTAAGCTTTTAGGCGATCTTGGCACAGATAATCTTATTTATTGGATGGTAGAGTTTTATGGATCGGGTGTTTCAACGCTCAGTATAGACAGCCGCGCATGTTTGTGCAACATGATGTCAGAAGGTGGAGTAAAGTCATGTCTTGTTGCGCCTGACAATCTTGCGATGGAATATGTAAGTGCCAGAACGGACAAAAAATTCACTCCCTTTGTTCCCGATGAAGACGCATACTATGACAAGTATTTAACGTTGGATCTTGACAAAGTTGAACCGATGGTCGCGATTCCCGATACACCGACAAATTGTGTGCCCCGAAAGAGCGTAAGCGGTGTGGAAATAGATCAGGCATTTATCGGTTCGTGTACTAACGGCCGTATTGAAGATTTAAGGATTGCGGCTGCTATATTGAAGGGGAAAAAGGTGCATCCCAATGTTAGGTTGATCGTGTCTCCAGCGTCACACGAGATCTGGCAGCAAGCGCTCAACGAAGGCTTACTGACTATTTTTAACCAGAGCGGGGCGGTAGTCACTAACCCGACATGTGGAGCATGCATTGGAGCGCATGGTTTGCTTGCCCCAGGTGAGGTGTGCATCGCCACTTCAAACAGAAACTTCAAAGGCAGAATGGGAAGTATTGACGCGAAGATATATCTAGCTTCTCCTGAAACAGTAGCTTACGCTGCGCTGACAGGCAGGATATAACCAACCATAGAGGGAGGGAAACCCATGAGTCAGGTAATAAAAAAGAAGGTTGTCGCAATACTTGGAGACGATGTAGACACCGATGTGATATTCCCGGCTAGATACTTGGGCACATTTGATGAACAAGAGACAGCTAATCATCTTTTTGAAGATGTGGATCCGTCTTTTAGAAATAAAGTAAAAAATGGAGGCGTGGTTATCGTAGGTAAGAACTTCGGATGCGGATCGGCCCGTGAACAAGCTGCAATGGCGCTTAAATATGCGGGAGTGACTATGGTAGTAGCGGTGTCTTACAATAGATCGTTTTATAGAAATGCAATAAACAACGGGCTGCTGCTAATGGAGTTTGAAAATCCGGAAGACTACCAGGCTTTTAAGGAAGATAACCAACTTATAGTGGATTATGCCTCCGGTATAATAAAAAACGAAACAACAGGAAGAGAAATAAGATGCCTTGCTCCGAACAAATTTATACTTGATATAATCTCCGCGGGTGGAATATGTCAGCTTATAATAAAAAATCAAAGTAAAAACGGGGGAAAGCTATGCTTACTGTAATTATTATTGGCGTAACAGTAGGGCTCATATATGGATTAGTTGCGATAGGATATAGCCTTATCTGGCAATCTATGAGTTTGGTGCATTTTGCGCAGGGCGATCTGCTGATGCTAGGGGGGTTTTTAGCCATAACATTAATTGGCATGAAGATTTCCAACCTTTTCGTAGTGCTTCTTCTGGTATTCGTCATGATGGCACTGGTTGGCCTCATAATCCAGCGCGGAGCGTATTGTTACATACCACAGCACAGGGGTACGACGAGAATCATTGCTACGCTCGGCGTTGGCATGATTTTAAGAAACATGGCCGTACTTATTTGGGGTACGAGGGCGAGAGGACTTCCCGATAATTTCTTTCCAGGCGGTTCACTGAAATTCAGTGGAGTGGCTATAAGGCCTGTATATTACTGGTCTTTCTTCATTGGTATAATGCTTGTCGTAGCGCTCGTAATCTTTCTGTACCGCACAAAGTTTGGCATGGCGATGCGTCTAACAGCATATAACTATTCTCTTGCTGAGCTTATGGGAATCAACCCGGGTATATATCAGACCCTTGCTTTTATGCTTGCTACCGGCATCACCGGTGTGGCCGGCATACTCGTAAGCCCAATCAGCTTTGTAAGCTATCGAATGGGGCTCGCTTTTGGCGTTAAGGGTTTTGCCGCTGCGATAATCGGAGGGCTTGACAGCTTGCCCGGTGCTTTAATAGGCGGCATAACAATAGGTCTTATAGAGGTGTTCTTCGGCAGATATATATCCGGATACGTGGATGTTCTTATCTTCGGTATAATGATAATCGTCCTTATCTTTAAACCGCGCGGGTTCTTTGGTAAGGTCCATGCTGAAAAGATATAAAGGAGGCATGAACGATGTCAAATATTAAAAAGTATTATGGGATTATAATAATAATCGCCCTTCTTGCCATGCCTTTTGTAATAAACAGCTATTATTGGATACGCCTGCTTACTACGATGGGGATCTATCTCATTATAGCAATGGGCCTTAATATGCTGCTTGGATATACTGGGCTAGTCAGTATAGGCCAGGCTGGTATCTTTGGCATTGCTGCATATACGGCAGGACTTTTGATGAAAAACGCCGGGATAAGCTTCTGGGTATCTTTTATAATAGTTTTGATCCTTGGAGCTTTTATTGGCATGTTCATCGGTATTATAACGCTAAAACTAAAGCAGGCATATCTAGCTATAGTGACTCTAGGGCTTGCGCTTATGACCCAAACCATACTGCTCAACTGGCGTGAGGTTACCGGCGGTTTTGAGGGACTGTTAAGGGTTCCCAAGCCTACTATTTTCGGGTTTGTGATTAAAGCCCCGAGCCATGTATTGTTTATGGTGACTGTGTTCTGTATAATCACATTTTTTATCATACAGAATATATCCAAATCCAAATGGGGTAGAAGTATGCGCGCAGTGAGAGACGACGATATTGCAGCCAGCATGATGGGCATTAACGTAGTAAAGACAAAATTATTGGCGTTTACGTTATCTGCGGTTCTTGCTTCAGTCAGCGGAGGCTTATATGCAGGACTTTATGGAGCCATGTTCCCTGATTATTTCAGCATGGATCTTTCGGTGTTGTTCCTATGCATGGTTGTACTTGGCGGCATGGGCACAGTGATAGGCCCAATAATAGGTGCACTCCTTATAACATTCGGTCTCGAAGCACTCCGTGGCCTCGGTGAAGGGCAGATGCTTGTTTATGGCATATTCATAGTTGCTGTTTGTGTATTAAAACCGGGCGGATTTGTTGAGGTTGTCGGAGACATCAGGAATCTGTTTGCCTCAAAAAAGAGAAGGGAGGCGGAAGAGAATGCCTGATACAATCATTAAGATTGAAAACATATCAAAGAATTTTGGCGGCATTAAGGCGCTTATAAATGTCAGTACTGAAATAGAAAAAGGCAAAATACACGCGATCATAGGAGCCAACGGTTCTGGTAAAACAACACTAATAAACATTATTACGGGATTCTACAAGCCGGATAGTGGCAGTATAATCTACAAGGGCCAAGATTTAAGGCAAAAGGCCCCGCATGAGATTGCGTGCCTGGGTATGGGCAGGACATTCCAGAATCTCCGCCTCTTCCACACCATGGACGTTGCAGAAAATATAAAGACCGCACTTCATTCGAGACTCAAAGAATCATTCGCGGCGTCTATTGCAGGTATTCCAGCAGTCAAGAAGCTTGAGAAAGAGGCAGATAAAGAGGTGGACAGGATACTTGAAATGCTGGATCTCACTGCCATAAAAAACACCAAGGTTACCAGTTTGCCGTATGGTATGAGACGGTTGGTCGAAATAGCGAGAGCGTTGAGTCTGAGACCTGACGTACTTTTTCTGGATGAACCGGTTGCAGGTATGAACAATACCGAGAGTATTGAGCTTATGAAGAGAATAAAAAGCCTGGTTGATACGGGCATAACCGTTGTTCTTATAGAGCACGATATGAAAGTTGTTATGGGCTTCTCTGAAGAGATAACGGTTCTGGACCATGGGGAAGTAATTGCACGCGGCACTCCGAAAGAAGTCCAGAATAACCCAAAAGTTATTGAGGCATATCTCGGAAAAAGCCGTGAAGACAAAAAGGATGAGGAGGTCAGGAATAATGAGTGAAAACGTACTGGTGATAAATGACCTCAACGTAATGTACGGTAAAATGATACATGCGATAAAGGACTTATCCATGGATGTGCGGCAAGGCGAGATAGTTGCAGTACTTGGTGCAAACGGTGCTGGAAAATCTACTCTTCTAAAAACAATTTCCGGTCTATTAAAGCCCAAAACCGGTTCAATAAAAATAAATAACCAGGAGTTGGTTGGGATCCCTGCACACAAAGTTCTTAGTTATGGAGTGGCACATGTTCCGGAAGGCAGAATGATAGTCCCGCATTTCTCGGTTAAGGAAAACCTTCTTGTCGGTGCTTATATCGCCGATAAGAAGAGCGTAAACGGAAATATTGAAAGGGTTATGGAAATATTCCCGAAACTGAAGGAACGTCTAAACCAGACTGCAGGCACATTGAGCGGAGGAGAACAGCAGATGCTCGCCATTGGCCGTGCGCTCATGTCTGAACCAAAGATACTTCTACTTGACGAGCCTTCGCTTGGGCTTGCGCCCATTCTTGTAGATAAAGTAATGGAGATGGTCCAGCTTATCAACAAGACGCAGGGAGTTACTGTAATGCTGGTCGAACAGAATGTATATATAGCTCTTGACATTGCAGACCGTGCTTACGTCCTTGAGAACGGATACATTACGATGAGCGGTTCCTCGGCAGAGCTTAAAAAGGACGAAACGCTCAAAAAGCAGTATCTCGCCGGATAGCTGCTCTGAGAGCAAAATATTATAACATTTTACAGGAGGAGATACTATTATGCGTGAAGTTAAGAGGTTAGCAAAAAGACCGGGAAAGGAAATAATTGAGGGATTTATGAAGGTATCGACCTGCAATGTATCCGACGCTTTGGATAAGCTTAATATGCCGTGCGGCATCTACGGGATAAGGCCGACATACGACTGCCCTAAGGTAGTCGGACCAGCGATAACTATGAGGGTTGTCCCATATGGACCCAATAACCCGGAAGGGCACATGGGAGTTGACCCGCTTTCGGCGGCGGAGCCCGGGGATGTCATAGTAATAGACAATTCCGGACGCATCGATCAGAACTGCTGGGGGGAGATAGTTACATATTCCGCTATCCAGGTCGGAGTGGCGGGTGTAATAATCGATGGAGCGACTCGCGATGTGGATATCATCAAGGAAACAAATTTCCCGGTATATGCGCGTGGGATAGTACCTCTTACTGCGAGAGGCAGGAATGTGCAAGGTGACTACAACTGCCTTGTGCAGATTGGCGGCGTGCAGGTAAGCCCTGGGGATTTAGTGATGGCCGACGTAAACGGAGTGGTGGTAATCCCTCAGGACAGGGCTGAAGAAGTGTTAGCAGTGAGTCTGGATCTTTATCAGCGCGAGCTTGATATAGTGGAAAAGATAAAATCCGGACAGTCATTCCTTGAAGTTGATAAGAAATCTGGGTATGATAAAATGCTGCAAAAAAAATAAACTTAAGGAGATATCAAAAATGCAGCTTACAAATTATGAAAATCGAATGCTTAACGGAGAAATGGGAGAACCAATTCGTAAAGCTATGGAGATATTGGTGGCGCTGGGCGAGAGTTATGATGCAAAAAGAATGGTTGAGGTCAGAAATGTTCATCTGGCAGGCGCTTCTATAGTCGTAACGGGCGAAGCCGGTGTAAAATTCGCTGAAAGTATGCAGTGCCAGGGAGGATGCTTCTGTACCCGTACCACTTCCAATCCGACAGCACTGGACTGTGCTAAGTGGCGTGAGCTAGGAATTGCTGAAAAAGATGCCGAACTGCAGGGCAGATTGACTAACGCATTAGCAAAATTGGGCGCCCAGATAATCTCTACTTGCACGCCATATTTCGTGGGTAACGCACCCCGATTGGGCGAGCATGTGGCATGGGGAGAGTCCTCTGCGGTCATCTATGCCAACTCGGTGCTCGGGGCGAGGACAAATCGCGAAGGCGGGCCAAGCGGCTTGGCTGCAGCCCTCTGCGGCAGAGTACCGGAATGCGGTTTCCATCTTAAAGAAAATCGTTACGGCAAGCTGCTGATCAATGTAACGATACCTTTAAGCGGCGTTACCGATTACGGCTGTTTGGGATATTTTGCAGGCATGCTCTCATCGCAGGATACACCTGTCTTCACAGGTATACCAGATACAGCGACTCCCGACGAATTAAAAGGGCTGTCGGCTGCCCTGGGGTCTTCCGGAGCGGTAACAATGTTCCATGCCGTAGGAGTAACCCCTGAGGCCCCGGACTTAGAAACAGCTTTTGGAGGCAAGAAGCCGGAAACCGTTGTGGAGTTCGGTGAGAAGGAAAAGAAGATGATGCTTGATAAACTGGACAGGGAAGAATCCAGCGATGTGGACTGGGTAATGCTTGGCTGCCCACATGCTTCTATGTTTGAAATAGCCGACATTTCACGTGCTTTAGAAGGGAAGAAAATAAATCCTGATGTAACGCTCTGGGTAGGTACTTCTATCCAGGTCAAGACGATAGCCGACCGTATGGGATATACCGACATAATTGAAAAGGCTGGCGGCAAAGTGGTGTGTGACACCTGCCCTGTTCTCGCGCCGACAAGGGATCTGGCCCAGAAGATGGGCTATAAAGTGCTTACTACTAATTCTGCGAAGATGGCGCACTACTCTCCGGGACAGTTCGGGCTTATGACGCATTACGGAAACATTGATAAGATAATAGATGCGGCCGTTACCGGGAAATGGAAGAGGTGAGTCAGATGACAAAAGAGATAATCCTAAAAGGTAGAAAGGTTGTGAAGGGCAAAGCAGCTGGCTATGCGGTTGTGTCGACAGAGCCGATCAGTTTTAACGGGGGCGTTGATCCGGCTACTGGTATAATGACGGAAGAGGAACATCCTATCAAGGATGTGAACATTGCCGGGAAAGTGCTGGTTTTTCCGACAGGTAAGGGTTCTACCGGCGGTTCTAACCGTATTTACGATATGGCTGACCGCAAGACTGCCCCAGTCGCTTTCATACAAGCAAATGCCGAACCAATTACTACGATTGGCGCGATAATGGCGGATATCCCCGTTGTAGATAAACTCGACCAGGATCCTTTCGCAGTGATTGAAACCGGCGATTACGTAGAGGTTGATGCGGATAATGGAATAGTCAAAGTGATCAAAAAGGAGTAAGAATAAGGAGAGATGCTGGATGAAAGCTACAAAAGAATTTGTAGATGCCTTTATGAAACTGTCAACCCCCACGGTATCTGACGCTATGGACAAGTTGGGAATTAGGGGCGGCTGTGAAGGGCTCATGCCGATAGTGGTTGGCAAAAAATTTGTTGGTCCGGCATTTACGGTGAAATTTATTCCGGTCGGCACCGTAAAAACAAAAGCAGGCGACTTTATTGACGAAGCCAAGGAAGGTGATGTCATTGTAATTGATAATGCCGGACGTACCTGGTGTACCGTATGGGGAGATATTCTTACCTATGTTGCTGTTAAAAAAAGGATAGCCGGTACTGTCATTGATGGTGTCTGCCGCGACGTAGATGGCATTCGGGAACTGGATTATCCAATGTATACTAAAGGACATTTTATGGTAACCGGCAAGGATAGGGTTATGATGGAGTCGATGAATGAGCCGGTGTCCATCTGCGATGTGCAAGTTAAGCCAGGGGACCTCGTAATGGCTGATCAGTCTGGTGTTCTTATCATTCCTATTGATAAGGCGGAGGAAATTCTTCAAACAGCGGTTATGATAAATGAAACTGAGGAGAAGATTATTGAAGAGATTAAGAACGGTTCCACTCTGGTTGCAGCGAGGAAGAAGCTAAAATATGATACTTTACAGAGGCCCGGAGAATAACTATGAAAAACTATTCTATTGCACTACTTCCCGGAGATGGAGTAGGTCCGGAAGTTATCGATGGCGCTAAGCAGGTCCTTGAAGCGGTAGAGAAAAAGTACCAGGTAAAGTTCAATTTCGAAGAATACCTAATAGGGAAAAAGGCCCTTGACGAAAAAGGTGACCAACTGCCGCTTGATACCCTTAACGGTATCAAGAATGCTGACGCGGCACTTATGGCAACACCGGCAGTCGCCGAACTACCCCCTCCAAGTGTAGTTGGAAGATTGCGCCGTGAGTTAAATCTATACGCCGATGTGCGCATGGTAAAGTCCTTTGATGGTACATGGTCATTAAAACCGGGTATAGATATAGTATTCATACGGGAATGTACAGAGGGCTTTCTTGCTGATAGAAACCTTTACCGTGGGTTTGGTGAATTTATGCCGACCGAAGATTGTGTTATGTCACTACGGGTACTGACAGGCGAAGCCTGTCGTAGGATAGCAAAATTTGCGTTTGACTATGCTGCCGCAACCGGCAGGAAAACCTTAACCGTAGCACACAAAGCGAATGTGTTGAGATGGGGCTGTGGTTTCTTCCTTGAAAAGGTCCGCGAGGTTTCAAAAAAATATCCGGCAGTTACACTTAAAGAGGAATCCGTAGATAGCCTTGCAAACCATCTAATCACGGATCCGCTTCAATACGACATTATACTTACCACTAATATGTTTGGCGATATATTATCCGACGAGGGAGCGGCACTTGTTTCGAATTTGGTATCGACTGCAAATATCGGCGAATTTGCCTCCGTATACGCACCAGTAGACCACAACCCCAGATGGCACGAGGCAGGCAAAGATATAACAAATCCTCTGCCTCTCATTCTATGTACCGGTATGATGCTCATGCATCTGGGTATGCATAAGGCATGTGCAGATATAGAACGCGCAGTAAGTGCAGTTCTAAAGTGCAATATCAAGACGATGGATATGAACGGTAATAGTAGCACTTCGGAAGTTATTAAAAGCGTTTGTGAGAGATTCAAACACATATAAGCGAGATCAATGCCCGGCGGGACATGATGTTTTGCCGGGCAAAATGCATGATTTGCGGTGAGAATAGGAGTATAATATAAAATAAACAATGAAACAATGAAAGGAAGGGTTCAGACGGTGAAAAAGAAGAATGTCCTTGATTTTAGAAGGATGAAAAAGGAAGGGGAACAGGTGGCATGGGTGACGGCTTATGATTTCCCTATGGCATCTTTTGCCGAACAGGCGGGCATGGATATGATACTGGTCGGGGATTCTCTGGGCATGGTGGTTCTGGGCTATGACAGCACCATCCCTGTAACAATGGAAGATTGTATTTCCCATTGCCAGGCAGTCAGGAGGGGTGCTCCCAATACCTGGGTTATAGGTGATATGCCATTCATGTCATACCAAAAGACGGATGAGCAGGCAGTTGAGAATGCAGGCCGTTTCCTCAAAGAGGCTGGCATGGACTGCGTAAAACTGGAAGGCGGCAGAAGGGTTGCCAGCCGCATAAAGGCGATAACCGATGCCGGTATTCTTGTTATGGGGCACATCGGGCTGACACCTCAAAGTTCAGGGCAACTGGGAGGATTTAAGGCGCAGGGCAGGGACGTGTCAAGTGCAAGGGAACTTATTAAAGATGCCTTAGCGGTTCAGGAGGCAGGGGCCTTCGCTATACTTCTGGAGGCAGTACCGCCCGAGTTGACGGCATTTATTGCGAAAAGGCTGGAGATTCCCGTTTACTCAATAGGCGCCGGTCCCTGTGATGGTCAGCTGCTTATTTGCGGGGATATGTTAGGGTTGTTCCAGGCCTTCACTCCAAAGTTTGTGAAGAAGTATGCCAATGTGGCGGAAATTGAGATAGACGCCTTCAGGCAGTACATAAAAGAAGTTAAAAGCGGAGAATTCCCGTCGGATGACCATGTTTACCACATTATAGACAGCATAGAACAGTTTAATGATTTGTTCAAGGAGTTTGAAAAATAAAGTTAGTAATAGAATATAGACAGACCGGTACATATCTAGTATAATTATTTATGAAAGAGCTCCGAGCCTTGGCTTCTAAGGGCAACTATGAAGCCGGGCCGATAGGGCATAAGGGGAAACCGTTGTGCCTCCCATGTTGGAAAGGAGTTATAAACAGCTGATTTTATAGCGGTTTCCATCATGGATGGAACCGCTATATTTATTTCTGTACCTCCTTTCCCCAGTAAAATCTTATTGGGGACATTCCGCGGCAAGGAATACCCGCCCTCAGCGGTGTGTCCCCAAACATTAATTGGGGGTATTGAAATGAAAAAAGTTCTATCCGTAGTGCTGCTGGTGGCTCTGGTTTTAACGCTGGTCTCGTGTGCAAAGCAGAATTTAGCGCCTGAACAGCCGGCTCAGGAAGAGCCGTTGGAGCCTATAACCCTGGCAACCACGACGAGTACCGAGAACTCCGGGCTGCTGGCGTACATACTTCCCGATTTTGAGGCTAAGTACAACACCCAAGTAAAGGTTGTAGCTGTGGGTACCGGTCAGGCCATGGAGATGGGCAAGAACGGCGATGCGGATGTGCTGCTCGTGCACGCCAAGGAATCCGAACTCCAATTTGTAGCTGAGGGCTATGGCGTTGACAGGCACGAGGTCATGTACAACGATTTTATTATAGTCGGGCCTCCCGAAGATCCCGCAGGGCTGAAGGCTGGAGCGGGGTCCGACGCGGTGGAGGCCTTGAAATTGATCGCCGGTAAGCAGGTTCCCTTTACTTCAAGGGGAGATAACTCCGGGACCCACCAGAAGGAAACAGCTCTGTGGAAAGAAGCGGGTATTGAGCCGGCAGGCGACTGGTACAAATCGGTTGGTAAGGGTATGGGTCCGTCTTTGACCTTTGCCAGCGAAGAAAAGGCATATATACTCACCGACAGGGCTACGTATCTTTCGATGAAGGACAGCCTTGATCTGGCCGTTCTGGTGGAGGGAGACGAACTGCTCTTCAACCAGTACGGAGTTATTAAGGTTAATCCTGAAAAGCACCCGGGAATAAACAAAAGGGGTGCGGATAAGTTTGTAGAATGGATACTATCGGAGGAAGTACAGGCGAAGATAGCTGAATTCGGCAAGGACAAGTTCGGCCAGAGCCTGTTCATACCGAATGGTAAATAGGAAGGATTCCAATGGATAATATTACAAACGGATTTTTCGGAGCTCTGGAATTAATCTTATCCGGCAACAGAGAGGTCTATGGAATAATAGGCCTCTCCCTTGTTGTATCTTTTGTGTCTGTCATAATATCCATGTTTTTCTCCGTACCTCTGGGGATAGTTATAGGGATGAACAGGTTTCCCTTTAGAAAAGCTGTAATAATGATAATTAATACACTGATGGGTCTTCCTCCGGTTATAGCCGGCCTTGTGGTCTACCTGTTACTTTCCAGGAGCGGTCCCCTTGGATATCTTAGGATGCTCCATACGCCGCAGGCCATGGTTATAGCCCAGGTCCTGTTGGTTTCGCCTATAATCATCGGAGTCACGCTGGCCGGAGTTAAGGATAGGGGGAATCTAATTCAAAAAACCGCCTTTACATTGGGGGCAAACAGGTGTCAGGCCCTCTGGACCATAATAAAGGAATGCAGGACGTCAATAGGGGCTTCGCTCGTGGCGGGCTACGGACGGGCAATATCAGAGGTTGGCGCTGTTATGCTGGTTGGAGGAAACATAAAGGGACATACCCGGGTTATGACAACCGCCATCGTTCTTGAGACAAACATGGGGAACTTTGACCAGGCTATAGCGATCGGCATAGTACTGCTCGTCTTGTTCTTTATATTAAATATACTTTTGCAGAAGTATCAGGGGGCATAGAATTGAAAGTACAGATATCCGGCCTATGCAAGAAATATGACGGAAAACCGGTGTTGAATATTGATAACCTTACCTTTGAACAGGGAAGAATCCATGTAATAATAGGGCCGAACGGGTCAGGCAAATCTACACTGGTAAATATAATTTCGGGTCTGGAGAAAGCCGACCACGGCACAGTGGCATACGGCAGCAATCAAAAAAGGTTTGAAGAGGTTAGGGGAAGTATAACGCTGGTCATGCAGCATCCATACCTGTTCAACACCACGGTGTTTTCAAATATCGCCTATGGCCTCCGGTGCAGGGGAGCCGATAAAAAACAGACGGAGCTGCTGGTCAAAGAAGCGGCAGAAAAGGTTAACCTGTCTGCTTTCCTTACGAGAAAGGCTGCGACCCTGTCGGGCGGTGAAATGCAGAGGGTAGCCCTGGCAAGGGCGCTGGTGCTGAAGCCTGAGCTTCTGCTTTTGGATGAGGCCACCGCGAACCTTGATCCGGAAAGCATCGGCATTATTGAAAGGGTGATTCGCGATTTCCAGACCGCTACGGGAGCAACTGTGGTGTTTATCACCCATAATATATTCCAGGCGAGGAGGATTGCCGAGCGGGTATACCTGATGATGGGCGGTAGAATAATAGAGGAAGGGAGCAAGGAAAAGACCTTCGGGAACCCTGAATCAAGGATAACCAGGGAGTTTCTGAGGGGAGAGCTGATATTTTGACAGCCGGGAGGTTTAGGTATGCTGCTGAAGGTAAAGGATGTGGAGGAAGTTCTTGCTTTGATAAATAAAGAATTTGCTTTTCGCGGCAAGGATATGGAGGAAGTAGCCCTTGTGGATGCTGTTGGCAGGGTACTTGCCGAGGATATTGTGTCGGAGTATGATATACCGGATTTCAATAAATCCGTTGTGGATGGCTATGCTGTTAAAGCGCATGAAACCTTTGGATCCAGTGAATCTCTGCCTGCTTTTCTGCTGCTGGCGGGGGAGGTTAAGATTGGGTCAAGGGCGGAAATACCGTTAAAGCCCGGAGAGTGCGTCTATGTTCCAACCGGAGGCATGATCCCCGAGGGAAGCGATGCGGTAGTCATGGTAGAGAATACCGAGGACCTGGGCGGTGACAGTATAGCCATATACAAACCGGTGAGTCCATGGGAAAACACGATTAAGGCAGGGGAAGATGTCCATAGAGGGCGGCAGGTGTGCAGAAAAGGCACCGAAATCGGACCGCATCATGTGGGCGTATTGAGCAGTATAGGGATGACCCGGGTGAAAGTCGTTCCAAAGCCGAGGGTGTCAATAATCTCAACCGGGGATGAAATCGTAGAACCGGGCAGAGCCCTTGAATTTGGACAGATTTGGGACATCAACAGCTATTCGCTCTCTGCGGCGGTTAGTAAAGACGGCGGGTGTCCGGTGCTGCAGGGAATCGTCGGTGATGACAGGGACGAGATCAAAAAAAGGCTGCTTGATGCACTGGCTACAAGCGATATGGTCCTTGTTTCAGGGGGGAGTTCGGCGGGATTCAGGGATTACACCGCAGGTATTATTAACGAAATAGGCGATCCGGGGGTACTCGTTCATGGGATATCGATAAAACCCGGTAAACCGACCATAATAGGAAAGGTAATGGGAAAACCCGTTGTGGGAATGCCAGGACAACCCGTTTCATCATTGATCGTATACCGCGTTATAGTTTCACCCCTGGTCAAGCGTTTGGGAGGCCTCCCGGAGACCCGGGGGAGTATTATTAAAGCCCGGTTCCGGGAGAATTATGCTTCCTCACCGGGAAGGGAGGAGTACCTGATGGTAAGCGCAGAGGAAAGCGGTGACGGATGGGTTGCGTATCCTGTCTACGGGAAATCTGGAATGATAACAACTATTTCTGCAGCCACGGGGATGATTAAGATACCCAAGAACAAGGAAGGGCTGTACAGAGACGAGATGGTTGAGATTATCCTTCTTTAGGGAGGCACACGGAATGAAACAGAGAAATGTATATCTTTCCAGCAAGGAACTGGAGTACGCTTTACAGGAATATCTAGGCTGCCTTAAGGACTATTTTGATGAAGATGCTACAGAGGAGATAGAAACCCAGGAAGCTCTCGGACGTATTACCGGTGAGCCGGTTTTCGCCAGAGTTTCATCACCGAACTTCAATGCTTCTGCGATGGATGGTATTGCCCTAACGGCGGAAAAGACCTTTGGCGCAAGCGAGAGGAACAGGATAAGGCTCAGGGAGGGTTTGGACTATATAGTTGTAGACACCGGAGATCCAATACCTCCAGCCTATAATGCGGTGATAATGGTCGAAGACCTGATAGAGACAGGTGAAGGAGAGGTCGAGATTGCTTCAGGGGCTACTCCCTGGCAGAATATAAGGCCGATCGGCGAAGATATAGTCCAGGGAGAATTGATAGTCCCTGCGTACCATAGAGTACGGCCGGTTGATATCGGAGCTATGCTTGCGGGAGGAGTAAATACAATAAAGGTCGTAGCAAAGCCGAGGATAGCCATAATACCTACAGGTACAGAACTGGTAGTTCCCGGACAGCCCCTTGAGGAAGGCAGTATTATCGAATTTAATTCCCATATATTCGGGGGCCTCATCACGGAATGGGGCGGAATAGCTGAAAGAATGATGCCGATTCCCGACGATTATGAGAGGATTAGAGCGTCGATTAAAGAGTGCTGTGAAAGGTATGATATGGTCCTGATTAATGCAGGTTCCTCTGCAGGCAGAGAGGACTTTACAAGGGGCATAATCCAGGACCTCGGAGAGGTCATAACCCATGGCCTTGCAATCAAGCCGGGGAAGCCGGCAGTACTGGGAAAAGTGTACGGCAAGCCGGTGGTTGGAATACCCGGTTATCCGGTTTCAGCTTTCATAGTTATGGAGAATATCGTTAAGCCCATTGTGCAGCGGAAGCTGCGCACTGCTGAACAGCCGCAGACGGAAGTGGAGGCAATATGCTCACGGAGGATTGTGTCCTCGCTGAAAAACAAAGAGTTTGTCAGAATGAAACTGGGCAAGGTGGACGACAAACTGATTGCGACACCGCTGACCCGCGGAGCAGGCGTGGTGATGTCGCTGGTCCGGGCGGATGGTATACTTGAGCTTCCTCAGAACAGCGAAGGTATTGAGGCCGGTGAGAAGGTCCGGATCAGGCTTGCAAGGGATTTGACGGCCATCGAGAATACCATAGTATGTATAGGCAGCCACGACCCCCTGCTTGATATTCTGGGGAACGAACTCCACGTCTTTAAACCGGGGCTTTACTTTGCTTCCGCCCACGTAGGCAGCATGGGAGGCCTTATGGCATTGAAAAAAGGTGAAGCCCATGTGGCGGGAACTCACCTGCTGGATGAAGAGACCGGGGAGTACAACACTTCCTACATCAAAAGGATTTTCAGCAGGGATGAGGTTGCCCTGATAAAGGTGGTAGGACGGATACAGGGCTTGATAGTAAAAAAAGGCAATCCAAAAAACATAACAGGCTTCCGGGATTTGGAGAGGAAGGATGTAAGCTTTGTAAACAGGCAGAGAGGTTCAGGCACACGGATGCTTTTGGATTATAAGCTGAAAGAGGAAGGGATAAAGCCGGAAACGATAAACGGATACGGCAGGGAGGAATATACGCATATGGCCGTAGCTGCGGCTGTTGCCTTTTCCGGTATAGATGCGGGGCTGGGAATATATTCATCGGCGATTTCCCTTGACCTGGATTTTATTCCTCTGTATCATGAAGAGTACGATTTGGCGGTCCCGGTCAGGTTTCTGGAAAAGGATTATATAAAAACGTTCATAGATATTTTGAGAGATAAAAAATTCAGACAAAAGATAGAGAGCATGGGAGGATACGAAACCGGAAGGATGGGTGAAATAGTCTTTATAGGTTAACAGGGGGTGATCTGATGCGTGATAAATTCAACCGAGGCATTGATTATATGAGGGTTTCGGTTACCGACCTTTGCAACCTTAGGTGCTTTTACTGCATGCCCGAAGACGGGGTGTGCAAAAGAGGTCATGGGGATGTTTTGAGGTATGAAGAAATTGTCCAAATAGTAGAAGAGGGTGCAAAAATAGGAATAAACAAGATAAGGATAACCGGCGGAGAACCTCTGGTAAGGCCCGGTATAGAGGAACTTGTCGCCAGGATAAGTGAAATTGAAGGAATAAAGGAAGTATCCATGACAACTAACGGCATCCTGCTGGACGGCAAGGTGAAGGAACTTAAAAGGGCAGGGCTGAACAGAATCAATATAAGCATGGACTCCCTCAACCCGGGCAAGTATAGGAGGATTACCAGGGGTGGCAGCCTGGAAAGGGTCTTCAGGGCAGTAAACACCTGCCTGGAAGAGGGTATTAAGCCCGTCAAAACAAACACCGTTATCCTTAAGGGCATAAACGACGATGAGATAGAGGACTTTGCCCGTTTAACCACTGTACTGCCGATACATGTCAGGTTCATTGAACTGATGCCCGTTGGTGAGGCAGCAGAGGTTTATGATAAATACTACATGTCCGTTGACGAGGTTATGGCGAAACTGCCCGGACTTGTACCCGCTGTTCAGGGCATGGGCAACGGCCCGGCTGAGTGTTACGCATATAAAGGAGCCCTGGGAACAGTTGGTTTTATTGCGGCACTGAGCCATAATTTCTGCCGAAACTGCAACAGGATAAGGCTTACCGCCGACGGCAAGATTAAACCCTGTCTGAACAGCAATGTGGAAGTGGACCTAAAACCTGCCATTCGGGAAGGAAAGGGCAGTGTTGCGGAATTGTTCGGAGCAGCGATCGGGCAAAAACCCGAGAAGCATCACATGGAAGAGATGCAGGACGCCGGCGGGAACAGGCGAATGTACCAAATCGGAGGGTGATTTTATGAGCAGTTTTACCCATTTTAATACCGACGGCAGGGCCAAAATGGTAAACGTAAGCGGTAAGGATGTTACAACCAGGGAAGCGGTTGCCCGAGGAAGGGTATACATGAAAAGCGAGACAATCGACCTCATTGAAAAGGGCCGGATGAAGAAGGGCGATGTGCTTGCCGTTGCCCAGGTGGGTGGAATAATGGGAGCCAAGCAGACATGGAGCCTGATACCTATGTGCCACCCCCTGAATATAAGCGGAGTTGACATGGCCTTCGAACTGAACAGGGATATAAGCGCCGTTGAAATAGAAGCAAGGGTTTCGGTCGAAGGGAAAACGGGGGTTGAGATGGAAGCCCTTACCGCGGTGTCGATCGGAGCCCTTACGGTATATGACATGTGTAAGGCGGTAGATAAGGAAATGGTAATAGGAGATATCATGCTGGTGAAGAAGACCGGCGGCAAGTCGGGAGATTTTGTTAGTAGCGTGGTAATATGTCAAGAAAAAGTTTTTGGAACCTTGTTCGATAGAGCCAAGGAAGAACTTCGAGAACATACTGAGGAAAAAGGATAGCCTGGACAACCATACGAATATACGTTGCCGGTGTCGGCTGCCGAGGATGTCATCTCGCAGACTGGCTCTGATGAGCCGTCGGAAACCGATATGGTTGCGGAAGTTAAGGGAATGCACTTTTATATGATAGCGACCTCAGCAGGAATTTCCCCGAAGTGACCATTGAATATGGCATCATATACAAGGGTTTACACGTATTTGGTGGCTGGTTACCATTCCTGTTGATTGGTCAAGATATTATACAGGAGTGTGATATTGGTAAAACGTAACTGTATACAATAAGCGATACCTGCGGATATTGCCATATGGTGAAACAATACCCATGATAAGAATACCCCACACTGAAAAAACGTTTCCAGGGATGCAGATGCCCGTGTAAGGAACTGGATTACAGGGTTACATGGGGAGTCCCGGTTATCCTTGTTGGAACGAAACGGTGGTGGGCTTTCGGACAAAACCAAACTTGACCAGCTGCTATAGCCAGTGGCTAGTGGTTAATGATCAGTGGTCATGACAGATCACAGATCACAGACGTCAGGGAAGTGCTTATGGGAAAACCCAAGATTTTGCCCAAGAACCTGTGACCTGTGAACTACGAACCAGCAACTCCACCTGCCATCTGCCATCTATGACCCAGGATCCAGTATCCAGAACTTAAAATAGAAACCGCGTTATATAAAGCGGTTCTCTTATTCTTCCAATTTGATTTCTGCCCCCAGGTTTATTTTGCCTCAAATGACTTTTGCAAATATCCCTCGGTCGGCATGATAACACCGCCCACCTGCTTAAAGATGGCGCATTTCATGGCATTCTTCCTTCACCTGGCTTATTTCCAGAAGCACTTCTCCGTCCTGATCCGGTACCGGATATCCAGCTGCAGTGCCTTATGCCTTCCGTAGTAATGTTTTCCGCAAACTTCTTCCGGTAACACAGCCCTTTATGCCCAGTAAGTAATCTTATCATATGCTCTCTGCCAGCAGGCTCACCTGCTCGTTATTTTCCGCATGCCATGTCGCCTTCCGCCCGAAATCCTTTATGAAGTTACCCCTCAGCTATACCTCTTGGGGACCTCTTTTCGCTAATGTTGCCAAATCTCACTTTCCTCTATCATTTCCATACCTCCTAACAAAATTCCTCCGACTTGCCGCCGCCGGTCTTCACCAGCATGATATCTCCTATTACCATTTCCTTATCTACCGCCTACACATGTCATATACCGTAAAGGGTTCGATCGACAATCGCGGTAAAGGGCTTCCATCTCAACCCCCGTTTTTCCTTCGACCGAAACCCTGTTTCTATTTCAACGGCGCTTATACCCTCTGTTCAGTTCTCGAAGGCCATGTCAACTCCGCTTATATTCAGGGTGGCACATAGGTATCAGGTTCATGTTCGCTTGGCTCCCATTATTCACCACCTGGGCAACGGCAAAGTTAACATCGCCCTTCTTCATCCGGCCCTTTTCAATGAGGTCGATTGTCTCTGCTTTTCATATACCCCTTCGGCAACCGCTTCCCTGGTTGTAACATCCTACCGCCACGTTTTGGCCCTGCCGTCGGTATTAAAATGGGTAAACTGCTCAAAATCACCTCCTCGATTTTGGTACACATTTCGCCTGTTCCCGCCGGCGTCCTGCATTCTTCCACGTGGGAGGGCAAGAGATACCTGGATGGTTCCGGGGGGCCTATGTGCGTCAGCCTGGGGCACTGTATTCCCGAAATAGCTGATGAAATGTACGAACAGGCTAAGAAACTTTGCTTTGCGTACAGAATACAGTTCGATAACGATCCCTTGGAGAAGCTGTCAGAAAAACTTGCTCAGTGGGCTCCGGGAAACCTCAACAGATCCTATCTGGTGAACAGCGGTTCAGAAGCGAATGAAATGGCCTTGAAACTTGCCAGGAGTTACTGGATGGAAAAGGGCATGCCTTCAAAGACAATGATAATCTCCAGATGGTCAAGCTATCATGGAAGCACCATAGGCGCACTCTCAATGTCGGGCCATGTATCAAGGAGAATGGAGTACTTCCCCTATCTGGAGATGTATCCGCAGGTAGCGCCGCCTTACTGCTACCAGTGCCCCTTCGAGAAAAAACATCCCGAATGCGGCTGCATGTGCGCAAAGCAATTGGAGGATGCCATACACAGGATTGGTTCCAAGAACATATCCGCCTTCATAATGGAGCCGATAATAGCAGCTGCTGCAGCGGGAGTCTATGGACCTCCGGAATACTATAAAATGATACGGGAGATCTGTGATAGACACGATATTCTGCTGATAGCCGACGAAGTGGTGACAGGATGCGGGAGAACCGGCGAGACCTTCGCAATGAAGCACTGGGGAGTTGTACCGGATATTATCACTTTTGGCAAGGGAATAAGTTCCGGGTTTACTCCTCTCGCAGGGTTCATAGCCGGGGACCATATATATGATGCAATACTGAACGGCTCAGGTCTGTTTCTGACAGGACATACCTTTGCAGGGAATCCGCTTTCAGCCGCTGTCGGATACAGCGTTCTATCCTACATCGAAAAACACAACCTGGTCGAAGGAGCCCGCGAAAAAGGCGAATACATGGAAGCCAAACTAAAGGGATTGATGGAAAAGCACGAGATCGTAGGGGATGTGAGAGGAAAGGGTTTGCTCTGGGGAATAGAGTTTGTAGAAGACCGAGAAACCCATAAACCCTTTGATGCAAGCAAGAACGTCACCGGCAGGATGGTAGGGTATTCGATGGGCAATGGCCTCGTAGTATTTGCCAGCCAGGGAACCATAAACGGAGTAGCGGGGGATGCAATAATTGTTACCCCTCCGCTGACAATCACCCATGAGCAGATTGATGAACTGGTTGAACTGCTGGAAAAATCAATTATTCAACTTACCGAGAAATTGCGGAGCTTATGAATATAAATATAAAATAAAAGAGGTTTCGGTTGACGAAACCTCTTTTATTTTTAAGTACCTGTTGGAACATATTCACGGGTTTATTTAATAGAAAAATTATAGTATAATTAAGTGTGTTGCGTTGAATAATAATAAATTTATACATTTTCCGGAGATGGTGCGCAGGGTTAAAGGAATGTCCGCAATATATACGTTAAATGCGTAACAATAAAGGATTCTGAAAACCATTGTCGAATACCATTACGGTTTCATTAAAACAAAAGGGGTGAAAAGAAATGCAACTGAAGTCACTGACCTTCAAAGGAGGTGTACATCCTCCTCACCATAAACATTATACAGAACACCTGCCTCTGAAAAAAGCTGAGGTGCCGAAGTTGGTAATAATACCGCTGCAGCAGCATATCGGCGCTCCATGCGACCCGTTAGTGCAGGTGGGCGATGAAGTTAAACTGGGGCAGAAGATTGGTGAACCAAAGGGTTTTGTGAGTGCGCCTATTCATTCAAGCGTTTCAGGCAGGGTGGCTGCAATAGAAAAGCGGCCCCATCCCGGAGGCGGACTTGTCCTATCGGTTGTGATAGAATCCGACGGATTGGATTCGTTGGATGAAAGCATTAAACCAAGGGGAAATCTTGAAAATTTAACGGCCGAAGACATCAAAAACATTATGAGGGAAGCCGGCCTTGTGGGTATGGGAGGAGCTACGTTTCCAACCCAGGTCAAGTTTTCACCGCCGGCGGACAAGCCGATCGATACGGTTATACTGAACGGTGCTGAGTGTGAGCCCTATCTGACAGCTGACCACAGGCTTATGCTGGAGAACGCCGGAGATGTTGTTCTCGGGCTGAAGGCTATGATGAAAGCGGTCAATGTTAAGAAGGGCTATATTGCGATAGAGAACAATAAACCCGATGCAATAAAAGCAATAGCCGAAGCCGTGCAGGGAGAAGGGGATATTGAGGTTGTTTCATTGAAAACCAAGTATCCACAGGGCGCTGAAAAACAGCTGATTAAAGCCTGTACCGGCAGGGAGGTGCCTTCCGGCGGACTGCCTATGGACTGCGGTGTTATAGTAAACAACGTGGGAACATCGGCTGCCCTTGGCAATGCAATAAAAACGGGGATGCCGCTCGTTGAGCGTATAGTAACCATCACCGGAAGTGGAGTTAAGGAACCGCAGAATCTTGTTGTAAGAATAGGGACGCCCTTTGCAGACGTAATTGAGCAGTGCGGCGGCCTTGCGGATAATGTCGGGAAGGTAATACAGGGTGGTCCCATGATGGGTATTGCCCAGTATACAACCGAGGTTCCTGTAATAAAAGGTACTTCGGGAATTCTGGTACTAAAAGAGGAAGACCTGGGACTAAAACCTGAGATTGCGTGCATCAAGTGTGCAAGATGCGTTGACGCATGTCCCATAGGACTGCTTCCAACCAAGCTGGAAGGCTTTGCGCAGAAAGGAATGCTGCAAGAGGCTGATGAATACCATGTGATCGATTGTATAGAATGCGGGAGCTGTTCCTTTATCTGTCCTGCCAAGAGACCTCTTGTCGAGAGGATCAGGCTGGCGAAAGCCCAGGTAATGGCGGAAAAACGCAAAGCAAAACAATAGCGTGAGGTTAGGAGGGAAAAGCAATGGACTATGGTAACCTGGTAGTGAGTTCGTCTCCTCACATTAGGTCTGAAGATACTGTGCAGAGAATAATGATGGACGTCATTATTGCACTGCTTCCTGCTACTGCTGCCTCGATATACTTTTTCGGATTCAGGGCTATGGCAATTGTGGTTGTGAGCATTCTTGCCGCAGTAGCAACAGAGGCAGTGATTCAAAAAATAAGGAAAAAACCTGTGACTATTAGCGACGGCAGCGCGGTAATAACCGGTCTGCTGCTGGCTTTGACCATATCACCGGCGATGCCGCTGTGGATGACAGCGGTTGGAGCTGTTGTTGCAATAGGAATAGGCAAACAGGTTTACGGCGGACTGGGAAGCAACCCGTTCAATCCTGCCCTTGTCGGAAGGGCATTCCTGGTAGTAACTTTCCCTGTCCATATGACGACCTGGATAAACCCGATGGACGGAGTTTCTTCGGCAACACCGCTAAACCTATTGAAGATGCAGGGAATTAAAACAGGCTATATGCCTCTGCTTTTGGGCAACGTGGGTGGAAGCCTCGGGGAAACCTCGGCGCTGCTACTTCTTATAGGAGGTATCTACCTGCTGTACAGGGGTATTATAGACTGGAGAATTCCGGTATCCTATTTGGGCACGGTAGCCGTATTGACCCTGGTTCTCGGCAGCGACCCGGTATTCCATCTTCTTGCCGGAGGACTTATGCTGGGGGCTTTCTTCATGGCCACAGATATGGTAACAACCCCGGTGACCAAGTCAGGCAGGCTGGTATTCGGCATTGGAGCAGGGCTGCTGGTGGTAATTATCAGGCTTTACGGTGGGTATCCCGAAGGAGTGCTGTTCTCGATACTTCTTATGAATACGTTCACTCCGATAATCGACAGGTATACACGTCCCAGAATCTATGGGGAGGTGAAGACAAAATGAAAAACTCAACAGCAAGGCTGATAATCGTACTGGCAATAATATCCATCGGTTCAGGGCTGTTACTTGCCCTGACCTATAACTTCACCATTCCTTCGATTGAAGCTAATGCAGCCAGGGAGCAGGAGATAGCGATACTCGAAACCCTTCCCGGAGCAACCAAATACGAAGAAATTGCTGGTACCGAGTATTCCATGTATAAGGGGTTTGATGATACCGGAAAACTGATTGGTATATCCTACGTTGCGGAAGGCGGAGGTTTTCAGGGAATAATAAAAATGATGATTGGAATAAACCCGGAAAAAGAAGAAATTACAGGGATTAAGATATTAAGCCATTCGGAGACGCCCGGCCTTGGAGCAAGAATAGGCGAAGCAGGATTCCAGGGTCAGTTTGCCGGAAAATCGATTAATGATTCATTTGTGGCAAAAGAGGATGTGGAGGCTATAACAGGGGCTACAATCTCTTCAAAGGCTGTAGCAGGAATTATTAAAGATAGTCTTCCCAAAGCCATGGAACAGTATAAGGCATCGGGAGGTGGAAAATAATGAAATCCACTAGCTATGAGTTTTTTAAAGGTCTATGGAAGGAAAACCCGACTTTCAGGTTGTTGCTGGGTATGTGCCCGACCCTGGCGGTGACAAATGCTGCAATAAACGGATTTGCCATGGGTCTGGCGACAACCTTTGTGCTGTTGGGATCCAACATCATGATTGCTGCGTTGAAGAAGCTAATCCCGGATAAGGTAAGAATACCTTCATATATCATAATCATCGCCACATTCGTTACGATAGCCGACCTTGGCCTGGCGGCGTATTTCCCTGACATATACAAGGTCCTTGGCCTGTTTATTCCGCTAATAGTGGTCAACTGTATTATACTGGGAAGAGCGGAAGCCTTTGCGTCCAGGAACTCAGTCGGCGCTTCACTGCTTGATGCGCTGGGTATGGGGGCAGGTTTTACATGGGCACTGACACTGCTCGGAATAATCAGGGAGATATTGGGTATGGGCTCGGTATTCGGCATCAAGCTGTTTGGCGAGAGCTTTATTTCATGGATAATATTTATACTTCCTCCCGGGGCGTTCCTAACCTTGGGACTGCTGTTAGGCCTGTTTAACGCACTTTCCAAGAAAAAGGCAGAAGCTAACTAGGCAGGGTCATAATGAAAAGGAAAAAGGAGGTAGAAATGAGAAAATGGAACTATTGTTACTGTTTATAAGCACAGTATTGATAAACAATTTCGTTCTGTCAAGGTTCCTTGGAATATGTCCCTTCCTGGGAGTGTCCAAGAAGCTTGAAGTAGCGTTCAGCATGGGATTGGCTGCCACCTTTGTTATGACCCTTTCGGCCATAGCAACCTGGCTAATCCAGCACTATATACTGATGCCTTTCGGTATGGAGAGATTTCTCCAGTATGTTGCTTTTATTCTTGTTATAGCATCCCTGGTCCAGTTTGTGGAGATGTTTCTCAAGAAAAACAGCCCGGCGCTGTACCAGAGCCTTGGCATATTTCTGCCGCTGATTACAACCAACTGTGCAATTCTTGGCCTTGCGCTGCTGTCAGCGCTGAACGGATATGGTCTGGTAACCAGTACGGTATTTGGTTTTGGCGCCGGTGTCGGATTTACGCTGGCGATCTCAGCAATGGCGGGTCTGAGGGAAGCAATGGAATTTGGAGATGTTCCGGTGCCCTTCAAGGGAGTGCCGATAACTCTGATAACTGCGGCGATTATGTCGATGGCGTTTCTGGGGTTTTCCGGCCTTATTGCCATGTAAATGATTGATCGGGGACATTCCGTGGTGAGTCCCCTGACCTTATTGGAGGTGAAAAAAATGGATAATACAGTCCTAATTGCAGTAGTAAGTATGGGCGCTATAGGAGTGTTTTTCGCCGCTTTCCTTGCCTTTGCATCTACAAAATTCGCTGTTGAGGAGGACCCGAGGGTCGAAGCGGTGCAGAGCATACTCCCGGGGGCGAACTGCGGTGCCTGTGGGCAGGCAGGGTGCTCCAACTTTGCTGCGGCTGTTGTAGCCGGAGAAGTACCGGTATACGGCTGTCCGGTGGGCGGCAGTGAAACAGGTGACAAGATTGCCGAAATCCTGGGTATGGAAGGCAGCGGTGGCAGCGGAGGCAAAAAAGCTGTTGCAAAGGTTATGTGTAATGGTGATGACGAAAAATGCAAGAACAAATATAGATATATCGGCGTTCAGGACTGCGTGGCGGCAAGCAGGATGGCCGGTGGCGGTCCAAAGGCGTGTGAATACGGCTGTCTGGGCCTGGGGACATGCGTGGGGGTATGTCCGGTGGATGCCATTACGATAAGCGAGGATGGTCTTGCGGTAATAGATGAGGAAAAGTGCATAGGATGCGAAAAATGCGTTGCCGCATGTCCTAAGAATGTAATCAGGATGGTACCGTACGGACAGCAGGTGCACGTGATGTGCAACAACCCTGAACCCGGGAAAATCGTCAGGAAAAAGTGTGAGGTGGGCTGCATCGCTTGCAAAAAATGCGAGAAGGCATGTAAATTCGATGCCATTCACGTGGAAGGCAATCTCGCTAAGATAGACTATGAAAAATGTACTGAATGTATGGAGTGCGTGAAGGCCTGTCCTACCTATACAATCGTGGGGGATCTGGAAAACAGGAAAATAGCCAGGATCCTTGAAGACAAATGCATCAAATGTACGATATGCAAAAAGAACTGTCCCTTTGAGGCGATAGAGGGTGAAGTCAAACAGCCCCACAGAGTCCTTGAAGACATTTGTGTCGGGTGCGGGGTTTGTTACGAGAAATGTCCTAAAGACGCTATCGAGATGATAGGTAGCAAAGTCGAAAAAAACAAAAATTCAAAGGAAGTTGTTTAAACCGGTGAGGTTCACCGGTTTTTTTCTTGCTGGATTTTTTATCACTGGTATATGGATGCATGAAGAAGGTTTATATTGGCAATTATTGCGAACAAATAGAGGAAAAATTGAAATTTTATAGAAAACTATTATTTAGCCTAATCAAATGAGGTGAATTTATTGAAACCTTTTGTTTTTATCCATGAAAATGCCTATGGTTTTTCCAATGCCTTAAAAGTGCAGAGTGAGGAGTATTCTGTGCAAAAGGGTGTTGAAAACGTGGAAAGGATAATGGATAGCTATGACTTGGGATTACTGCTTACGGTAAAGGAGGATTTACTGAAGCGCCGGGAAGAGTACAGAAGGCTTAAGAAAAGATTCGCCTTTTTGAATATAGCATTGGCTCAGGATGAACCTGCCGATGTGCTTTATAGCGATATCATTGACGATGTATTTTCCGGTGGGGATGACTGGGATGGGAGGATTAGAAATATTTTTCTTGTCAGCCGCTCCAACAAAACGTGTCTCCAGATTAATGCCAGGGACTTAGTTGCCATGGGAGAATTTGACCTTTTCAATGACAACATGCTGATACAGCCCGGAAATATTGACATAAGCCATTTCAAATCCATCATACGGTATGTTGATACCTGTATCAGACCGGGACATATTAATAAAATATGTCTATGTGTAACCGGCCGAAAAAACCTGCGGTGCGAATGCTCCAACTGTAGTTTGCCATTCAAACCGCATCATATTCCGATAAAGCTGAGCTTCAACGGACAGGACTACCTCATAGGCTGGACAAGGGCGCTTCCGGTTGCGGGTGGCCAGGATGATGCTGATATAGCAGCTCATTTTGCCAAAATGCTGGCATCAATAGCCGGCGCCTGGGCGTCTGATGTTTATTCAGTTGTTTTTAAACTCTTCAGCAGCAGTATTGACCTAATATTTAAGGATATCACCCGCCGACAGGAAGAGGAAGAAAGAAAGGAGCAGCGGGAAAAGCTGCTGCTGGCAGGGGAATTGGCAGCGTCTATTTCCCATGAAATCAAAAATCCGCTGTCGGTGATATCGGGACTATTACAGCTTTTCAAGGATAAGGAGAATATACAAGAAGGCGCGATTAAAAAATATGCTGATATGGGGCTTAAGGAACTGAGTAGGATACAAGGCCTGCTGGAGGAATACCTGTCGACGGTAAAAACGGGCAGCATAAAACCCGAAATCATAGATGTCATAGATGTTATTGATGAGTTTATTGTTCTGCTGCGCCTATCCATGGGTGCGTCCACGGTGAGTATACGTTTCAACGCCTCCGGAAATGTTCCCGCTATAAAGGTCGATGTGTCCCAACTCAAGCAGGTGATACTGAATCTCGTGCAAAATGCGGTTCATGCCGTAGAGGGCAGCGGATGGATAGAAATAAGGACTTTATACGATGAGCAGGCCGACAGAGTCCTGATCGAAATTGAAGATAACGGCGTAGGTATACCCAACGATTGTATTGACAAAATCTTTAAGCCCTTTTATACTACAAAGAAAAACGGTACCGGTCTGGGTTTGTTTTTATGCAGGCGGCTGGTTATTGAAAACGGTGGAGGCATAGAGGTTGACAGCAAACCGGGACAGGGAAGCAAATTTACAGTTTGGTTTCCGGCGCACCGTGACTAATTTCGGGGACATTCCGCCGCAAGGAACTTTAATGGGGACATTTCTTGGCCATAAAGGAATACTAAAAATGAAGGTGTGTCCCCTGGCCTTATAGGCGCAGCGGTGTGTCCCCATACCTTAAAAGGAGGACAATATGGCTGTAATAAAACCCTTTAAGGGTATCAGGCCGGTGGAAGAGCTGGCCGAAAAGGTAGCAGCCCTTCCCTATGATGTGATGACAAGGGAAGAGGCAGAAAATCTGGTCGAGGGCAATCCACTGTCATTTTTGCGGGTTGACCGGGCAGAGATTGAGCTTCCGCGGGAGGTTCCATTCAATCATTCCAGTGTGTATGAGCGGGCGGCTTACAATTTGGAAAAACTTATGAAGAGTGGAGTACTGAAGCAGGACAGCAGGGAAGTATTTTATATTTATCAACTGGAGGTTGGAGGCAGGCGCCAGTCGGGACTGGTTGCATGCTTTTCAATCGACGATTATCTGAGCGGTGTTATCAAGAAGCATGAGCATACAACGGAGGATAAAGAAAAGGACCGGATCCGCCATGTGAAGGCCTGCAACGCCCATACAGGTCCAATACTGCTTTTCAACAGGGAGGATGTCCGGGTGAACCAGGTTATGGAATCCTGGATGAAAGGGCATAAGCCGGTTTATGACTTTTCTGCTCAAGACAATGTTGAACACAGGGTATGGGTCATCGATGAAACCAATGTAATCTATGAGCTGAAAAATTTGTTCAGTGGAATTGACAAACTGTACATAGCCGACGGCCACCATCGGTGCGCTGCCGCGGTAAAAGTTGGGCTGGACAAGAGAAAAGGCGTGCTTCATGGGGATGAGGAATACAATTATTTTCTCGGTGTAGTTTTTCCCCATAACCAGCTTCGGATCCTTGACTATAACAGGGTGGTCCGGGACCTGAACGGCCTGTCGGTCAGCCGTTTTCTCGACAGGGTTAGTCTGTATTTTGATATAAATCCCATTCAAAACGGGGAAGCATACAAACCCGGCCATATCCATAGTTTTGGCATGTTTGTGGATGGCGGGTGGTATGAATTGATAGCAAAACCAGGGACTTGGAACGATGAGGACCCGGTTGAGAGGCTCGATGTCCGTATACTCCAGAACAATCTGCTGGGGCCCATTCTTGGGATAGAGGATCCCAGAAAGGATAAAAGGATCGAATTTGTAGGAGGAAGCAGAAGGCTGATTGAACTGGAAAACATGGTCAGACAGCAGGGGGAAGGCGCCGCATTTGCCCTATATCCCACTTCCATTGTCCAGTTGATGGATGTGGCTGACATGGGAAAAATTATGCCGCCCAAATCCACCTGGTTTGAACCCAAGCTGAGGAGCGGCCTGTTCATTCATGATATAGGCTAATCAGTTGCCAGAGTATAGTTACCAGTGGTCAGTGGTCAGTGACCAGTGACTAGCACCTAGTACCTAGTACCTGTGAACTACGAACTAAATCTTTACAAATTCCGGGTTTCCATCAGAGAAACGGGAAATATACCTGAAACCGGCGCTGCGGGCAATGTCCAGCGCCTGGGGAAAACGCTCCGCAACCTGGCTCGGCGTATGGGCGTCCGAGCCTATGGTTAATATTTCTCCTCCCAGCTCTCTGTACCTTTTTATCAAGTCAAAATCCGGCATAGTGCTGGAAAGATTATAGCGAAACCCGGAAGTATTTATCTCCAGGCCCCTTCCGGTGCTGATCAGCAGCCTGAAAATTTCATCAAGTATATCGCTGTAGTCCGGATATCTCAGCGACCTGTCCCGATAGTCCCCGTATCTTCTTATAAGGTCAATGTGGCCCAGCACATTGAACCTGGAAAACCCGTCAACGCACCGGTAGACCTCCTGAAGGTATTCGAAGTAGGTCTCTTTTTTTGTGCGGTTGGCACAGAATTCGCCGTTGTGCAGGTCCATTTTTTTTACCGCATGAACAGAGGCTATTATAAACTGGAAATCCTTATCTTCCAGGTAGTCCACACATTCTTTTATGACATGGGGCTGAACACCGATTTCTATTCCCTTAATTATGCTAATTTTGTTTCCAAAGCTCTCCCTTGCCCTGTCTATCGCATCGGAATATAAGGTGTAATCCAGGTCAAATTCGATGCTGCTATCCGGATAATCGATATCCAGGTGGTCGGTTACGGCTATCTCAACGACGTCTTTAGCGATTGCCGCTGCGCACGCCTGGCGAAGCTCCATTCTGCCGTCACTTGAGAAACCCGTATGGATATGGTAGTCATAATACATAGATAACCCTCCCCTATTGTACAATAGAGATTTTACTAGCGACACAGCCCGATGTCAAGGGCAGGCGCATCAACCCTCCATTTAGGGGGAGGGGGAATGATAATAATATCTCAGCGCTTGCCGATTTTCACACAGTTGACGTTCCCTTAATATATATTAATTACCAAGAGAAGAAGGGATTTGGATATATATACAGAATAATACTATTATAGCAAATATGGTTAACGAGGTGAGATGCTTGTATCCCATACCGTGGTATGTTGCACTGCTGGAAACTGTACCTGAAACATTTCTTGTTATTAAGTTGGGTTTTAGGCTTTTCGAAATGGATGTAGATACAAGAAAGGCCTTGATAATATCTCTGATGAACGGGGATTGATAGCCATGATAAAAGATAGAAGCCTAATTATAATGAATACCATATTGGTACAGATACTTCTGATTGTTATAGTTAACCAGCAGATAATGACAATGGAGGACATGAACATTTATAAACAGTGTTTACCCTTTTTGAATCTACTGGTAATAATACTGGGAATTTTCTCAATGTTTTCTATAACGGAGATTAAGAAAAGCACCTCCATGTCAGTTGAAGTAAGCCTTATAAAAAACCACCTTGAGCAGATAGAGAGGCTGGCAGAGGTGCTGCATAAAAGCAAGCATGAGCATGCAAGGCATATACAGACCATACAGTCAATGCTTAACCTGGGAAAGTACGATAAGGCGATAGAGTATATAGAGGGTATTGCCGAAAGTTACTGGCCTTGTGACGAGATGGTGTATGTAGACCATCCTGCATTAACGGCACTCTTGAACAGCAAAAAAAAGAGCGCCGAGCTAAAGGGTGTGGAATTTGCCTTCTGTGCAAAGTGCGATTTAAAAAACATACCGGTTAAACCCTGGGACCTATGCAGCATGGTGGGAAACCTCCTGGACAATGCCTTTGAAGCCGTTGTCTGCACGCAGGGGCCAAAGAGGGTGGGGCTTGAGATAAAGCATGAGCAGGGCCATTACATAATATATGTGCATAACAGCGGCCCCCGCATACCCGACAGGTTAAAAGAAGAGATATTCAATCCCGGCGTTACCACAAAGGGGTCCCCTGCAAGGGGCTACGGCCTGTACCTAGTAAAAAAACTGGTGGAGGAGTATGGCGGGCATATAGAAGTTATATCCGGGGACAAAACCACATTTATCATATATTTGCCGGATCTACCTATTCCAGATGCCTGGTTACCGGGCTTGCCCCAACAGCATGTGGATACTTTACGAGCCGGATATACCCCGGAGCCTGAAAAAATAAGGATTGGTTAACATGGTAAGCATACTTATTCTTGAAGATGAATACTATACCAGGGAATACCTAAAAGGGCTGGTGGCTAAAAACCCTCTCGCAAGCAGGGTTATAGACGTGTCATCCGGCAGCGAGGCAGTAAGGACTGCGAAGGAGCACCTCCCGGATATTGCACTGCTTGATATAGAGCTGGATACGGGGGAAGGTATAAACGGTATAGATGTGGCAAAGATGATTCAGGATATAAACCCTCGGATGCACTTAGCGTTTATAACCGGCTACGCAAAGTACGCCCTGGATTCCTTCCGGGTACACCCCTACGACTATATACTGAAGCCTTTCAAAACCGAGAGGGTGATGGAGGTAATATCAACCCTTGCGGCAAAAGTACTGCAGGATAGGGATACGGATAATGCCACTGACAAAATAACGATAAGAACAGGCGATGAAATACTTTTTCTAAGGGCGGAAGAAATTCTGTTTATAGAAAGGCAGGGTAAATAAACCCTTGTCCACACGCTTAACAGTATTCATGAAATAGCTATGTTCCTTAACGAGCTGGAAGGGATATTACCCCAAAACTTCCTGAGGGTCCACAAATCCTTTATCGTAAATACCGATAAAATAAAGAAGATCAGAGAAGTAAGCAGGAGGTCATACGAAATAGAGTTCTATAATTATAATAAGACAGCCCATATGAGCAGGTATAAATACAAAGAGCATAAGGAATTGTTTTCCCCCTCCAGATGAGGGGTGTTTTTTTGCTGCTCAGGGCACAGCCTCTGGGTCATTGAGTCGCCGTATTGGGCTATTCAGTTCCCATATTGGGCTATTCAACCCTCAAAATGGGCTATTCAGGAAAACGGGAAGGAAAGGTTAAAAGGGGTGTAGAATACAATAATAGGAAAAAATAACATCCCTGCCGGAGGACAAGCTCTGGCCGAGACTGACACCGGCAGGGACCACCCTTTACCTGTCAGAGACAGGCTGGGAGTTAAGTCTATTATACCTCCCTCCTCTGTCTCTGTAAAGGTAAAGGAGACTCTAAGAGGGAGGAGTGGTGTGTATTAAAATATAAAAATAATTAGAGTAATTTTGTCGGCAGATTATTCTGAACACGAAGGAACGTTGTAGTTTGGTGGGAATATTATTCGTAGTTCTATCTTACGAATAATATTTACTAAAAATACGAGGGAGTGTATTATTATGAAAAAAGCCTTCAGTATGATAATAAGTGTTTTTTTGTTACTCAATCTGTTATCGGTTAATGTGGCTTCAGCAGGCAAAGTAGATTCGCAATCAGAGGTTATTTTGCAATTAAAGGCAAATGAGGAACAATTGAAAATACTTAATAGTCTAGATAGAACAGATATGACATTGTATGAGGTTATAAGAGAAGTATTCCCTAAGGAGTTTTCAAAACTAGATAGAGAAACTAAAATAAAACTATCCATGATGAGATATGGGGAGCAAAATAATGGTGACGGCGTAGGTATTTTTGCTGATCTAACATATGGTTCGGAGATTACAGGATATGGCAATTCACTAAAATTCTGGTCATATAATGATTTGAGCTGGGTTAGTCCAGAAATGTGGGTGGAATCAAAGCTAATTGACGACGATACTGGCGATATAGTCGAATATGCTTTAGAGGCAGCTACGTATACTTCTTATTTAGAAGCGGGTGATATTGAAGACCCACCAACAGGAAACTACAGAGTCCATGGCGATCATTGGTGGCTATATTATGATTCACTGTATAATGATTGGCTATGGCTGCATTTAGTTTCACATACTAGGACGTTTAGTTATGTAAACCCATATGAATAGAAGCTGTTAAATCGTCTTGCAAAAATATAGAGGATGATTATAATCATCCTCTATATTTTTGCTCCATTATATGCTCATTTTATGCAGGAATGATTCGAGGTTACAATAATAGCCTAAATATAGTATACTGTGATTGATATTACCAAATTAGGCAAGAGTAAAGTTTGACTCTTAAGTTGATATTTTTTGACTTATACCCGATTGGTGTTTTGCTTTAAAAACTAATAAATGGAGGTAAATCTATGAGAAGGATTAGTTTAGCTGTGTTAATATTAAGCATTCTCATTACCGGATGCCAGAACAACTATATACAGGAAACTGATAATCAATTTGTAGAAGATAATGTTGATGAAACCGACAGGGAATACTTCGAAGACGAAATGGCGGAGGGTTTCTTCCGGGAGGACGTTGGCATTACCAGTCTGGAAAAACATGAGGTGTATAGAACCGGTAATAAACTGAATGTGGATTTTTATTTTACAAAAGAGGCCAAAAGAAATGAAATCAGTAGCAGCAAAGACTTTGTTATGAAGTTATTCGTTTTAGGGGACATGTATCATCTCTCGAAAGGCCCATATTCCCGGCTGCTGGCTGAGGGAGTATTCTGGGACCAGGTAAGCTATAGAGCCTATATGGATAATACGTTGGTATTAAGAGAGAACTTTGATTTGCATGAAGGCGGGCAGTTTTCCAGTGATTACTATGAAAACACCGATATGGAACTTGCATCACGGATGATTGATGAGGATGTAACCGGGGAGTTTGTAGAAGATATTAAGAAAAGCTACTGGGCAATCCGGGACGTGTATATGGAAAGAAGCTATAAGGGAAATGTGCTTATAATTAAACTTAAGGGATGGAAAAAGTACAACGATAAGGACATTAGCAATATAAAGAATATGATAGAAACCAATTTAGCGCCGGTACTCGAAAAAGAATCAAAGGAAAAGTACATGCAAAACATTGACTACCTTGGATTGGTGCTGCAGCTTTATTCCTGGGATAACAAGTATTACGAAGAAGTTTATTTTAACGGCGAGGAAAAGGAATGGCTGGACGAGGACTGGATGAACTACGATTTCTTTGGCAGGTATATAAATAACTGATAAAGAGATTCGCCGCGGATGTCAAACCGGGAATATATTCAGGAAAAAATAGAGGAATTATTAACTTTCCTGAACTATTATAGCCATAATGGACAAAATAAGATATAATGGTAATGGAATAAAAATCGGGAGGTTAGCTTAATGGAAGTGTATTCGGTTGCAGAGGCTAAAAATAATTTTCCGAAGTTGCGCCGGCTGGCTGCTCAAGGAATGGAGTTTGTGGTTGTTGACCATAAACGGGCTGAAACGGCTCCTGTTTCGGTTATTGCCACTGAGCTGCTGGATAGAATTACAAAGGAGGACCTGGCCGGACTCACCTATGAGTGGCTGGACAGACCGGGGGACGTAATCACGGAAGAAGAAGTAAACCGGACCTGGAACCTTTGGAATGATCAACTGAAGATTCTTGGGATCGGGGAAACAAAAGAAGAGGCTGTCCGGAGCCTGGCCGAAGATGCGGTTGAGTACGCCGATGAGTATTTTGACAACCTTGATTTCTTTTTAAATCCCAGATCCGAAAGGGCCGGGCATTACTGGATTTTACGGGGTATAAGACATTGTAACGGGGATCTTGCCAAGGTGATAGAGATCATGGGCCTGGACAGACTCCTGGAGGCGTAAGGATGGGTTATACGTTTAGCTGGATGGTTTTTCCTGTTTAATAAAAAATCCGGACTTACCGGCACCACTTCAGATAAACTGAAGGCGTGCCGGTCTACTTTTTCCGGGGCAAAGCAATAGCCGGGCAAGAGTACCCCTTGCCTGTTCACTGTGTTCCTGGTCCCTCCATTGGAATGTCCGGGTGTTAAGCTCAATATCATGTTGGATGTGGGTGACAAGGAACATTTTTGGTGTATAAGGTGACATGAGGACGTTTCGTTTGCCACGGGCTACGGTACGTTGCAGGTGGGCAATACTTCCCTATGAAAAATGAAATGTCTAGGAATAGGTAGTATTCTATAGTATAATGTAGGAAGAATTGGTAGAGAGGTATTTGGGGGGTGCGCCATGAAAAAGAATAGTCTTCTTAAGAGTATAATATTGTATATATGCATAATAATTGTCATGTTGAGTATGTTTCTTATAGTCGATGATCTATTGATGTACAGGGCGAGGAAACTTGTAGAAAATGGAGATGTTTGGGATGGTGTGGAGCAGTACGGCAAACTGGTAAGCCTTATTCCTGACAGTTCCATAGCTGATGACGCGCTGTATGAAGCGGGTGCAGCCCTCTGGGAGTTCCCGCTATCCGACCGTATACAGCTATGCAAAGTATCGACCGAAGGAACGGTCACATCAACTGTCTTGGAAGAGGAACTGGATATGGAGGTTGCTTTAAACTGCTGGCTCTCCCTTGCCAAAAAATATCCGGACAGCAGTCTGGCAAAGGCTGCGAGGGTGAGGATAGCAGAGGTATACTATCACATGGGATTATGGGAAAATGTTATAGATGAACTGGAGGGGTCGCCAGAGGAATACAAAGAGGACTGGGATAGGGCTGCCTTTTTGAAAGCAGGGGCATACATCAGAAAAGGCAGGCCGGATGACGCTATAACATTGATTGAAGGTATTAAACAGGATTTGACTCCGTGGCTAAGGATACTCAAGGGCGATGCCCTCGCAGAAATTGGGGAGTTAGACCTTGCCGGCGATGCTTACTCAAGTATAGATGCATACAGCCTTGATACCAACAGCGCAATCGTACGGCAAAGGCTGCTGAGGCTTGAGTGCCTGGGGTATGATAAGGATGAGGGCGGCATTTTGCTTCAGGGTAAAATTGATTCAGGCGAAAGCAGCCTGGCCGGCATAGAGGTCAGAGCGGTTAATAAATACAACGAACAGCAGATATACATAACGTACACGGATAAAAAGGGAGTGTACCGGTTTGAAACCCTCCCGGAGGGAGTCTACTTAATTGAGGCCTTTGTACCCGCGGAAATTCTTCAGAATAAATACCTTGTAGTTGACGGGCCATCGTATATAGCGGTTGACGTAGGCAGTATGAATAACATTGATTTTCATCTGAGGAATAGGTTTACGGCCAAGTTGTACAGGGACGGGCATGTTGTAAACCTTGAGTGGCAGGACTATCCCGGAGCTTCGGGATATAGGATGAATATCGGAGAGGTTGTGAGAAAGGGCGGGACCGGAAAAGCAGCCAACCCGACGTTTCTTAACGTGATGGGCAGTACCGTTGTAAAGCAGCAGGTGAGTAAAGATGAGAACTGGACCGCGTACTATGCTCCGGTAGGAGATGTGCCAGGTACTAAATATGAATTTGACGCTGCAAGGGAGAATGGCAGGCATTTTGCAGACATGATAGGTAAAGCGCCGGCAAGTCCTGGATTTGTGTTGGGAATGCCGTATTACGGAGGAGAATTTGCGTTTAAGGTTCAGGCTTTGGATGGTAAAGGCGAGGTAATATCGGAGAGTAATGAATGTCTCACAGCTTTCCTGTATGAAGACACGGGGAAAATTAATGAATTGATAATAAATTACAGGTTTGAGGGCGCAAAGGATATGCTGGAGGATGCCGACAGTCCTGGTGACCTCGAAATTTTGGCGAGGCTGTACCAGGCAACGTTTAAATTCGATAAAAGCGCGGAGGTATATTATTCATTGTTCGGAAAGACCGGGAAGGAAGACTGCCTGGTTAAAGCTTTGGAGATGTGGGAAAAAGCTGAGGATTACGAAAAGGTGGTAGATATCCTGGAAATCGTTCCAAGATCCTTGAGAGAGAAAATGCAATACCAAATGGCAAAATCATACCTGTGGAGCGGTGAAATGGAGAAGGCAGGACAACTGTTGGACTCGGCTGATGAAAAGGCGCAGGACACGAAGATGCATGTGTTATATCACATGCTTGCGGAAGAATATGATAAGGCTGCAAAGATAGAGCACCCTTACAAGCTGCAGTATTTTGGATACGTGGTCGGCAGAGGTATCCGGCAGATGGAGATGTGTACTTCAGAGGCTGCCATGGAGAGTTTTAAAGGATGCATCAAAAAGCTCGACAGCCCCCGTGAAGACAGCATGCAGAAATTCATTGTAGAGTATAGGGGTTTCAGAGATGCGTATAAAGCCCAGTATCCTGAGATGGAGGCACTTCTTTTAGAACTGGGAAGGATATACTGGGAAATTTAGAGGACTTTTTCATGTCTTTAGCCCACTTCAGTAGCCCACCCTTAAGGGTGGGCTACTCATGTATGGCAAACGAAACGTCCCCTTGCCACCCACGATAATCACACAGAAAGGCAAAAATGTCTTGACACCGGGCATCATTTAATATAGAATAATCACATTAGCTCACTATCGAATTAGCGATTTAGCGCAATAAAGCATAAAAGGAGGAGCGGCGGATGTCCGATTATAGATTTCAAGTTCCCGATGGCGTCAGCGACATAACCACGGATGAATGCGCAATAAAAAGGTGCACGGAGAATAGGATGAGGGCAGCCTTCAGGGGTTATGGTTTTAGCGAGGTGAGTACACCGGCCTTTGAGTATCTGGATGTATTCAGCAACAGAAATATCGCCATAGAGCAGGAGCACATGTTCAAGCTCATTGACCCGAACGGCAGGGTGCTGGTTCTACGGCCGGATGTCACGGTTCCCATAGCAAGGATGGTGTCAACCGGCATGAAAACAGTACAAAAACCATTAAAGCTGTTTTATATATCGGATGTATACAGGATCAACCCTATGCAATCATCAAATGAGCGGGAATTCACCCAGGCGGGGATTGAAATAGTCGGCGCAGACAGTACCGAAGCGGATGGGGAAGCTATAGCAGTGGCGGTTGAAGCGCTGGCTGCTTCGGGCCTGGATGATTTCAGGATAGATATAGGGCAGGTGAAATTTTTCCAAAGCATTATTGACGAAATAGATATTCCCACAGCGGATAAGGAGAAGGTTAGAAGCTACATTCACAACAAAAACCTGGTAGCTGTTGAAGAGTTTCTTGACAGCAGGGGTATTAACGGAAAATACAAAGAACTGCTCTTATTGATACCTGTGCTTTACGGTGAACCTGAAGAAGTTATGAGCAGGGCAAGGGAGTTCCGGCTTAATGAGGGTGCAAAAAAGGCACTGAAGGATATTGAGGAGGCCTATGAGATAATAAAGGAATACGGATATGAGAAGTATGTTTCAGTTGACCTGGGAATGGTCAGCGAGTTGGCATACTATACGGGAATAATATTTAAAGGCTTTACAAGGGACCTGGGATATATCATATGCAGCGGAGGGCGGTATGACGACCTGTATGGCGAGTTTGGCGAAAAGAGGGCTGCAACGGGTTTTGCCATAAACGTGAACAGGGTGGTGCAAGCCCTAAGGAAGCAGAAAAAAGAAGAAAAGCAGGAAGAAAGAAGTTACCTGTTAAGCTATGAAAAGATGGATAGAAGAAAAGCGATAGAGACTGCAAAACGGTTGAGGAATGCGGGATACTGTATAGAACTTGATATACTGGCCAGGAGCCCGCAAGAGCTTTTGGATTATGCAAAGGGTAAGGGAATCATGGGTATTATCGGTATTGAAGAAGGAAGCAGGTTGAAGGTTACCGATACAAAAACAGGGATAAGCAAGATCACCAGCATTCCGGGCATGGTTGCAAGCGTCTGGGGTGACAGGCTGGACAACATCTCCGGATGGCACTAGGAGGACCTCTATGGATAGGTTTATAAGAATAGCCCTTGCAAAGGGGAGAATTGCATCACAGTCTAAGCATCTGTTTGAAAAAATAGGAATGGACTGCAGCCAGCTTGGGACCGGCAGCAGGAAGCTGATAGTTGCGGATATGAATAACAGGGTTGAGTTCATTCTGGTTAAAGCTAACGATGTGACAAAATATGTTGAGCAAGGGGCTGTCGATATGGGAGTCGTGGGCAAGGACACGCTTCTTGAGCAGCAGCCTGACCTTTTTGAGGTGCTGGACCTTGGAATTGGAAGATGCAGGATGGTTGTGGCAGGTAAAAGTGGTTATATGGACGGTGGGAACGATGCAGTAAAGGTTGTCGCCACAAAGTATCCTGTTACGGCCCAGCGATACTTCAGAGAAAAGGGAGAAAACATAAGAGTGGTAAAACTCGACGGGTCGGTAGAACTGGCCCCCCTTGTCGGCCTGTCCCATGTGATCGTCGACCTTGTGGAAACCGGGAGGACGTTAAGGGATAATGGGTTAGTCATACTTGAAGAAATATGTCCGATCAGCGCCCGGCTGGTGGTTAACAAGGTGAGTTTGAAGATGGAGAATGAAAGGATCACAGGGGTGCTGAAAGCGCTAAGGGAAGTATTGAGGAAGGCGGGTTAGGTATGAGGGTTATTGATTTGCGCAAGGGTGGCTATACTGCTCTCAGCGAGGTTCTTGACGGGAGGAAAGGGCTGGTTTCAGGAGATTACTGGGAGATTGTGAAGAGGATAGTGGAAGAAGTAAGGGAGAATGGCGACAGCGCACTTCTGAAATTCACACTGGAGTTCGATGGTATCGTCCAGCCGGAAGAAGGGCTGAGGGTGGGCAAGGAAGAGATTGAAGAGGCCTATGCAAAAGTTGACGGCGATTTTATAGGAGCCCTTGAAAAGGCGATCAAGAATATTTTTGAATTCCATGACAGTCAAAGGGAAAAATCCTGGTTCTCCAATAAGCAAGGCATAATCCTCGGTCAGATTGTAAACCCGATAGAGAGCGTTGGGGTGTATGTACCGGGAGGAACCGCAGCATATCCTTCGTCGGTGCTCATGAACGTGATACCGGCGAAGGTTGCGGGCGTAAAAAGGGTTGTTATGATAACACCGCCCGGCCGGAGAGGTATCAAACCGGAGGTTCTGGTAGCCGCAGACAGAGCCGGTGCCGATGAGATATACAGGGTGGGAGGAGCCCAGGGAATTGCCGCCCTTGCCTATGGAACCGAAACCATTAAGCCGGTGGATAAGATAGTAGGACCCGGAAATATATACGTTGCCCTTGCAAAAAAAATGGTCTATGGCGATGTTGGGATAGATATGATAGCCGGCCCAAGCGAGATACTAATCATAGCGGATTGCAGCGCAAGGCCCGAGTTTGTTGCAGCGGATATGATTTCCCAGGCAGAACACGATATCATGGCATCCTCGGTATTGATAACCGATAGTAAGCAGCTGGCGGAAAGGGTGTGCGTGGAAATAAACAGGCAGCTTGACCTGCTGCCGAGGAGGGAAATTGCGAGTAAATCCCTTGAAGATTACGGCGTTATAGCGCTTGCAGGCAGCCTTAAAGAGGCCTGCGATATAGCAAACAGTATAGCGCCGGAGCATCTGGAGCTTATGGTTGAAAATCCCATGGAACTGCTTGGGAGGATAAGAAACGCGGGGGCAATATTCATGGGGGAGTTTTCACCGGAGCCCCTGGGGGATTATTTTGCCGGCCCAAACCATGTACTTCCCACCGGAGGAACGGCGCGGTTCTCTTCTCCGCTGTCGGTTGACCAGTTCGTAAAGAAATCAAGCCTCGTTTATTATTCAAGGGAAGCCCTTGAAGAGGCGGCGGGAGAAGTATTGAAGCTTGCCAGGGTTGAAGGGTTGGACGGCCATGGCAGGGCGGTGGAAGTGAGGTTTGAGGATAATGATTGAAAATCTGATTCGGGAAGAGATCAGAGGGCTTAGGGCATATAAGGAAGGCGGCATCAACAGCAGGTTCAAGCTGGACGCAAACGAGAACGGCTGGGGCCTGCCGGACAGTACAAAGGCTTCAATCGTGGAGAGCCTCAAAGATTTTCCGTACCATAGGTACCCCGATTCCGACAGTACCGATCTGCGTGAAAGGCTGAGCGGGTATACGGGGGTAAAACCCGAGCATCTTATGATAGGCAACGGTTCTGATGAACTGATACAATATATTGTCCAGACGTTCATTGGCAGGGGCGACAGGGTGGTAACCCAGTATCCCACCTTCTCTATGTACGGGTTCTTTACCAAGCTTATGGGAGGAATACCAATAGAAGTATATGGAGATGGAGCGTTCCGTGTAGATACAGAGTTAATCATAGATACTGCAAAGGCCGAGGAGGCAAAGGTGGTTTTCCTGTGCAATCCGAACAACCCCACCGGAAGAGCTATGGCATCAGAAGAGATAAGGAAGGTGCTGACGGGAGTGCCGGGAGTTCTTGTGGTGGATGAGGCCTATTTTGAGTTTCACGGCGAGAGCGTTATAAAATGGATATACAGGTATGATAATCTTGTGGTCCTGAGAACGTTTTCAAAGGCCATGGCTATTGGCGGATTAAGGGTGGGATACCTGGCAGCCAACGACAGCATAATGAAATATCTTACACGGGTTAAAGTCCCCTACAATGTAGGGTCCTTTTCACAGCATGCTGCCGCGAAGGTGTTGGAACACCTGGAAAGCGTGCGGGAATGGCTGGCAGCATTCGGCGAAGTAAGGGATGCTTTTATTGAAAGCCTGTCTGCCGTTGACAGGATTAAAGTTATTCCCAGCAGGGCGAATTTTGTTCTCATAGAGGTAGATGATGCTGAATGGCTGTGGAACAGGCTGGTAGAAAAAGGAATTCTGGTGCGGAAGTTCGGAGATGAAAGGCTTAGGAAACACCTCAGGGTTACCATAGGCACGCCCCATGAAAACGAGGCCTTTCTCCTCGAAATCAAAAGGATACTTGGAGGTATGTGACTTGAGAAGAGCTGAGCAAAGCAGGGAAACCAAAGAAACAACCGTAAAAACAATTCTGGTTATAGACGGCTCAGGCAGCTCGCAGGTTGACACGGGCGTAGGCTTTTTCGACCACATGCTGGAGCTTTTTGCGCGGCATGGTTTTTTTGACCTGATGGTAAAAGCAGAGGGAGATACCCGGGTTGACTATCATCACACAGTGGAGGACACGGGCATCGTATTGGGTAAGGCGATAGCCCTGGCCCTTGGCGACAGGTCGGGTATCCGCAGGTATTCAACCGAATTTACGCCTATGGATGAGAGCCTTTCGATGATTTCACTGGATGTAAGCGGCAGGCCGTACCTGTACTTTGACGTTCAATACACAGGCGAAAGGGTAGGCGGATTTGATGTGGAACTGGTTGAGGAGTTTTTCAGGGCGTTATGCAATAACGGGGGATTAACCCTCCATGTGAAGCTTATACACGGCAGAAACAACCATCACATCATTGAGAGCATATTTAAAGGGTTCGGAAGGGCACTGGACCGGGCAACCTCAGTGGACGACAGGGTGGCCGGCGTACTTTCCACCAAGGGAATTCTATAGCAGGGGTGAGGACATGATTGCAATTATTGATTATGGAATGGGAAACCTGAGAAGCGTGGAAAAAGCCGTACAGTCCCAGGGGTTTGAGGTGAAGGTCTCAAGCGATCCCGGTTTTGTTGCGGAGGCTGACAAGCTTATACTTCCGGGAGTGGGTGCGTTTCCGGATGCGATGGATAACCTGGAAAAAACGGGGCTGGCCGATATTATTATAGAATCGGTTAGCCGGGGGAAACCGCTCCTCGGCGTATGTCTCGGAATGCAGCTTCTGTATGAACTGGGGCTGGAAATCGAGGAGAAAAAGGGCCTTGGGTTTTTAAAGGGGAGAATAGAAAAACTGCCGCCGGGGCTTAAGATACCCCATATGGGCTGGAATTCCATAAATATCACGGAAAACTGTAAGCTGCTTAGAGGTATTGAAAACGGAAGCTATATGTATTTTGTTCACTCATACTACGCTGCGGGAGTCTCCCGGGACGAAGTACGCGCTGTTTCCGATTACGGAGTTGAAATTCCCGCTGTGGTTTGCAGCGGGAAGGTGTACGGCACCCAGTTCCACCCGGAAAAAAGCGGCGATAGGGGTATTCTGATATACAAGAACTTTGGGGAGCTGGTAGAATGATTGTTTATCCGGCAATCGATATAAAAAACGGCGAGTGTGTCAGGCTGATACAGGGTGACATGGAAAGGGCTACTACCTACTACAAGAACCCGGCGGCAGCGGCTCTGAGATGGCAGAATTTAGGGGCAGAGCACTTGCATGTTGTTGACCTGGATGGAGCCGTTTCCGGGAAACCCCATAATACTGCGGCGATTAAAGAGATACTGGATGCTGTATCGATACCTATACAGTTGGGCGGCGGGATTAGAGACCTGGAAACGGTGGAAATGGCACTCAATATGGGCGTTGAACGGGTTATTATCGGCACCGCAGCGCTGAAGGACGAGGCGTTTATACGCAGTGCTGTTTGCCGGTACGGGTCAAGGATTGTCATTGGGATAGATGCGAGGGACGGCTGTGTGGCGGTGGAGGGTTGGAAAAGGACGAGCAGGGTAAGGCCAATGGAATTGGCTAAAAGGATGGAAGCCTATGGCGCTGAACGGGTTGTTTATACCGACATATCCAGGGATGGCATGCTGGAAGGTCCGAGCTTTGGAATGATAGAAGAGATGGTGAAGCAGACATCCATGAGCATTATAGCTTCGGGCGGCATAAGCAGTGTTGATGACCTGTTAAGGCTGAGGGAAATCGGAGCCGGTGGCGCGGTAGTTGGAAAAGCGCTGTATGCCGGCAGTATTGACCTGAAAGAAGCGCTCGATATACTGAGGAGGTAAGACGGATGCTCACACGCAGAATAATACCCTGCCTGGATGTACACGCAGGGAGGGTGGTTAAGGGTGTAAACTTTATCAACTTAAGGGATGCCGGCGACCCGGTTGAAATAGCGGCCGTTTATGATAAAGGTGGCGCTGATGAAATCGTATTTCTGGATATTACAGCCTCTTCGGACGGCCGGGATATAATGGAGGAGGTTGTAAGAAGGACCGCGGAGCAGGTATTCATACCCCTTACGGTGGGAGGAGGAATAAGGTCCATAGACGATATCAGAAATATACTGAAATGCGGTGCGGATAAGGTATCATTGAACTCTGCCGCAGTAAGGAATCCTTCGCTGATAAAAGAGGCAGCAAGGCGTTTCGGGAGCCAGTGTATAGTGGTTGCGGTCGATGCAAAATCCGTAAAAGGCGGAGGGTGGAATGTCCTTATAAACGGAGGCAGGGTTGACACCGGAAAAGACGCAATCGAATGGATAAAAGAGGTGGAAGAGCTCGGAGCCGGAGAAATTCTGCTGACCAGCATGGATAGAGACGGAACCAGAGACGGATACGACCTTGAACTCACCCGCAGGGTTTCGGAGGCGGTAAACATACCGGTTATAGCTTCAGGAGGTGCAGGCAAAAAAGAAGATTTTTTTCTGGCTCTGACCGAAGGTAAGGCTGATGCGGTTCTCGCAGCTTCATTGTTTCATTACCGGGAGCTATCCGTAAAAGAGTTAAAGGAATACCTTGCCGGGAAAGGGGTGCCTGTAAGAATATGAAAAAAGCAGAGATAGACAGCCTGGTTTTTGACGGCAGAGGATTGATACCTGCAGTAATCCAGGACTATAGAACGGGCCAGGTACTCATGCTTGCTTATATGAACAGGGAATCGCTGTTAAAGACCATCGAAACAGAGACGACATGGTTTTACAGCCGGAGCAGGCAGAGTTTATGGAATAAGGGTGAAACATCGGGCAATATTCAACGCGTTAAGGGCATTTTTGCCGATTGCGACAAGGATTCTCTGGTCGTAACGGTTGAGCAGCAGGGAACCGCCTGTCACACCGGCGAGAAATCCTGTTTCTTTCATTCCATTGCGGGGAGCAGGTATGAATATAGTGTGAATGCCTGGAGCATCCTTGAGGAGATATATGCAACCGTAGAAGACCGCCGGGACAATCCAAAGGAGGGTTCTTACACAAATTATCTGTTGAATAAGGGAATAGACAAAACCCTAAAGAAAATCGGAGAGGAATCTGCAGAAGTAATAATAGCGGCCAAAAATCCGAAGGCCCAGGAAACCATCTGCGAGATTGCGGATTTGTTCTACCATATTACGGTGCTAATGTTTCAAAGGGGGATACGGTATGAAGATATATACGGAGAGTTGAGAAAAAGACACAAAGCAGTTGAGACAAAAAAGGAGAATGAATAGTTTATAAAGATAAATTCAGGGTATAATAATTAATGCTTAGTAATACAATAAATAGAGTGGATAAAAATGCGGCGGACGGCTGCGCGGCACGACTCCCGGTTGCAATTTTATTTTCGGTTGCAGGATAGTTGTTACCGCAACCGGGGTCGGCTGTTTATATAAAGGCCTCTCAGAGTTTCTGGGAGGTCTTTTAGTAGTGAGGAAAGGAGATTATTCAAACGCTTACACCCAAAGGAATACTGCTGCATAGTATAATTATAGGTATTTGGGGGTGGCGGAATGGGGAAAAAAGACTTGATACTTACTGCAAATATGGGGGACGACAGTATCTGCATTTATAATGGGAAGTCTTTCGAAATGTTGGAAAGGCTGGTTGTTAAGCCGTCGGGTTTTAAGCTGTTCAACACAAGTCATTTTACTAAAGGGCCGGCGGCAGGTCCGGGACATCTTTACCATTATAAATCAAAGAACATCGTTTTGGCGCTGAATGTATACGACGACAGCTTACTGTTTATTGATCTTGATACGTTTAAGCCGATGGACACGATATTTGCCGGGAACCACCCGTATCAAATAGAAGTATTTGAAGAAGCAGATAGGGCCTTTGTCAGCAACTATGATTCCGACAGCATATCGGTTATTGATCTATCAATACCGCAGATAGTAGGACAGATACCCTGCGGGATGATGCCTCAGTCATTGGTTATCAATAGAAACACCAGCTGCCTTTATGTTACAAATACAGGCAGCGATTATATATCAATAATAGATGTGCTTACCCTTGATAAACTATTCTGTTTAAAAGTGGATGGAAACCCGGTTGATATTTGCAATGATGCGGAGGGAGAGAGGATTTTTGTAATCGTGCGGCACCCTGAAAGGCAGGTAAAGGACCAGCTGGTCGAATATGATATGGTGACAGGCAAGAGGCTTAGGTCGATGGAATTAGGACTAATGCCCGTTGATATCCTCTATAACAATATGAATGAAAGTGTTTATGCTCTGGACGCAATAGAAAACAATCTCAGGATAATTAATGTTGAAAGTTTCGACTTTGAAACTACCATACACTTGGGCAGGATGCCTATAAACCAGTGCCTGAACAGCGAAAGGAGCCTTCTGTTTGTAGTTTGTATGATCGAAAACAAATTGTATGTAGTTGATACACACAGGCATCAAATAATTAGAGAAATACCCACAGGCATAGAGCCTTCATCGGTGCTGTTCGTCAGCTAGTCGGACTTTGGATTTATCAAGGCATTAACTATGCTGCCAAACAGCAGCGGAGCGCTGTTTTCCCAGTTTTCGCATATACTCCTGGCCAATTTATGGGACGTTACTCTCAACTCGAGGTTAAAGGTCGTTTTATTGTGCTCTATTATTCTAAGGGTCACAAGATATTCATTCTCCGATTCTATGGTATACCTCCCGATGATTTGTTTTTCTCGTTTTATTTGTTCTCCATTATCAGAAAGATACTCAGAAACCTGCTGCCTGATTTTTTGAGGTATTCTATTTTTGAACAGGGTGAGAGTGCTTTCACCCTTCTGTTCTAACCTGTAGAAGTGCTTGGATTTGTCCTGATAACACGTTACAAAGCCGCTATTAACAAGGTCTCCCAGCATTTGCTGCATAGCAAAGTAGTTCATAAGGTTATTCCCCATTACAATTTGCGTCAAATCGTTTTTTGTAAGGGGTATTTTGCTCTCGGACATTATATACAAAAGGAGAAGTTTGTTTTCAGCCAGCTCTTCAGTATCCCTGTAAAGCATACCATCGCCTCCGAAGATATTATACTATAGGAAGGATAATAAAAAAAGCGCCTCCCGCACTCCGCTATGGAACCCTAGGTTCCTTCGGCGTCCGGCACTTACTCATATATGCTTCCTTACTCTTATATACTTTGTAGTAAGTGCCGGACTGAGCACCCTCCTTAAACCGGCGGGGAACCTTTCCCCTGCACCCCTTCCTTTTTTTATAACACTCTCGAAAACTCGTATGGCTTTCGAGGCCTCTATTTCAGGGGCAAGCAAATTTCACTTCCCCCTAAAATCCACCATTTGTGCTATTTGCGGATTTCATTATGGAGATGCCCCTTCTGCCAGTTCTTACTATGACTTCATCAAACGTCTCTGGAAAACTCCTCATAAAATCCATGTGGCCAGGACAAAGAAACTCAGGCCTTTCAAGGCTAAACCACGTAAAAAACTCAAGGCCGGACAGAAAGATGTACAAAAACTCTCTGTTGCCGGTGACGGTACCCCGTTTTATTCCGGTGCCTCCCATTACGGTACAAAGGTCTGTGATTGCAAAGAACATGGTATCTACGACTGCCAGTGTCCCAGACGTTATTCCGACCCGGATGCCAGATGGGGTTGGGATAGCTACAGGGAACAGTGGTTCTATCGCAATAACCTTTTTAACATCACTGCTTCCGACAGTCCTTTTATGAACTCATGTATCATTGGGATATCATACCCTTCATCCCCTTAGATTCCAAGACCAAACAATCTCTGGACAAGCTTCCTCCTGGAATCATCTGCTTAGATAATGAAGGCAGACCCATCTGCCCAGGCAGCGATATACTGGCTTAGCTTTGCTATGTCCATTTTCAGCAAGTTATACAGCATATTTGGTTAACTAAGAGGCACTCTGTCTGAAGGGTGAAAAAGATGTGCTTTATGATGAGATTAAAAACAAATTAAATTTTTTCTTGTAACGGGTATTACATGGCTGTATAATATATGTAACGAACGTTACAAAGGAGTGAGAAGAGTGGAAAAAAGAAAATGGTTGGTGATAAACTATAACCTGCCCACAGAGCCATCAAGATTGAGAGTGGCAGCATGGCGAAACCTTAAAAAGCAAGGTGCCGTTAATATAAAGCAATCCATGTGGGTTTTGCCGCATAACGATGATAATTACTCTGCACTGCAAACAATTTCTCAGGAGATTGAGTCTAATAATGGTGAAGTACTTTTGATGGAATGTGTTTTCTTTGATCAAAATCATGAACAAAAGGTTATTTCCTATTTTAATAACGTAAGGGATGAGGAATACAAAGAATTTATAGATAAGTGTGAGGATTATTTCAAGGAACTTGAAAAGGAAATCGCTATAGAAAAGTTCACTTTTGCAGAGCTTGAAGAGGAAGAGGAAGAGCTTGAGAAGCTTTTGGCGTGGTATGCGAAGATTGAGGCAAGGGACATATTTCATTCTTCCCAAAGGGCTTGTGCAGAGGAGAAACTGGACCAGGTTAAAAAAGCATTCGAAAACTATAGTGATATGGTTTACAAGTATAATAATGAATAATAGAAAAGGCCGCTTATAGGGGGGATAGGTGTGAGTGTTGACAACGGGAAGCAGAAAAAGGTCTTAGGGCTTGAATGGAATATATTTTTTACAGGCTTAACCAGCTTTTTAACTGATACAACAACAAAAATGATATATGCTGTCATGCCGCTTTTTTTAATGTCTATAGGAGCATCGAAGACAGAGCTGTCCCTTATTGAAGGAGTTGCGGAGAGTACAGCATCGGTTCTCAAGGCTTTGTCGGGCTGGTGGAGTGATAAGATCGGCAAAAACAAACCTTTCATGCTGGTAGGCTATGCAATTACAGCTGTTTTATCTCCATTATTTTCAATAGTAACTTCACCCTTGCAGGTCCTAATAATCCGCTTTGCCGAAAGGGTTGGAAAGGGAATAAGAACTGCGCCGAGAGACAGCCTTATAGCCGGATCATCAAGTGAGGGTAAAAAAGGGAGAAGTTTTGGCTTTCATAAAGCTATGGATAACAGTGGTGCAATAGTAGGACCACTATTGGCGTTTGCCGTTTTGGCAGCATTTCCAGGTGACTATCGTAAGGTATTCCTGCTTTCAGCAGTACCGGGTATGCTGGGAGTCATTGCCATAGCTTTCTTTGTCAGGGAGGCTAAGAAAAACAAAGCCGAGCTTCCTGGGAAAATTGTATTCAAGGACTTTCCAATGAGATATTATATGTTCCTGGGGATCGCTTTTATATTTACCCTTGGCAACTCAACCGACGCCTTATTGCTGGTAAAGGCTAGTGATGTCGGTATAAAAGCCTTGTTCATACCTTTTGTATACCTGATATTCAACTCAGTCTCTGTGATTTTTGCCGTTCCTGCCGGTATGCTTTCCGATAGAATTGGCCGGGAAAGGCTCATTATTTTCGGATATTTGCTTTATTCCATCATATATTTCGGTTTTGGAAGGACAAACGATAAAGCGGCAGTTGTTCTGCTTTTTGCCTTATACGGGCTTTACAGCGCGGCAACAGATGGCGTGCAGAAGGCGCTGGTTTCCGATCTTATAGATAAAAACAAGAGGGGGACGGGACTCGGCATATACAATTCGCTTATTGGTATCACGCTGCTTCCAGCAAGTGTTATAGCCGGTATACTATATGACAAGGTAGATAATAGAGCTCCTTTTTATTTCGGTTCGGCAATGGCGTTAACTGCTGCGATTTTAATGCTTGGGTTTTATAGGAAAAATGTGGCAAAGGGACGTTTCGTTTGATACAACAGATATTGTGTTGTACTTTTAAAATCCGTGCTGTGACTGGCAGTCAAGTATATTGCCTTTATTGATATATTTGATGCGTTTAATGCTAATACTCATGCTATCCTTTTTTCCGGTATGCATGATATTTGTTGAAAATTAAGCTGTGGACAATGTCACTGTCCGCGGCTTTTTGTATTTATTCACACATCTGGAGAATCATCTCCCTTTGCACTGAAGCCGCATAAGACTCAGATGCGGCCCTATATATCTTCTTGAGGTCTTCCATGAATTCCTTCTGATCCTTATATGCCACATACTTCATGGAGTTACGAATCTGGTGAATGATGCAGGTTTGGATCTCCACTTGAGGGAACACCGTCTTTATCGCATCCGGAAAGCCTTTCAGTCCGTCGATACAGGCAATGAGGATATCCTGTACGCCCCGGTTTTTAAGGTCGTTACAGACACCCAGCCAGAACTTCGCCCCTTCGCTTTCCCCAATCCAAATACCAAGGATATCCTTGTATCCTTCCCTGTTGATACCTAGGCAGATGTACGCCGCTTTGGAAACTATTTTCCCATCATCTCGTACCTTGTAATGTATGGCATCGAGGTATATGATGGGATACATCTTGTCTAGCACCCGGTTCTGCCAATCGGCAGCTGCACCCATAACTTTGTCGGTGATGGTAGATATCATAGCGGGCGACACATTGATTCCGTAGATTTCTTCCAGTTGGGCTTTGATATCCCGCGTGGTCATGCCTTTTGCGTACATGGCTATAACCTTTTTGTCCAAGTCATTGCAGACCGTCTCGTATTTCTGTACAACGACCGGTTCAAATTCACTCTTGCGATCTCTAGGGATATCCAATTCCATCTCACCCATGCTGTTTTTGATTGTCTTCTGACTATGGCCGTTTCTGTGATTGTCGGATGGTTCGTCAGCACGCTCATATTTGTCTCGCCCTAAATGGTGGGCCATTTCGCCTTCGAGCATATTCTGGATGACATCTGATTGCTTTGTGCCGCGTGCGGGTTTGAGTTCGGAAAAGTTCCTTTAAGTTTTTAAGGTACAGTGCCTGAATGGGCTCGAAAATGCCGGTCGATTGGCTGCTTCCTGCTAAAACTGAGCTGGAATGCCTAATTACCAATTACTTTTCGAGATCATTCTTATTATCTATTATCAGGTCGTAGCTACTGACCGGAAATTTGCCGTTCTGCAATTGCAATCATTCTTTTAACCATCTCTCCGCCAACTCTGCCGCAGTCCCTAGACGAGAGGTTGCCCCAATAATCTTCCGAACCCTGGTAAACCGGCAGATTAAACTCGCTGGCAATTTCATATTTCATATCATCAAGAGCGGGATGGGCCTTCTGCACCAATTTTTTGCCCGGTGTCTGCTGTCCAGCTGCCATTCTTTTTCCCTCCTTAAAAGTAAATATATTTTATGATATTAATTTAACCGTATTGAAAAAAAAATATGTTAGCATTTTCTGTTTTCATGCATAAATTGTATATGAATTACATATAATTATATTTGATTTCACTGCACGAACTAAATTTTTATGATTTGATTGTACCTTGACAACTTCATGTAATAACCATTATTAGGAAAATACCAAGGATAATTTACAATTATGAGCCGGTTTTTGCTTCAAATTTACTCTATTTATGCCTGTTTCCTTGGTTCTTTCATCCCTTTCAGCTAAAAATGGGCGCACTATCCCTGGTAGTGGAATATTGGTAGTTTTTGGTTTATATCCACCTTGCAAGTATTTGATGAACCGTTTGATGTTCTGTACAGTTACCTTCAATCCACATACTACAGTGCTTTTAGCTTTTCCACGGACATCAAGCTTATCCAGTCCTGACCTTTTCAACGCAGAATTGCTGCCTTCGATTCCTGCACGTTTACTCGTGTTCTCTTTTCTGCTTGCTTTCATTGTTTCACGTTCTCGACCAGTTTTTACTGCCTTGAGGGGTATACGGATAACACAGTCTTTGACTTGCTTCTTACTATAGCATTGTTTGCGATACTCACAGTTAGCACAGGCCTCATGGGGAAAATGTGCTGATGTCTGTCCTCCGCTTACTCCGGCATGAGTTGGAATGTATCCTCCGGGGCATTTATTAATTATGTTTGTGGTTTCATCTATGTCAAATTCGGTTACAGGCAGTTTCTTTGTCGGCTCTGTCCCGCTCATGTTAGTCAGGTGGATTTCTATTCCGTTTTCCTTTGCGGTTTGATGGACATGCTCGGAGTGGAAGCCTCCATCTACATACATGTCGGTACAGCCGGTGTTTTCATGGATTCCCTTTAATCGATCCTGCAGGATTTCTACATCGCTGGTGTTATTGGATTCAACCGCATAATCGGTGATGAGTTGAAAGGTGTTTCCCTTGTCGCAGGTTTCGGATATTTCAAGGACATAACCGCTCTGGCTCACATTCCCTTTCCTGCGAAAGGTAGCGTCTTCATCATGCGCTGCCTGGAGGGACCCGGATGGAATTTCCTTCTTTGGCTTGGGGATGAGTTTTCCGCTTTCCGCTTCGGTTGTGGATTGTTCGCTTAAGAATCGCCTAACTATCCGTACTTCTTCAGAATCCAGCATGTCGGGCTGTGCTTCCAGTATCAAAAGCGCTTCCTGGCAGAGATTTAAAAGCAGTGTCAGCTTGCTGTCTCCTTCTTGTGCTTTTGCACGATAGAGCACATCGGTTTTGAAGTCCGGCTCCAACACGTTGGAAAGAGAGCCTGTGAGTTTCTCCTTTGGTATTGCTTTGACTGCCTTAACCAGTACGTCATAAGCCAGAGATACCCGCCCTGCTTTCTTGATGTTGCTCATAAAGAGTGTGGTGTCTGTCCTTTGTTCTTCCAGAGATATTCCGGCTTCTTTCGCAAAATCACGAAGCAGCTTGATAAACTGGCCGAACAAGAGGTCATCCTTGCCGGGGTTCTCCAGGCAGTACTGATAGACTCTTTCCCTGAAATAGTAGAGGGTTCTTTCGGCAAGGTTCATTTCACCGAGCGTACGGATGCCGACAGCATAGTTTACAAGGTAATCAAAATAGAAATAATCCAGAAGCTCCAAATCACTACAGCATTTCATGTGCTTGATATATTCCAGGGACAGCAGGATGTTCACAGGAAAATTGGGCTTACCGGTAGTGCCATACAGGACAGCAAAAGGTTCTTCATCTATCTTGCAGAACACATGCTCGTAGAAGATGGGAGCCCATGATTTTTCAAGCTTTTCAAGGATTTTTGGGTTCATCCACTGGGTACTGTCAAAAAGTGTTTCTGGTTATGATTATGGTTCGCTCTGAACATTCTACCCTCTCCTTTGTATACCAAATATGTTTATATTTACTAGGTTAAGTATACCATAAAAGCGCCTTGAAGTCCAGTATTATCAATGGTTTTGTGTGATTATCAATGGTTTTGTGAAGTTTTCAATGTGCAAGCTTACCAGTTTTATACAGGAGTTATTGCAGTGGAATCATATTTTAATACATCTAATAATTTCCCAGTTTCACCATTTATAATACAACATGAAATAAGCTCATTGGAATGTGATATAATTCCATCTGGAGGTGATTTCATGGAGATCAAAACCAACCTTCTTATAGAGAAACTGAAAGACTGGGGAGCGAGCAAAATTGGTTTTTCAGATTTATCCAGCATTCTACCGGACAATATAAGACATATGAAAAGCGGTATAAGCGTTGTGGTAAGATTATCCGATGAGATTATTAATCAGATAGATGAACAGCCGACTCATACCTATTTTCATCATTATAGAACTGTAAATTTCCTTATCGACCAAATCACTTTAAAAGGTACCTTATTACTGCAGGAGTGGGGTTATTGCGCAATGGCGATCCCAGCCTCCCAGACTGTAAATAAAGGAAAAGAGAAGTATACGGGAGTTTTTCAGCACAAAACCGCTGCCACAAGGGCCGGCCTCGGCTGGATAGGGAAGAACGGCCTTCTGGTAACACCGGAGTTTGGACCCAGGGTTCGTCTTGGAACTATCCTCACCGATATGGAGCTGCCCTATGGTAAACCAATATCCGAGAGCAATTGCGGTGAGTGCAGGGTATGTGCTGAGAGTTGCCCTTCGATGGCCATACACGGGACTCTGTGGAAAGAAGGCCTGGAGAGGGAATATATTGTAGACGCCCATGCGTGCAGCACGCATATGCACGACAAATACAGGCATATAGGCCGCGGCTCGGTTTGCGGGATATGCATCAGAGCCTGTCCCATTGGCACCTCCCGAAGGAAATAAGCTGCCCTTGGAGGCAGCCTATGTCATTTTCCTTTTTATCGGTACCTTTACATCCTTCCGGATTCCGTGCCCATGGCCATTTTCAAGTTGTGTTTTCTGCGATTTTGCCTCCCGGTGAAAATGCCTGTCCTCCTTCTTGTATATATCTGCAGCAAATTCTTCCCGATGGCCTTTGATATCCGTAAAGCGGCTTTTTCTAATGGACAAATGCAACACTCCTCATAAAAGCATTATTTCAGAACGATACAGCCCTGTGCCCAATGCTTGCTGGGATGAAAAACAAAACTCCTGATAAAAATAGTATTTGCATCGGAGAGGAAATAATGATTTTAATTCCTGTAAATATAGTCCAATATTTACAGATGGAATAAATTCCAATCCTAATATATAATTTCAATAGAATCAATAAACGGGAGTGATCATATGAAGAGGCAGAGGCTGTATATTGTAATATTTTTAGCACTAATTATAATTGTTGCAGGATGCACCATGGTTTTCCAAAAAAACGGCATGCCTTCCGAGGAGCCTGCGGGCGCGGACACGGGCAACACCCCTGGCGATGATGTAGCTGAAGACGGTAACGATAATAACGGTGATAACCCGGCTGACAGTGAAAAGGATATTGACCTGGCAGATATAAAACCGAATGAAGCGGGTAAGATCATGATACTGATGTATCATGTTATAGGGGAGAAGGAAGGGGAATGGTCCCGCACATGGGAGAACTTTAAGAAGGACCTGGGTGTCCTGTATGAAAAAGGCTACAGGCTTATCAGCCTGAATGATTACCTGGATAACAATATTAAGGTTGAAGCCGGATATACCCCCGTTGTGATAACCTTTGACGATGCTACCCAGGGACAGTTTAACATACTGGAGGAGGACGGGAAGCTCACCGTTGACCCAACAAGCGCAGTTGGAATTTTAGAAGAATTTTACGATAAACATCCTGACTTTGGCCTGGAAGCCACATTCTATATATACTATCCGGTGCCGTTCCGGAAAAAGGAGCTTATAGAATACAAGCTTAACTATATAGTGGAAAAGGGTATGGATATCGGGAATCATACTTACGGTCATGCAAACCTTGGCACGCTCGATGCTGAAGGTATACAGCAGCAGCTTGGAAGAATGGTTCTTGAAACACAAAAGATTATTCCCGGATACAACATCTCGAGCCTTGCGTTACCATACGGGGCCAATGCAAAGGAGCAGTTCAGGAGTTATGTGTACAGCGGCAGTTACCAGGGAGTGAGCTATGAAAACAAAGGGGTATTACTGGTGGGGTCAAATCCCGCTTTGTCTCCGATTGACAGAAAGTTTGACCCGCATAAGATACCGAGGATAAGAGCAACCGAAGATCCAAACATAAACACTGACATGTACGACTGGATGGACTATTTTGATAAGAACCCTCAGGAAAGGTATGTAAGCGATGGCGATGAGACTGTGATATCTGTTCCTAAAAGCATGGAAGACAGGATTGATGCGGAGAGGCTTGGAGATAAGAGGCTCAGGGTTTACGAACTTGATCAGTGACTTTTCCTCTGATTTTGGAATGGGAATGAACAGTGGACAACAACAGCCCCATAATTATGTAATATAGTTTGAGACGGCGAATAAACATATAAAGAAACTATATTGATATGGGGGCAGGTTCCATGAGGATATTTATAATTAAAAGAAGCCTGTTTACACAGCTATTGCTGGTTATTATACTGGTAGCGGTTTCTGTGGTTTATACCCAGGGCTATACTCCAGGGGTTCTTTCGGTATTATTCAACAATGACAGGAAATTACCCATATACAGCGTAGAGACCTCCGAAAAGGTCATTGCGATTAGTTTCGACGCAGCCTACGGCGACCAGTATACCATGGAAATCTTGGAAATCTTGGATAAATATAATGTCAAAACTACGTTTTTCTTGGTGGGTTTCTGGATTGACAAGTACCCGGACATGTTGGAGGAGATTCACAGGAGGGGACATGAAATCGGAAACCACTCTTCCACCCACCCTCAAATGTCAAAGCTGACCGAGAGTGAGATTATTAAGGAACTATCTGTAACCGCCGATAAAATCAAGGCGGTTACCGGGAAGGACCCGATTTTGTTCCGGCCCCCCTTCGGCGATTATAATAACAGGGTTATAGAGACCGCCAGGGGATTGGGATATTACACCATACAGTGGGATGTGGATTCGCTGGACTGGAAAGAATTTGGAGTGGACCCCGTGGTAGACAGGGTTCTTGGTAGGGTTAATAAGGGTTCGATAGTATTATTTCATAACAATGCCAAGTACGTGACCCAGTTCTTGCCAAGAATTCTCGACGGACTTATCGCCGAGGGATACAGTATCGTACCAGTTTCGAAACTGATACTTAAGGAAAATTATTATATAGACCATACAGGAAGACAAAAGCCCATCAACTGATGGGTTCTTTATTTAGCATTCATCAATCAGTAGCCCACCCTTAAGGATGGGCTACTGATTGATAGGCAAGGTAACATAAAATATATTATGTAAACATATTCCTGGTGACTTGGCCTACCCCCTGTTGTATAATATCAGTAACCCGTGAAATAGAGCAGGGAGGGATTGAATGAAGTATAAATACGACATATCCAGGAAGGTTTTTGTTTTTATGTTGGTGGTAGCAGTGATGATTGTCGCCAGCATTCCCATTAAAGCACAGGCTGCAACAGTTCATACAGTAGTAAAGGGAGATACTCTGTGGAAAATATCTCAGAGGTATGGGACTACGGTTAACGAGATCAAGAGGGCGAATAACTACTGGAAGGATGAGATTTACCCGGGACAGAAGCTCGTAATAACGTGGCCGTCTACTGCGAGTTCCAGAGGATCCAGTACTTACAACACAAGTTTTAGCAGCAAAGATATTGAGTTGATGGCAAAAATGGTGCATGGAGAGTCAAGGGGAGAACCCTTTGAAGGACAGGTGGCAGTCGCAGCTGTTATTTTGAATCGCGTAAGGGACAGCAGATTTCCAAATACTGTTTCGGGAGTAATATATGAACCGGGTGCTTTCACCGCATTGCAAGACGGGCAATTCTACCTTACTCCAAATGCCACGGCGTATAAAGCGGTTGATCAGGCAATAAAGGGTTGGGACGCATCGGGCGGAGCATTGTTTTATTTTAATCCAGCTACAGCAACTTCAAAATGGGTATGGACCAGACAGATAATAAAGAAGATCGGAAAGCACTATTTTGCTAAATAGGGACAGTGAAAGCTGTCCCATCTATTTTTACATCCAGTAGCCCACCCTTAAGGGTGGGCTACTGGATGTAATTTTCAAAAATATAATTAATGTACATGAAAGGTTCTGATATAATAGCAATAGGTATTAATCGGTTGTTCCGTAACGACACTACATGGGGAAGGTGAGATGAAAATGCAGTATGCGGCAATACTATGGATTATAGCTGTCATAGCGTACATGGTAATTATGAGTAACGGGGAAAAGAGAAGAAACGGAAAGACAAGAAGGTATTATACGATTATAAGAATGGGAATAACAGCTATTATCGGAATAATCCTGTTTGTTGGAACATTGTTCATCATGTACCTGAGGTAACCAAACGCTGAATTAAAATACAAAAAATTCCTTCAACTACAACTTGTATTAAAAAATGCAAAATGATAAACTGGTTTGGTAGAGGAGAATACTTGTTTGGAAGAGTGAAGAAGATATGACAAGATATGATAAAATTTTGGTTGCATTTGTTTTGCTGATAGCCGTTTCGGGAATGCTATTTTTAAGATGGTTCCGTGATTCCGAAGAGGGAACCTATGCCGTAATTTATGTCAATGGAGAAGAGTATAAGAGAATCGATTTGAGGGATGAACAACCGGGAGAGCTTACCGTTCAATCACCATGGGGTTATAATACTATAGAAATAGGAAAGAATAGAATAAGAATCAAAGACGCATCGTGTCCGGACAAGCTTTGTGTAAAGGAAGGTTGGCTGAGTAGAGCGAACGAGATGGCTGTATGCATGCCTAACAGAGTTTATGTGAAAATAATCGGAGGAGAAACAGAGATTGACGATGTAGCCTATTAATGCATATTAAACCGGAGGAGGAGTTGCAGTGAGAAATAGAACAAAAAATCCATGGATACTGGTACTTCTGCTGGCAACCGGAGCGGTACTCGGGGGTTTTCTGGGGCAGTATCTTGGCCAATACTTGCCGATCTTACAATACAATTATCCGTTGGGGATAAAGGAGCCTTTGTTTTTGGATTTGGGCATATTTTCGCTTATCTTCGGATTTGTCATTAATATAAATATTGCTGGAGTTCTGGGGCTGATCTTAGCCGTACTGATATTCAGCAAAATATAGTTTTGCAGGTGGTCAAATGAAAAGACTGATTCTGGCTTCCGGGTCTCCCAGGAGACGTGAGATACTTCAGCAGTTAGGAGTGAACTTTGAGGTACTTCCCAGTGATATTGAAGAGACAATTCCAGCCGGCCTTTCGGCAGGGGATGCGGCCTCGTACCTGGCGCTGGAAAAGGCGCGGGATGTGGCGTTAAAGATAAATAGCCCTTCGATTATCCTGGGGGCGGATACCATCGTTGTAGTGGACGGGGAAATCCTGGGGAAGCCGAATGACGAGGCGGAGGCCTGCTTAATGCTAAAGAGGCTTTCGGGTAGAGAACACGAGGTAATAACGGGGATAGCGATTATTGATTATGACCGCAATATTGAAATAAAGGATTTTGAGTCAACAAGGGTGAAGATGAAGCGGATACCGCCGGATAGGATTGAAAGATATGTGAAAACCGGCGAACCGCTGGATAAAGCGGGAGCATATGCGGCGCAAGGGAAAGCCTCCACCTTTATTGAGGGGATTCAAGGATGCTTTTTCAACGTTGTTGGACTTCCGATATCAAAACTGGATTCATTGCTCTGCTCAATAGGCATAGATTTGTTTTAGGTGAGGCGGTGTTTGCATGGAAAGTATCAAATATCACCTGACAATAAAAGAGCTGCCGGAAACGGAGAGGCCCAGGGAAAAGCTTTGCAGATATGGCAGCAATGGGTTAACCGATGCAGAGATACTGGCAATATTAATAGGAACAGGAAGCAGGAAAGAGACAGCTTTGGACTTAGCTGCGAAATTGATCAATGATATCAACAATGAAGGGGGACTGCGGGCCCTTCTGGATATGACCGTTGAAGAGCTTAGCAGGTTCAGGGGTATGGGCACCGCTAAGGCTTGCAAGGTGCTGGCGGCTGCTGAACTGGCCAGGAGAATAGTTCATTCCGGCGATGCCGGTACCGCAATAAGATCTCCTCAAGATGCTGCGGGTTATCTGATGCAGGATATGCGGTATCTGAAGCGGGAGCATTTCAAGGTGATGCTGCTGAATATCAAGAACCATGTATTATCGCTTGAAGATGTCTCTATTGGGAGCTTGAACACCTCGATAGTACACCCCAGGGAAATATTCAAAATGCCGATAAAGAAGTCGGCGGCAGCGATACTGCTTGCGCATAATCACCCGAGCGGAGACCCGACACCCAGCCAGGAAGACATAAACATAACCAGGAGAATTTGTGAGGCAGGAAAAATAATAGGGATAGATGTACTGGACCATATTATAATAGGAGATGGAAGATTTACCAGTTTAAAAGAAAAAGGAATAATATGAGCCACAATAGTCGAGGAAGGAGCATTGGTTATGGGAATATTCAGCATTTTTTCCAAAAATATGGGCATTGACCTTGGAACAGCTAACACGCTGGTCTATGTAAAAGGAAAGGGTATCGTGGTAAGGGAACCGTCGGTTGTTGCTATACAGAGCGAGACAAAGGAGGTACTTGCCGTAGGAAACGAAGCAAAGAAGATGATCGGCAGGACTCCCGGCAATATTGTAGCGATAAGACCTATGAAGGATGGTGTTATTGCTGATTTTGACGTTACTCAAAGCATGCTCAGGCATTTTATAAAAAAGGCGTATCCAAAGCCGTCCATTTTCAAGCCCAGGGTGGTTGTAAGCGTTCCATCCGGAGTAACGGAAGTTGAAAAGCGGGCGGTTGAAGAAGCCGCAGAGCAGGCCGGGGCAAAGGAGGCTTTTCTTATTGAAGAACCGATGGCGGCAGCGATCGGGGCAGAGCTTCCGGTTTCGGAGCCAAGGGGAAGTATGGTTGTAGACATCGGCGGAGGTACAAGCGAAGTAGCAATAATCTCCCTTGGCGGCATTGTTACGAGCAGGTCAATCCGGGTAGGCGGCGATGAATTGGATGAGGCGATAGTCCAGTACGTTAAAAGACAGTACAACCTCCTGGTTGGCGAAAGAACCGCAGAAGAGGTTAAGATAGCCATAGGTTCGGCTTATCCCAAAGCTGAGGAAAGAAAAATGGAGGTTACGGGAAGGGATCTGGTCACAGGACTGCCCAAGACCATCGAGATTTCATCGGAAGAGGTAAGGGAAGCGATATCCGAGCCTGTGGACAGTATAGTGGAAGCCATTAAATTCACATTGGAGAAAACCCCTCCCGAGCTGGCAGCTGATATAATGGACAGGGGATTGGTACTTACCGGGGGAGGAGCGCTGCTCGAAGGGCTGGACAGACGGGTTGTCGAAGAGACTGGCATGCCGGTGCACATTGCAGAAAACCCATTGGATTGTGTTGTTATGGGAACCGGAAAAGCGCTGGAAGAATTGAATATGCTCAAAAGAGTGCTGGTTTCCACAAAGAAAAATTAGCGAAGTGAGGGGGCCGCAATGTCCAAACTTTATAAAAACAGGTCAATAATAATGATAGCATGCATGGCTATCATTATTGTTGTTATTATAGCGGTGACTTCGGTGGACAGAAACCAAATATCGGGCGCCGAGAGCTTGATCGGTTCTATTCTCAAACCTGTTACAAAGTTTGTAACCGTTATTGTGAATTTTGTCAGGAATTCGGTTACCGGGATTGCTGAGATCGGAGGCCTTAGGGATACGAACGAACTGCTTAACCAGCAGGTTATTTCCCTGCGGGCCCAGGTAAGGGAATTGGAGGCCTTAAGACAGGAAAATCAAAGGCTAAGGGAAATGCTTGACTTCAAAAACTCCCATTCTGAATTTGACCTTATAGGATGCAGTATCATTGGAAAGGACCCGAATAATATATTCAGCACCTTTATTATTGATAAGGGAAGAAATGACGGGATAGGCAAGAACATGCCGGTTCTTACAAATGCAGGTTTGGTAGGCCAGGTTATGGAAGTAGGGGAGAACTGGGCTAAGGTGATACCGTTAAGCGACCCCAGGAGTTCGGTAAGTATAATAGTTAACCGGACAAGGGATGCGGCGATACTTAAGGGCAACATGGAAAGCCGGCTCAATGGGCAAATATCGCCCGAGGCGCCTGTTGTGGAAGGCGATGAGGTTGTTACTTCAGGGATGGGGGAAGTCTATCCCAAGGGACTGCTGGTCGGTAAAATAGTCCAGGTTAAAACCGATGAAAACCAACTGCTGAGATATATTACAGTGGAACCGGTAATCGATTTTGAAAAACTTGAGGAAGTCTTTGTTCTGAAGTATTCCAAAAGTCTTCCCGCAGAAGGGGAGATCAGCAATTGAAGGTTTTCGTAACGGGGATCATAATCATTGTTTCCTTTGTGCTTCAAACCGCTATCTTTCATCAGATACCATATATAGGAGTTAAACCTGATCTGACAACAGCCGTTGTGGTATCTCTTTCTATAATACTTGGCAAGGACGGAGGAGCAATCGCCGGGTTCGCGGGTGGAATGATACACGATGTAATGTTCAGCAAGCCGGTAGGCGTAGATGCTCTATCTTACATGATAGTGGGATACCTGGTCGGCATGAACAGTGAAAGAATCTTCAAGGATAATCTGGTAGTTCCGATAATTTTTACATTGGGCGCTACAGTGCTGCGGCATTCAATCATTATTTTCTTTTACTATGTTTTCAATATGGGTATCCCCTTTCTGTACTACATAAGAAATATAGTACTTCTTGAAGGGTTATACAATTGTATAACTGCAGTAATTATATACAAACTGTTGTATGCTGTCTATCACAAAAGGTTTATGGAAGAAGGGTTCAAAGTAAAAAGAAGCAGATAAGCTGAGGTGGGTTCTCTATGTTCTGGAAAAAGCTGCTGGACCGGCATAATTTAATAGCTTTGTTTCTTGGACTGCTTGCTTTTGCACTTGTTTTCAGACTGGTTCAACTCCAGATAGTCCAGGGGGAGTACTATAACGACCTTTCCGAGAATAAAAGGATACGGAGGATAGTGATAGAAGCCCCCAGGGGCGCTTTTTTGGACCGCTTCGGCCGGGAGATCGCGGGTAATAGGCCTGGATACGTAATAGAAATAGTAAAAACCGAGATTGTGGACGAAAAGATTAATTATGTCGTACAAAAAACCGTTGAGATACTTGAGAGAAACGGTGAAAAGGTAAAAGCGGATTTCCCGATCAATATAGAAACGATGGAATACAAGTTCAGCAGCAAGACACAGGAGCAGGAATGGAAGAAAAGATACGGTGTGCCTGCAGATTATTCTGCTGGTGAAGCATACAGGTTTTTGAGGGAGAAGAACAGCATACCGGATGAAACCCCCGACCATATGGCCGTTATGGTCCTGGGGGTGCTGCAGAGTATTAAGGAACAGGGTTATCGGTCCTATCAACCTATTGAGATTGCCAGGGACGTGTCCATGGAAACGGTTGCGCAGATTGAAGAGAGGCATATGGACCTGCCGGGCGTAAATGTGGAGGTAAAGCCGATAAGGTACTATCGGGAAGGAAGCCTTGCCGCCCATGTGCTGGGATACTTGGGGAACATAAACCAGGATGAACTGGAAAGGCTCAAGGACAAGGGCTATGACCAGAATGACTTTATTGGAAAATCGGGGCTTGAAAAGGTCCTTGAAGAAGAGCTTAAGGGAGTGGACGGCTACAAGCAGGTTGAGGTGGACGCATACGGAAGGCTTGTCAGGACGCTGGGTGAAAACCCTCCCGTGTTGGGAAATAACGTTTTTCTCACCCTGGACGCCAGGCTGCAGCGAACCGCAGAGAAGGCCATGGAGGATACGCTGCGAAATATACAGGAAGGAAAGCTGGGCGAAAAATTTCCCAATGCAAGATCGGGAGCAGTGGTTGCTATGGATGTGCATACCGGCGAAGTGCTGGCGTTGGCAAGCTATCCCGCCTATGACCCCAACCTGTTCTCAACGGGGATTTCTTCACAGGATTGGATAGCTCTAAATCCACAGACGAGTAATCCGATGGACCCCAGGCCTATGTACAACAACGCCATACAAGCCGCCCTTCCCCCGGGGTCTACCTTTAAAATGGTTGTAGGAATAGCTGGAATGCAAGAGGGTGTAGTTACACCTAAGACCATTATCGTTGATAGGGGAGTATATACAAAAATTCCAGGTGCGAGTCCCGCCTGCTGGATATGGAATTCCAGGAGAGGCACCCATGGCCCTGAGACTATGTGGGAAGCCATAAGGGATTCCTGCAACTATTATTTCTTCGAAGTGAGCCGGCTGCTCGGCATCAAAAACATGGAAAAGTATGCCAACATGTTCGGGCTGGGGGTTAAAACCGGAATTGAGCTTCCGGGAGAGGCTTCGGGAGTAGCCGCAGGACCAACTTATAAGGCTGCTGTTTGGAAGAACGCCGTTAAGAGGTACATGACTGCAGATATGGGAGTGGAAGATGAGGACCTGATTAAGGGCGTTCAGGACCTGGTCGGGGAGGACTTCGGGTCGTGGAACCAACTGCGGAAATCAATAGTAGACCTTGGTATTACCGATAACACTCATATAAACAAACTGATTACACTGATAAATTCAGGAAGGTGGACGCCCGGACAAACCCTCAGTGCTGCCATCGGACAGGGAGAACATATGTTTACTCCCCTGCAAATGGCTAACTATATCGCAACCGTTGCAAACGGCGGAACTCGCTATAAACCGCATCTCATTAAAAAGGTATATGATCAGTCTACAGGCGAATATAAAGTAAAGGAACCAGAAGTAGTTGAAAGAATCGAGATTTCCCCGGAGAACCTTGATGCCGTTTTCAAAGGAATGAATGCTGTAACAAGGCCCGGTGGGACAGCCTCTTCAGCTTTCCGGGGGCTGCCGGTGGAGGTAGCCGGAAAAACAGGAACAGTGCAAAACCCGGGATATGACGATAACGCCTGGTTCGTTGGATTTGCACCCTATGATAATCCTCAGATAGCGGTGGCGGTGGTTATTTTTCAGGGTGGACATGGAAGCTATGCGGCGCCGGTTGCCAGGGCGATTTTTGAGGATTATTTGGGGATTAATATGCAAGGTACAAAGCTTGAGCCCACGAACGCATTGACAAGATAGATGGTTTGAAGAATAGTCGAATTTGACATATCAATATAAGTTAATAGAAGGATTTAGAAAATCTGTGAAGAATATTTATGGAAACAGGTATGCGAAATGTTTGTACTATTGCTCAAGTACGGAGGTTAGTAATGAGGTATGCAGGAGAATACGCTGGAATTCAAAGGCCGAAGAGAAGGGTTGTTTGCCGTAGCAAAGGGTTTTAAAGATTTTACCGGTTTTCTAAAGGAAATGGAGAATAAGCTTGACGTAGCAGGAGATTTTTTTTGCGGGGCCTGTCTTGCGGGGGTGTACGGCATAAACATCACTAAAGACCAGGAAGAAGTCCTGCGGGACCTGCTGGAGGACAAATACAATATCAGTGTCCGTAATCCCCTCGTAAAAAGAAATAATTCCGATCAGGGACTGGATATGGAGGAAGCACCTACCCGGTTTGTCCAGTCAACAATTCGATCAGGCCAGAAAATGTCCTACCATGGAAATATTATAGTTTTGGGCGATGTCAATGCGGGGGCTGAGATTGAAGCCGGAGGCAATATCGTCGTATTCGGGACCCTTAGAGGAGTTGCAAAGGCAGGTACAAACGGATATTGTAAAGCGTTCATCGCAGCGATGTCGCTCCGGCCCACCCAACTTAAAATAGGAGAAATAGCAGCGAGGTGGCCGGAGAATATTAGCGAACCAAGCGGTCCGGAAACTGCCTATGTGGAGGACGGCAAAATGTATGTAAAACCGATTTTTTGTACTAAATAAGATGATATACTTCACAAATGAGGGAGGAGAAACCAATGGGAGAGGTTATAGTAATAACTTCAGGGAAAGGCGGTGTAGGCAAGACTACAACCACGGCAAATATAGGCACATCTCTGGCAGTCAATGGGAAAAAAGTAGTCTTGGTTGATGCTGATATAGGGTTGAGAAACCTTGATGTAGTAATGGGCCTGGAAAATAGGATAGTTTATGATGTGGTTGATGTTGTAGAAGGTGTATGCCGTCTGAAACAGGCGCTGATAAAGGATAAAAGGTACCCTGACCTTTATCTGCTGCCCGCTGCCCAGACCAGGGATAAATCGGCGGTTTCGCCTGCCCAGATGCAGGAACTCTGCGAAAGGCTTAAGGAAGAGTTTGACTTTGTACTCATCGATTGCCCTGCCGGGATTGAACAGGGGTTTAGAAACGCCATAGCCGGTGCACAGAAAGCAATTGTAGTAACAACGCCGGAAATATCTGCTGTGCGGGACGCAGACAGGATCATCGGACTGCTGGAAGCTTCTGAGTTAAGGAATCCCAAACTTATAATAAACAGGGTAAGGGTTGACATGGTGAAAAAGGGCGATATGATGAATACGGAGGATATGATCGATATTCTGGCGGTGGACCTTCTTGGTGTCGTTCCCGATGACGAGAGCATAGTGGTGTCCACCAATAAAGGGGAGCCTGCTGTGAGCGATAACAAATCCCTGGCAGGCAGGGCCTTTAACAATATAGCTTTGAGAATTCTGGGGCATGACGTACCATTTTTAGATCTGGAAGTTGAAGAAGGTTTTATAGCAAAGCTGATCAAGCTTATAAGCAAGAGATAAAATGGAAGGGAGGAAAAACGATGGACCTATTTAAATCGATTGGGCGACAAAACAGCAGCAACAGTAAAGAGGTTGCAAAGGAAAGATTGAAACTGGTTTTGGTCCACGACAGAGTTAACGTTTCCTCCAGTTTCCTGGAAATGATTAAGGGAGATATAATCAAAGTTATATCCGATTATATGGAAATTGACGAGAATAACCTTGAAGTAAAGATGACCAAAACCAAAAGGGATGAGGATGACAGCCTTGTACCTGCGCTGGTCGCAAACATTCCGATAAAACGCATGAAAGGCGCTGCACGATGAGTAAAGCGGAAAGGGGACACACCGCTGCTTTAAGGTATGGGGACACACCGCTGCTGCGCGGGTATTCCTTACTGCGGAATGTCCCCGATGTATTCCTTGCCGCGGAATGTCCCCTTCTGACTGGCATTTTTGCTTTTATATAAATAGAGATACTATGCTATAATTATTTTGAAGTTTCCATTGGGGGTGGCTCCATGATTGAAAAGAAGCTGATACGAAATATAGATTATACAATGATTATTATCATTTTCGCACTTGTGAGCCTGAGTATTGTTGTCATCAGCAGCGCGACCCACGTACCTGATACGGGAAACTACAGCTTTATCCAAAAGCAGATTATTTGGTTCGTATTCAGCCTTGTAGTTGCGTTCTTCATAATAAGCGTTGATTATAATACTATAGGGAATTTCTCATATCTGATATATGCTGGGAGCATATTGTTTTTGCTTCTGGTTAAAGTGCCTGGAATTGGGGTTGTAAGGAACGGTGCCAGGAGCTGGATAGATTTGGGGTTCTCAAGCATACAGCCATCGGAGTTTGCAAAAATCGGCGTAATAATCGCCTTTGCCAAGCTTTTGGAGAGCCGGGAGGACAGGCTAAGCAACATCAAGCACCTGCTTGTACCGGTGGCGTTTGTGGGTTTACCGCTGGTGCTTGTTCTGACAGAACCGGATCTGGGAGGCGCTTTGGTTTTTATTGCAATACTTATCGGGATGATTTTTGCGGCAGGTGTAAGTTACAAACTGATAGCCTGGGGAGCAGCAATCGGTTTAATAGCCATTCCCCCGGCATGGTTTTATGTGCTTGAACCTCACCAGAAAAAAAGGCTTATGGTTTTCCTGAACCCTGACCTTGACCCCCTCGGTGGAGGATATCACGTTATTCAGTCAAAAATTGCCGTTGGATCAGGACGCTTATTGGGAAAGGGCATATATAACGGTACCCAGAACAAGCTGAACTTTTTGCCTGAGCAGCACACCGACTTCATATTCTCGGTACTGGGAGAAGAGCTGGGATTTATCGGCGCAATAGTGCTGATACTCCTCCTGTTCCTCCTTCTTTTCAGGATACTGGAGACAGCGCGGCAGGCAAAGGATAGATACGGCTCTTTACTGACTATCGGAGTCTTATCGATGCTGACATTCCAGGTTTTTGAAAATATAGGCATGACCATAGGACTCATGCCGGTTACAGGTATAACACTGCCTTTTATGAGTTATGGCGGAAGCTCCTTGCTTGTAAATATGATCGCTGTTGCCCTTGTACTTAATGTGGGTATGAGAAGGCAGAGAATCAATTTTTGATAAATTCTCATATTCTCTCATGGGTGAAAATATATTATATTAAAACCTTTGGGAGGGAAACCCATGAAGAGGGCATTTGTAAAGGGTAGGAATGCGATTAACAGGAGTACGTTAACCCGGAAGTACGGGGTTAGGAATATAAAAAGTAGGAATCGCTTGAAGGACAACCTTAAAAGGCTTGGTATATGTATAATTATTGTCCTTTTGGTATTAATAATAAAAAGCCTTGATTTCAGCTTGACACAAAAAGCTGCCGATGGGATAAGGTCTATTGTCACAAAGGAATACGATTTCGGCAAAGGCTTGACATCCCTGAGAGACGTTTTCCCGGCGTTAAGGAATAAAGTGCAGAATGTATTCAGCAACGAAAACGAAGAAAAAACGATGGTTATACCCGTTGATGGGCCGATTACCTCAGGATACGGTATCAGAGTGCACCCCGTTTTCAATACGGAGAAAAAGCATGAAGGTATTGATATCGGTGCTGCGATTGGGAGCCCGGTCAGGGCAGCCCTGGAAGGGACCGTTGAAGAGGTGAAAAAGGACGATTACTACGGAAATCTAATCGTAATAAATCATGGCGACGGTATAAAAACCGTTTATGGCCACCTTGGAGAGGTGAATGTAGTATCAGGCCAGGAGGTTGCCCAGGGAGAGATTATCGGCTCGGTAGGCAATACGGGAATGAGCACCGGCTCCCACCTGCACTTTGAAGTCTGGAAAAACGGTAAGGCTGTAGACCCTGCCGGTGAGTTCGGCTCTACTCTAAAGGATATGTAAGGGGAGGCAGGATAATGAGGATAGCCAGGATTAAAGGGGTGGATATTAAAGCCAGCCCTATATTTATTGCTTTGATAGCGATGGCGGTATATCTTGGCTATTTGGACAAGGGAGCAATTATCGCTTCGGTGATATTCCTGCACGAGACGGCACATTTGATAACTGCCAGAATGTTCGGATATAAGATAAGGGAGATTGATATTCTGCCTTTGGGCGGAGTGGTGAGGATAGAGGGGCTGTTCCAGTTGAACCCGGTCCGTGAGATTATTATTGCAGCGGCAGGTCCTGCATTGAACATAGCGGTGGCATTTTTGACCGCATACTGCGGGAAACCAGCCCTGTTCGAAGAAACCCGTACGAATTATTTTATTGCTGTTAATGTTGTCATTGCGCTTTTCAACCTGGTTCCTGCCCTGCCGCTGGACGGAGGACGTATTTTCAGGGCGCTGCTTTCATATAAATGGGGAATGCTTAGGGCAACCAAGTTCGTTACGGTTCTGGGCAGGGTCATTGCCGTAGTATTGTTGATCTTTGCGCTGTACAGGAGGACAATTACACCGGTCAATCTGACGATGGCAGGTGTTTCTGTGTTTTTATATTTTGCTTCCGGGGCCGAGAGGAAGATGGCTCCTTCGCTGATAATTAACCAAATAGAAGAGAAAAAAAGCAGGCTTTTCAGCCAGGGAATTCTCAAATCAAAGAGTATTGCGGTGGCTTATAATACAAGCGTAAGGAAGGTGATGAACAGCTTCGTTCCCGGTCATTATCATATAGTGTATGTAATAGGAGACAACGGCGAGATAATGGGCAGGATAGGGGAAGAGGAAATAATAAGGGGAATCATTGAATACGGCTTCAACAGAGAGATAGGAGAATACCTTTAGCAATAGCCGCTTTTATTGTATAATATAAATTATACAGACAGACATTTATGAGAATACTACACCTTGGGATTATTATTGACTTGACCAGGAGGAAATTATGGCTGCAGTATGCATTGACCGCCTGTTGGAAACGGTTGAAAAACCTACCCGTTATATTGGAGGAGAATACAATAGTGTGCATAAGGGTTCCCGTGATGTAGAAATACGGTTTGCCTTTGCTTTTCCGGACGTATATGAAATTGGAATGTCCCATCTCGGGCTAAGGATATTATATTACTTGATAAATCAAAGGGAAGACACCTGGTGTGAAAGGGTATTTGCCCCCTGGAGCGACATGGAGGAAATTATGAGGAGGGAGGATATACCGCTTTTTGCTTTGGAAAGCAGGGATCCGGTAAAGGAATTCGATCTGATCGGGTTTACCCTGCAGTACGAGATGAGTTATACGAACGTGCTGAACATGCTGAATCTTGCCGGGATACCTCAGCTCAGCAGGGACAGAGGCCTGGAACACCCCTTTGTTATCGGAGGGGGGCCATGTGCTTATAACAGTGAACCCCTAGCGGATTTTTTTGATTTTTTTGTTCTGGGAGAAGGCGAGGAAGTTATAGGCGCTGTTCTGGACCTGTACAAACAATGGAAGTCGGACGGCAAATCCCGCGGTGAATTCCTGGAGATGGCTGCCGGGCTTGAGGGTGTGTACGTTCCCTCATTATATTCTGTGGAATACAACAGCAACGGAACAGTGAAGGGCATAGCTCCTTTGAATGGAAGCTACCCGGCGAGGATTAAAAAAGTGATTATTGAGGATTTTGATGCTGTTTACTTCCCGGATAGGATCATTGTCCCATACATGGATATCGTTCATGACCGTGCCATTCTCGAGCTGTTCAGGGGCTGCACCCGTGGATGCAGGTTTTGCCAGGCAGGTATGGTGTACCGCCCGGTACGGGAAAAGAAGCCGGAAACCCTGATGCGGCAGGCAGAAAAATTGATTGAAAGTACGGGATATGAGGAGATATCCCTTGCCTCGCTCAGCACCAGCGATTATACACAGTTGAGCCCCTTGGTAAGGGATATGATTGAAAGGTTCGGCAGCCAGGGGGTCGGGATATCCTTACCCTCGCTGCGAATCGATTCCTTTTCTCTCGATTTGATAAATGAAATACAAAAAGTAAGAAAGACCGGCTTGACGTTTGCTCCCGAAGCAGGGACACAGCGGTTAAGGGATGTAATAAACAAGGGGGTCACAGAGGAAGATTTGCTTGAATCGGTGGGAAATGCATTTAGATGTGGATACAGTACGGTTAAGCTGTATTTTATGGTAGGGCTTCCGACCGAAACCATTGGCGACGTTAAGGGAATAAAGGACCTTGCGTACAGGGTCATTGACAGATATTATGAGGCAGATAAGCAAAGCAGAGGGAAAGGGTTAAAAATTACCGTGAGCACTTCATGCTTTGTGCCAAAGCCCTTTACGCCTTTCCAGTGGGAACCCCAGGATACCATGGAGCTGTTTAACAAAAAGCAGGATTTCCTCAAACAGGAATTGAGACACAGGGCAATTACCTACAACTGGCATCAGCCGGAAACCAGTTTTTTGGAAGCGGTTTTTGCCCGGGGCGACCGAAGGCTGTGCAAGGTACTGTTAAAGGCGTGGGGAAACGGGTGCCGCTTTGACGGGTGGATGGAACACTTTAATTTCAAAGCGTGGATGGAAGCATTCAGAGAATGTGGGGTAGATCCGGATTTTTACGCTTTAAGGCGCCGGGACTATGATGAGTTTCTTCCCTGGGACCACATAGATATTGGAGTATCCAAGGAATTTCTGGTCAGCGAGCATAAAAAAGCACTGGAGGGCAAGACCACTCCCCATTGCAGGGATGGCTGCGTCAATTGCGGTATTACTAAGGTTTTTGGGGGAGGGGTTTGTGATGCCATTGGTCAGAGTTGAATACGAGAAAAAGGGAAGGGTTGCATATATTTCGCATCTTGACCTTATACGGGTTATTCAAAGGGCAGTTCGCAGGGCTGGAATCCCTGTTGAATATACTAAAGGTTTTAACCCTCATGCAAAGATATCCTTTGGACCGGCACTAGCCCTAGGGACCGAAAGCTGCGGGGAAATGATGGATGTTCAATTGGAAAAGGAAATGGAGGTGAAGAATTTTATAGAAAGGATGAACGCAAGTTTTCCCGATGGAATCAGGGTGACGAAGGCTGAGTACATACCGGACGGTTCCGCGTCCCTGACCGCTTTAATAAATGCTGCCGAGTACACTGTCCAGGCAGAATACAGGCAGGGAGGCAGCGGTCAGGAAGGCAGGGTTTCGGATTTTTTCAACCGGAGAGAAATTTATATTGAAAAGACAAGTAAGAAGGGTAAAAAACGTCTTATTGACATCGTGCCGATGATATTGGAACAGAAGAATATCGAAGTGGGGGGAAGAAGACTTTCACTGGACTTGATTCTGGAAACCGGGAACGAACGCAATTTGAAACCGGCCGATCTCTTGTTTTCATTGAGAGCCTATACGGGCTTGGAACTGGAAAATGTACGAATACAAAGGCAGAGTCTTTTGATTAAGAGGGGAGAAAAGTACTTTACACCATTTCAGGTCTTCAAATGAAAGGGAAACGGTTTTAGGGAGTTGAAAAGATGAATGAAATTATTGTGGATGTCAGCTTTGACCAGACTAGAGCAGCCTTGCTGGAAGACGGTGAGCTGAGCGAGGTTTATATCGAACGCTTCAGCAACAAGAGGACCGTAGGGAATATCTATAAAGGAAGGGTAGAAAACGTACTTCCAGGGATGCAGGCGGCGTTTGTTAATATCGGATTGGAGAAGAATGCGTTTCTATATATTAAGGATGTTTACACCGATTGTGAAAAAGTGTATGAGACACCGTGCAACGGCCAAAAGGTTTCAATCAAGGATGTCTTAAAAAAAGGACAGGAGATAATGGTGCAGGTTGTCAAGGAGCCGATAGACGGTAAAGGCGCTAGGGTAACATCAAATATTACACTTCCCGGGCGTTTCATGGTTCTGCTGCCCAATGCGAACTATATAGGCATTTCAAGAAGAATCGAAAGTGAAGATGAAAGAAACAGGCTTAAGGATATAGCTCTTCAGATAAAGCCTGAGAACATGGGCCTAATAATCAGGACTGCTGCGGATGGGAAAAATATAGAAGAGTTCAAGCAGGACTTGGAATTTCTTAAGAGACTATGGTGGAGCATAAAAAAGAAAGAAAAGGTATTTAACGCACCAAAGATAATTCACAAGGACCTTAACCTTGTATCCAGGACAGTTCGGGATGTTTTTACCAGAAACATCGACAGCTTCATAATAAACAGCAAAACCGAGTACAATAAAGTGCTTGAGCTCCTTGAACTGATATCACCGCAGCTTAAGGAGAGAGTAGTATTCTATGACAAAGGCCAGAATATTTTTGATTATTACAATGTGGAGCCAAAGATTGCAAACGCCCTTAGCAGAAAGGTATGGCTTAAGAACGGTGGATATATTGTAATTGACCAGACCGAGGCGTTTACATCAATAGATGTAAACACCGGAAAATTCGTTGGCAGTATCGACCTTAAGGACACTGTGCTTAAGACCAATCTTGAAGCTGCCAAAGAGATTGCAAAACAGTTGAGGCTGCGCGATATTGGAGGAATTATAATAGTTGATTTCATAGATATGGGGAACCCTGAACATGACAGGCAGGTGCTTGAAGAATTAAAATCCTGCCTCAAAAAGGATAGAACAAGGAGCAATGTACTTGGAATGACACAGTTGGGCCTTGTCGAAATCACAAGAAAGAAAGCGGGGAAAAGGATAGATTCCGTTCTCCAGAAGCCCTGTCCATTCTGTGAGGGGACAGGAAGGGTTCTCTCCGAGGAGACCATGGCTAACAGGATAGAAAGGGAACTGAACAGGATTTTTACCCACACCAGTGCAGAAGCCGCTTTGATTGAAGCCCATCCGTCGGTGGCAGCCCTGGTTATAGGAAGCGGCGGCGAGCACTTAGCCAGGCTAGAAAAGCAGTTTAACAGGTACATATATATTAAAGGCAGTTCCCACCTGCACCCCGAGGATATAGAAGTGAAGGTAACGGGCAAACGGGAATATGTTGAAAGCCAGGCTTACCCGGTGAGGGAGGGAGAGGTGATCGAGCTCTTTATTGCTGAACCCCATGCGGTGAATAGCAGCGACGGTATCGGGAGAATAGACGGGTATGTTATCAATGTGGAGGATGCTGCTGATAAAGTAGGGAAAAAAAATAGAGTAAGGGTTACAAAGACATATAAAACCTATGCTAAAGCCGAGTTGGTGAATTGACAGCAGGAATTTGTGATGATATAATAACAAATTGTAGGTAGCCGCACGGATTGGGTTATAAACGCTTATGCGTACCTGAATTCGGCGAGACTGGATAGAGGAGGTGTCCCCAAAATGTATGCTGTAATTGAAACCGGCGGTAAACAATACAGGGTCGAAGAAGGAGATATTCTTTCGATAGAAAAACTTGCTGCAGAAGAAGGCGGAAATGTAAGTTTTGATAAAGTTCTGTTGGTTTCTAGTGAATCGGGCATAAAAGTAGGAAAACCCTATGTCGAAGGTGCATCGGTTGAAGCTGAGGTTCTTTTCCACGGCAAAGGCAAAAAGATTATTGTCTTCAAGTACAAGCCTAAAAAGAACTATCATAAAAAGCAAGGCCACAGGCAGCCATTCACCAAGGTCAAGATTACCAAAATCACTGGGTAGCGGATAACATGATTAAAGTTAAGATAAAGAAGGACAAAAACAGCCATATTATTGAGTACAGGGTATACGGACATGCAGGGTTCGACGAATACGGAAAAGATATCGTATGCAGTGCAGTATCAGCTTTAACACAGGCAGTAGTCATCGGTTTAAAGGAAGTTGCCGGAATAGAAATCGACTACTCTGTAAACGGGGACGCCTTAAGGTGTTCCTTACCGCCGCTGGAGGATTACAAGAGAAGAGAAGCCGACATACTGCTAAATACCATGTGCTTGGCGCTGGATAACATTAAGAGCAGTTATCCTTCAAATCTTACTGTCATTGAAGAGGAGGTGTAACGTTATGCTGAGAATAGATCTGCAGTTGTTTGCTCATAAAAAGGGAGTAGGAAGTTCCAGAAACGGAAGGGATAGCGAAGCAAAACGCCTCGGAGTTAAAAGGGCGGACGGACAGTTTGTCCTGGCCGGGAATATACTCGTAAGGCAGAGAGGTACGAAGATTCATCCCGGAAACAATGTGGGCAGGGGTGGAGATGATACACTGTTTGCCATGATCGACGGCGTAGTTCGTTTTGAAAGAAAGGGTAAGGACAAAAAACAGGTTAGTGTTTACTCAAAAGAGGCAGTTGTATAAAGTAAGGGGACACACCGCTGATTTAAGGTATTCCTTGCCGCGGAATGTCCCCTTTTGATTAAGAACCTTCCGGCCCGGAAGGTTCATTTTTAATATAAGGGAATAAGAGAAACAATACTATCTTATACTACATATATTGGGGACATTCCTGGATGTCAGATCACAGATCACAGTTCACAGCTGTCCGGGTTAGGCCTTTGGGTTTTTACCATTTAGCCTTGCCCTGACGTCTGTCATCTGTCATCTGTTAACTGGCAACTATAATGGTTTATGGCGGTGATTGGATGTTTGTGGATGTAGCAAGAATACATATAATTGCAGGCAACGGCGGTCACGGTGCGGTGGCTTTCAGAAGGGAAAAATATGTTCCTGCAGGGGGACCAAGCGGCGGTGACGGAGGCCGCGGCGGCGATATAGTATTTGAAGTGGACGCTGGTATGAGAACGCTCATGGATTACAGGTATAAGAAACAATATAAGGCTGAAAACGGTGAAAATGGAGGCTCGTCAAATAAAACCGGCAAGGACGGAGAAGACCTTATCCTTAAGGTTCCACCAGGTACTGTGATCAAGGATGAGGAGAGCGGCAGAGTAATTGCAGACCTTGCCTCAAAGGACCACAGGCTGATCGCAGCAAAGGGCGGAAGAGGAGGAAGGGGTAATTCAAGGTTTACTACCTCCACAAGAAGGGCTCCAACGTTTGCTGAAAACGGTGCAAAGGGTGAAGAAAGAAAAATAATCCTTGAGCTCAAGCTGTTGGCCGATGTCGGTCTCATTGGTTTTCCCAATGTAGGCAAGTCAACATTACTATCGGTGGCAACCAGCGCGAAGCCCAAAATTGCTGACTATCATTTTACAACAATTACCCCTAATCTGGGAGTGGTCGAATTGGAAGAAGGCAAAAGCTTTGTGCTTGCAGATATACCCGGGCTCATTGAAGGGGCCCATAGGGGAGCCGGGCTGGGTCATGACTTTCTTCGCCATATTGAAAGAACCAGAGTGCTGATCCACGTACTTGATGCATCGGGTATAGAGGGAAGGGACCCTGTCGAGGATTTCCGGCAGGTCAATTCGGAACTGGAGCGCTATAACGCAGAGCTGGCTAAAAGACCTCAGATAGTGGCAGCAAATAAAACCGACATTCCGGAAGCAAAGGATAATATTGGGCGTATAGTAAAGCAGTTGAAGGAAAAGGGATATGAGGTATTCGAGATATCTGCCGCCGCCAATAAGGGGATTGTTGAATTGATGCACCGGGCCTATGAATTGCTTAGCGCTGTGGACACGGAAGAGCAGCAAGAAAATATTGAACAATCCGCAGAGATGCGGTATTATAAATTTAAAGAGGATGAGCCCTATAGGATAAGCAAGGATGGTAAAACATTTGTTATTAAAGGGGATTGGATTGAAAGCTTTATGGAGAATATTAATATTGAACAGGATGAGTCCCTAAAATATTTCCAGAAGACCATTAGGAAGAGGGGTATAATCGATGAACTGAAGAAGATGGGTATTGATGACGGTGATACTGTAAGAATTGGTAGTATCGAATTTGAGTACTATGAATAGATACGGGGGTCATGAAAAGGTAATGGAATGCATCAACTGTGAAAATTGCAAACAAGACCAGCCAACATATTACTGTTTTGCTAAAAACGGAATTGTTATCAATAGCCAGTATATACCGAAGGGAGAAAAGATCCGTACGGGTTGGAAAAAGGGACATCCAGGCTATGAGATCCACAGAAGGAAGCTAAAAAAGAGTGAAGTTGAAGTATAGGAGGAGACAGGTCATGGACCTGTCCTTCTATTATACATTCTTGTTCTGTATAGGCCTTCAAGGGAAAATAGATCGATTATTTTGCAGTGATTGTTGGATAAATTTTCTATAATAGAGCATAATAGAGGCAGGAGGTGTTATTTTGAACAAAGACCTATCCTGTCTGGCCGGTTTCATTAAAAAAGAAACCGATAAAATGAGATTGCACAACTATTATTACAGCATGGGTAAGACGAATAAGAACGCCGGCGCCCGACTGGTAGACCGGATATTTGGGCTTGCGGTGCTGTTTGTTTTTGCATACGCCGGGTCATATATACTGATCAACGATTTATCAATGGCTTTAGGTCCGGCACTGTTTGTGTCTGTTGCATATTATTTTGTAGAAAAACGGTTAAGGCTGAAAAGGATAGAAGCAGGGAAGGAAAAACTTATTAAAGAGGAATTGCTTAACAGGTTTTCGGCCGTTATTGAAGGTAAGGACGAGAGCGAATTTTATGCTTTTTTGAAAGACGTATTAAGCGAAAGCGGCCACTTTACCGGGCTGGAAACTGAGTTTGACAGCGGCGGCAAGCCGACAATAATGATTGGCAAACTAAAGGGCGAAAGTGTCGGTGTCTGCTGCAAAAAACTCCCTGAAAACCTGAAGGTCGGGGCAGACGCTTTGACGGAGTTTACCGAACTATGCGAAAGCAGGGGGCTGGAAGCGGGTGTGTATATTACCAACACAAAACTTGACTATTCTGCCCGGGACTATTTGCTGAAGCTGAGAAGTTTTAACCTGTACATTGCAGACATAGAAACGCTTTACAGTACGTTTCTAAGCAAAGGCTGTTTATTCTCGCTTGAAGAGGTGAAAAGGGAGCTTGAGGGAAAGATTCTGTACCAGAGTAAGAAAAGGGATGACACCCTTAGAAGAATTCTTGCCGTACGCAGGATTTGGGTATACCTTTCCCTGGGATTGATAATCACCCTGTACTCGCGGGCGACTCCTTACAGCAGGTATTATCTGTTTATTGCGGCAGTGCTTTTTAGTCTGTCGTTAACTGCGGTGGCAAGATGGAGAATAGAGAAATTCAAAGAGGCTGTTGAAGAAGAAATAAAACTGGAGAAGGCGCTCTAGCGCTTTTTTTTTTGAAAAAATACTGTATAATGTATTTTGTAATAATCAGTAATCTGATGGAGGTTAATTAATGGAGCATAATACGAGGAAGATCGGCATTATGGGGGGGACCTTCGATCCTATTCACTATGGGCATTTGGTTACGGCAGAAGCCGCAAGGGATAAGTTCGGCCTTGAAACCGTTGTTTTCGTACCCTCAGGCAACCCACCCCATAAAAGGCATAAAAAAGTGAGCGCTGGGGAAGACAGATTTTTAATGTCGGTTCTGGCTACGGCAAGCAATTGCTATTTTGAAGTATCTGATATCGAACTCATAAGAGAGGGCCTGACATATACTGTGGACACCCTAAGAGTTTTCAGGGACATATATGGGGAGGATGCGGACTTTTACTTCATAACGGGTGCCGATGCTGTTATGGAGATACTCACATGGAAAAACGTTGAAATGATTCTGAAAATGTGCAAAATAGTATCAGCTCACAGGCCCGGCCTTGATATGGCTACCTTCAGGAAAAGGGTGAAAGAGATTGAGAAGCTATACAGGAACAAAATATATCTTATCGAGATTCCTGCCCTTGCCATATCTTCAACAGATATAAGGGAAAGGGTAAAAAACGGAATAACGATAAAATATCTGCTTCCCGAGGCGGTAGAAAACTATATACTCAAGAAAAAATTGTACAGGTACTAGGTGGCAGAATATAGTTCGTAGTTGGTAGTTCGTAGTTTACAGTTCACAGATCACAGGTCCTAGGTGCTAGCCACTGACCACTGGCCACTGATATCTGACGCCTGTCATCTGACAACTGGGGTAATGGAACAAATTGTGGATACTTTCGTCAAATAATATGATATTACCTGAAGAGTTATACTTTGCTTGTAAGGAAAGGTGACATGAATTGTATAATATGGAAAGGATTAAAGACAGGCTTCAAAAAATGCTGTCGGTTCCAAGATTGATGCATTCAATCCGCGTTAAAGAAGAGGCGGAAAAACTTGCTATGATGCACAACGCCGATATAATAAAGGCAGGAATAGCGGGGCTTTTGCATGATTGCGCAAGGGATATGGCGTATGAGGAATTATTGAATAGGGCAGGGAAATCTGGTATCATATTAGATAGTGTTACGATAAAATCGCCAAAAATAATACATGCGGTAGTTGGACCCTTGGTAGCAAAAGAGGAGTTCGGTATTCACGATACGGAGGTGCTGGACGCTATCCGGTATCATACTACCGGCAGGAAAGAAATGCGGATACTTGAGAAGATTGTTTTCATAGCGGATTTAACAGAGCCCGGGAGAGATTTCCGCGGTGTGGAGAAGATAAGAGAACTGTCGGAAAGGGATATTGACAGGGCGGTTCTATTTGCCCTGGATCAAACCATTATTTATCTTATAGAAGGGAATAAACTAATCCATGAAGATACATTGAAGGCCAGGAATTACCTTTACTTAATCGAAGCGTGAAGCGGGGTGTCTCAATGAAAAAAGTACTGAAAATATTAGCATTGACCTTGGTAGTGATCCTTATTGTTATGGCTTCGGCAACTTACTTTTTTTTAAAGCATATAAACGACAACGACACAGTGGGCAGTTCTGACAATAACCCGGATTTTCCCATTCCCGACCCGCCCAAGAAGGACGAGAGGGTTAATGTCCTTATCCTGGGCGTGGATGTCGGTGACCCTACAAATAAAAATGCACCAAGCCGGTCGGATACGATGATACTTGCCAGTTTCGACCCTGACGATAAAATACTGGATTTTATCTCTATACCAAGGGATACAAGGGTGAAGATAAAGGGACATGGCGATGAAAAAATCGGTCATGCCCATGCGTATGGCGGGCCTGCCCTTGCCATGGAGACTGTTGGAGATTTATTCGGAATTGACGTGCATTACTATTTCAGGCTTGACTACCAGGGCTTTAAAAAGTTTGTTGACAACCTTGGCGGTGTGAGGGTAAACGTTCCTATGGACATGGAATACAACGACCCATATGACGATCCGCCTCTTCATATAAGCTTGAAAAAAGGCTGGCAGACTCTTAACGGTGAAAAGGCTATCCAGCTTGTAAGGTACAGGAAGGGTTACCAGAACGGAGATATAGGGAGAATTGAAACACAGCAGGCGTTTATGAACGCTGTTATCGATAAAGTACTCAGTGCAGGGACCATACTGAGGCTGCCGGCACTTGCAGAGACGCTGAGTACGCATCTGTCCACCAATATGACGCCTTCCGAGATGAGCAAGTACGCGTTCAAAGCAGCCGGTATAAAAAAGGAAAATATTAATATGTATCAATTGCCGGGAGATTCGACATACATCGATGGTATTTCGTACTTTATTTACGACCCGCAGAAGACTAAAGACCTGGTGGCGACGGTTTTAAAAGGGAAACAAGATAATGCGGAAGCCCAGGTGAAGGTGGAAGTACTTAACGGAAGCGGTGTTGATGGGCTTGCCGGAAAAGTGGCAAAACTATTGGAAAACGAGGGGTTTAGTGTTGTAAAAGTTGGGAATGCAGACGGCATGAACTACAGCACAACCCGTGTATACGATAGAAAAGGCAAGGCAGAGAACGCGCAAAGAGTTGCCAAGGCGATCGATATAGGCAGCTATGAAGTTGACCTGGACGAGAAATCCAGTGCAGATGTTACGATAATCTTAGGTAAAGATAAGAGCAATCTATGACAGATTAGGAGGTTATAAATGACAAGCCCAAAGGAAATGGCAAGAGTGGCCGTTGAAGCTGCCAAGGTGAAGAAGGCCTTTGATATTGTTGTGCTTGACATAAGAACCATCTCAATACTTGCGGATTATTTCGTAATTTGCAGCGGCAGATCAACGACCCAGGTGAAGGCAATAGCCGATGAGATAGACAAACAAATGCAGATGGCGGGTTTTATCCTTGACCATGTTGAAGGTTATAAAGAGGAGAAGTGGATACTGCTGGATTATAAAGATATTGTGGTACATGTGTTCTATACCCAGGAGAGGGAGTTCTATAACCTGGAGCGGCTGTGGGGTGACGCTGCCGTAATGGTTCGTGAATAGAATTTGCTTTGGTTCGTTTTACATTTATATTGACATTTAGCACGCGCCTTGATATAATCGCTTTTAATAAGTTGGTAGTTCATAGTTATGGAGGCAGGCATGATGGAAAACCTTATTGGAAAGGTAAATGCAGAACAATTTAACAGCTTTTATTACTATAGCCTGGGCTATTATTTTTACTTTTATTTTAGCGCCGGCTATTTGTTCTGCAATAGAATACGGAAAAACCTTTCTAATGAGGATAGGGGAATAATATCGTTGAACTGTATAAAGGTATAGAAATACTGCTATAGCCTTTATAAAGAAATAGGTGGTAAATCTAGAAGACTCATTAGATGGGTCTTCTTTTTTTATATAAATTTATATAAAACAGAGAGGAGAGAAGGTAACATGATAATTGTTATGAACCCAAATGCAGCAGAAGAGGATATTGAGAAGATCAAAAGAAAGATGAAAAGCTTAGGAAGTGAAATCCATGAGTCGAAGGGGAAAAATTATCATTTGATTGGATTGATAGGAGATACAAGCGGGATCGATCCATCACAGATTCAGGCAAACCGGAATGTGGAGAAGCTTATATTTGTGCAGGAGCCCTATAAAAAGGCAAATAGGCTTTTCCATCCTGAAAAAACTGTAGTAGATGTAAACGGTAGAAAAATCGGCGGCAACGAGTTTGCCGTTATTGCCGGGCCTTGCTCTGTGGAGAGTGAAGAGCAGATTGTAGGAATTGCCGAGGACATTAAGGAAAGCGGTGCAACATTCCTAAGGGGGGGAGCATATAAACCGCGGACTTCACCCTATAGCTTCCAGGGGCTAGGCGATGAGGGGCTTGAACTGCTTAAACTGGCCAGAGAGAAGACCGGACTGCCTATTGTTACCGAGCTTATGACACCGGATAAGATTGGCAAGTTCGTGGAGGATGTAGATGTTATCCAAATTGGCGCCAGAAACATGCAGAACTTTGACCTTTTGAAGGAAGTTGGCAAAACTGACAAGCCGGTACTGCTTAAAAGAGGTATGTCCGCTACTATTGAAGAATTATTAATGGCGGCAGAGTATATAATGTCTGAGGGCAATGAGAAAGTCATTCTTTGTGAAAGAGGAATTAGAACCTTTGAGAAATATACGAGAAATACGTTAGATCTCAGCGCAATACCTGTGATAAAGAAATATAGCCATCTGCCGGTAATAGTAGACCCAAGCCATGCAGCGGGGTTATGGTGGCTGGTGGAGTCTTTGTCTAAAGCAGCTCTTGCAGTTGGAGCTGACGGGTTGATGATAGAAGTCCACAATGATCCGGCAAATGCAAAATGTGACGGACAGCAATCAATTAAACCGGAAAGGTTCAAAGAGCTAATGGGTACCTTAAAGGAAATGGCTAAGTTTGTAAATAAGGAAATGTAGCGGAGTGTGGTTAATTTGATTGAATTGGACTTTAACATAACTATAGTAGGATTAGGGCTCATCGGAGGCTCCTTTGCCATGGCTCTTAAAGAATTGAATCCAAAAAATTTATGGGGTGTAGACATAGATGAAGACATTATAAAGACCGCCGAAGAAACAGGGATAATTGATAAAGGATACCTGAAACCCCAGGCACCGCTTGAAAATTCGGATATTGTGATAATATGCATATACCCGAATATGACGATAAAGTTTATAAGAGACAATATGAACTGTTTCAAAACCGGAGCAATTATCACGGATACAGCCGGCATCAAGGATAAACTGGTAAGAGAAATAAATTCATTTCTAAGGGAGGATTTGGATTTTATTGCGGGACATCCTATGGCAGGCAGAGAATATAAGGGCCTGGAATTTGCATCCAAGGATATGTTCGCCGATGCAAGCTATATAATAACTCCCACATATAGAAATAATAAAGAAAATATAGATATCGTAGAAGATATTGTGAAAAAGATAGGTTTTAGAGATGTAGTTAAGATAAGTCCGGAGGAACACGATAAAATCATGGCCTTAACAAGTCAGCTTCCGCATATCATCGCTACCGCCCTTATCAATGGCAGCAATGAGTACGACATAAATAGATTTATTGCAGGAAGCTTTAAAGATGCAACAAGGGTAGCTAGAATAAATTCTCAGCTGTGGACAGAACTTCTGATAGATAACAGAAAAAATATATTAGCTCAAATAGAGAACTTTGAATATAGTCTTAGGGAAATAAAAAGGGCTATAATAAGCAATGAAAGAGAAACCCTCAAGTCGATATTCGATAAGGGAAGCCTTAGGCGGGAGGGGATGCTGTAAAAGAAATTGGCTTGCCGCTGCGAATGACAACCGAAAGGAGGATAAAAGGTGGATTCCGTTAAAATAAATCCGGCTAAGCTCAACGGAGAGATACATATTCCCCCTTCTAAAAGCTTAAGCCACAGGGCGATAATATGTGCGGGGCTTTCAGACGGAGTAAGCGTCATAGATAATTTGATGTTTTCCGATGATATCGAAGCGACTTTGAATGGGATGAAATCCCTGGGGACGGATATTCAACGTACGGAAATAGGGCCACATCAGGATATATATTGTGTTACCTTGAAAGGGAATTCAAAGGTAAGGGTAATGAACGCAACTATCGACTGTAGGGAATCCGGGTCAACGCTAAGGTTTTTGATACCTTTTGCAGGTATCGCGGGCGAGAAAATAACGTTTACCGGAAGAGGAAGGCTTTCGGAAAGACCTCTGGATGCTTACTATGAAATATTTGACCAACAAAATATACAGTACAATAATAACGGCAGGCTTCCATTAGAAGTAAGAGGGACGTTAAAGCCAGGAACATTCAAAATCAAAGGCGATATCAGTTCACAATTTATAACCGGCCTCATGTTTGTTTTGCCCCTTCTTGACGGAGCGTCTAGAATTGAAATAACGACCGGGCTTGAATCAAAAGGATATGTGGATTTAACTATAGATATCTTGAAAAAGTTTGGCATAGAGATAGAAAATAATGACTATACAGGCTTTTATATAAAGGGGAATCAAAAATATAGAAGCAGATACTACCGGGTGGAAGGGGACTATTCACAGGCGGCTTTCTGGATTGTAGCCGGATCATTGGGCGGCAGGATTAAATGCATAGATATGAATACAGATTCTCTACAAGGCGATAAGGCGATTCTAGATATAGTTAAAGAAATGGGAGCAATACTTGAAATAGGAGAAGATTTTGTAAAAATAAAAGAGTCAAGAACGCATGGCACGGTAATAGACGCTTCGCAGTATCCGGATCTGGTACCCATAATCGCAGTTTTGGGCGCTCTAAGCAGCGGAACAACAAAGATAATCAACGCAGAAAGGCTTAGAATAAAGGAATCCGATAGACTCAAGGCGATATCAACGGAGCTCAATAAGTTAGGAGCCAATGTTAGAGAATTGGAGGACGGACTGATTATAGAAGGAAAAGAAGAGCTGAAGGGTGGAACCGTAGACAGCTGGAATGACCACCGTATTGCAATGGCATTGGCAGTAGCTTCCATAAGATGTACAGGACCTGTTATAATAACAGGTAGCGGTGCGGTAAAAAAATCCTATCCGCAATTTTGGAGGGATTTTAAAAAACTGGGAGGGAAAATACATGAGCGGTATATGGGGTGAAAATATCAAGCTTTCAATTTTCGGAGAGTCCCATGGGAAAGCCGTAGGTATAGTAATAGACGGTCTGCCGCCGGGCATAGAATTAGACCTTGAATATATCTATAAAGAGATGCAGCGAAGAGCCCCGGGAGCAAACGAGATTTCCACCTCCAGAAAAGAAGGGGACCGGTTTGAAATACTAAGCGGCTACTTCAACGGAAGGACTACGGGGACGCCGCTTTCTTCGGTTATCTATAATACGAATCAGCGTTCAGGGGACTATGAGGCTATGAAGTCAATAATGCGTCCCGGACACGCAGACTACACGGGTTATGTGAAATACTCAGGCTTTAACGATTATAGAGGCGGGGGACATTTTTCGGGGAGAATTACTGCTCCCTTGGTATTTGCAGGAGCAATAGCAAGGCAGATTCTAGGTGAAAAGGATATTGTAATAGGAAGTCATATAAAAAGCATAGGAAATATAGAAGAGGCTTCCTTCGATATGGTAAATACCGGGCCAGCGCTGCTGAAAAGGCTTGCGCAGAAGGAATTTCCCGTTATGGACGATGAAAAGGGAGAAGAGATGAAGGGGCATATTCTAAAGGTGAAAGCAGAGATGGATTCCGCAGGTGGAATAATAGAAACGGCGGTAGTAAACCTGCCTGCAGGTATAGGCAATCCCTTTTTTGATTCTGTAGAGAGCAAGCTCTCACACCTGCTTTTTTCGATTCCTGCGGTAAAGGGAGTGGAGTTTGGAGCAGGATTTGATATAACAAAAATGAAGGGATCAAAGGCAAACGATGAGCTGTACATAAAGGAAGGGGAAATTAAAGCCTACTCAAATAATAATGGCGGAATAATCGGCGGTATCACCAACGGAATGCCTATTATTTTCAGAACCGCTATTAAGCCCACTCCGTCGATAGGACAAGCACAAAGAACGGTTAATATAGAAGAAGGCGAAGATGTCAAGCTTGAAATAGAGGGACGGCATGATCCATGCATAGTACCCAGGGCGGTACCCGTAATCGAAGCTGTCACTGCCATAGCTCTGGCCGATTTAATGATTGAAAGGGATGGATTGCATGAACGAGCTTGAAAAGCTGAGAAAAGAAATTGATGAAATAGATAAAGAGCTTGTGGCTCTATTTGAAAGGAGAATAGAAAAGGCGCTGGATATAGCTGAATATAAGAAGAAAAATGGCCTTCCGGTATTTGACCAGGCTAGGGAGAAAGAGGTTATAAAGAAGAATATTTCCAGGTTAACGGATAAACATCTTGAAGATGAAACAGAAGAGTTTTTCAACAGGGTTATGGAAATAAGCCGGGAAATCCAAAGAAAACACATTACAGAGGATGGCTTTTTGTTACAAGAAAACGATTCCCGGCGTGTTGCAGGATGCTGCCCTACTGTTGAAAATCACGACGGACAGAAGTCCTGTTTAGACTATAACAGGCTAAGAGTCGGATACCAGGGAGAACCGGGGTCTTTCAGCGAAGAAGCTTTGCAGCAGTATTTTGGACATAAAGTGAATGCTCATAATGTAATGGAATTCGAGGACATTTTTAAAGCACTTAAGAATAACGAAATAGATTACGGAGTGCTTCCGATTGAAAATTCATCAACCGGCGGCATAGCTGATGTATATGACCTTTTAAGAAAATATGGATTTTATATAGTTGGAGAAAGATGTATAAAGGTCGAGCATAATTTAGCAGCTATGAAAGATGTAAAGCTGGAAGATGTTGAAGAAGTATATTCTCATCCCCAGGCTTTTCAACAGTGCAGCGAATTCCTGCAGGTATACCCAAATTTTAAGCTGATTCCCTTTAAGAATACCGCCATCAGTGCTAAATACGTTAGCGAAGAAAAGTCTAAAAATAAGGCAGCAGTTTGTAGTAAAAAGGCCGCAGAACTATACGGTCTGGAAATAATCAAGAGAAACATAAATTACAACAAGTATAATTTTACGAGGTTTATTATTATTGGTAAAAATTTAGAAATAGATGATTGCTGTGATAAGATCAGCATAGTAATTACAACATCCCATACACCGGGGGCACTGTATAAAGTTTTAGGTTTTTTTGCCGAGAACAACCTGAATATGATGAAAATCGAATCTAGGCCAATTATGGATAGGTCATGGGAATATTTCTTCTATATCGATTTTAGCGGTAATCTGAACGATGAACCCGTGAAAAGGTCTATTGAGGCTATCAAAGAAAACAGCGGTTATTTTAAGCTGCTGGGCAACTATATTGGACATACGATTTAAGGTGCAATGTTTATTGCAAATAAAAAAATAAACAGACAATTATAAATCGAACAGGTGGGATAAAATGGACAGCTTATTTGGTCTTATAGGGGAAAAACTGGGGCATAGTTTTTCACCTACCATACATTCAATTATCTTTAAAGAATTGAATATGAAGGGGCACTATCATTTGTTTGAATTGAACAGGGAAGACTTAAAGGCCGCAGTGCACGGGTTGAAGGTTCTGGGAGCAAAAGGAGTGAATGTAACGATACCCTACAAGGTGGAAATTATGAAATACCTGGATAGTATATCCGATGAAGCTCAGAAAATTGATGCAGTCAACACAATATGCTTTGAAGATGGTAAGGCTACCGGGTACAATACCGATTATTACGGCTTTGGTATCATACTCGATAAATTTGATATAGCTGTAGAGGACAAAGAGGCTGTTATTTTAGGTACAGGGGGAGCAGCCAAATCAGTATTGCAATACCTGCTGGATAAAGGTATAAAAGATATTACATTTGCAAGCCGGGATATAAATAAGGGAAAAGAGAAATTCAGGGATTGCAGGATAATTGCATATGATAATATCAAAAAATTAGGAAAACAGGATATAATAATAAATTGTACACCGTGTGGAATGTATCCTGAAATCGGAAATTCTCCAGTTGCCGAGGAAGATATGTCAAGCTTTGGAGTTGCTATCGATTTGGTGTATAATCCCATGGAAACATTATTCTTAAAATATGCGAAGGCTCAAGGGCTTAAGGCTGTAAACGGGTTATATATGCTGGTGGGGCAGGCTGTAAAGGCCCAGGAGTTATGGAACAACATAGAAATTGGTGCTGGAGTAACCGAGAAGATATATGAAAGAGTATTGAATACATTGATTTTGTGATAAGGAGCTGAAAAACTTGAGAATTCTGATAATAAACGGACCTAATATTAACCTTTTAGGCATGAGGGAAAAACATATTTATGGCGAAACAACCTATGAGGAGATGTGTAAATATCTAGAGGAAGAAGCAAAGAAACTTGAATTGGATGTTGACATAGTTCAAAGCAATATTGAGGGTGAACTGGTAAACTACATACAAGGCGCTTGCGGGAAATATGACGGAATAATAATAAATCCGGCTGCCTATACCCACTACAGCATTGCAATATTTGATGCACTAAAGGCAGTAGGTATACCAACTGTTGAAGTGCATATAAGCAATATTCATTCAAGGGAGGAATTCCGAAGAATATCGGTTACCGCCCCGGCCTGTATCGGGCAGATATGTGGATTTGGTATATACGGATATGTAATGGCTATGATAGGTTTGTTGCATTAGTTTTTTATCTGCTGAAATAATTTAAGAAAACCAAGTTTTTGGTTTTTTTTAAAATATTGTTGACATATTTCCTTCATTGCTATAGTATAGAAGAAATTTATCCTTCAATATATTCTGTATTAGGCTATGAAGGAGAATGAAAAGTAATAATCCCTTACAGAGAGCCGGTGGGTGGTGTGAACCGGTGGGGAATTACATTTCTCTCGCTCCTGAGCTTCAGGATTGAAATGTTAGTAAATCCTGACGGGACTATTACCGTTAACCTATAGAAGTTATTTCTAATGAGGCTGTGTTGATGCAGTAAATTAGGGTGGTACCACGAGAACAAGGCTCTCGTCCCTATACCAGGGATGGGAGCTGATTTTTTTATCAGGAGGTGTTGATATGAGCAAAACAATAAGCATTTTTGACACTACCCTCAGGGATGGCGAACAATCGGCAGGGGTAAACCTGAATGCCAAAGAAAAGCTGGCGATAGCTAGACAACTGGTCAAGTTAAATGTCGATGTTATTGAAGCAGGGTTTCCAATATCCTCAAGTAGTGACTTTGAAGCAGTAAAACTAATATCACAGGAAATCAAGGAAGTATCAATAGCAGCTCTGGCAAGAGCAAATGAAAAAGATATAGACAGGGCATGGCAGGCATTGAGATTCGGGCAGAATCCCAGGATACACACGTTTATTGCCACTTCAGACATACATATGAAGTATAAACTGAAACTCTCACCGGAGAAAGTATTGGAGAATGCTGTCATGGCGGTAAAACATGCCGTAAAATACACTTCAAATGTGGAATTTTCGGCAGAGGATGCTTCCAGGAGTGATCCCGATTTTTTAGTAAAGATATTCAGCGAAGTAATAAAGGCGGGTGCCACTACAATAAACATACCAGACACTGTAGGATATGCAACCCCTGAAGAATTCAAAAAATTTGTAAGGTACATCATTAACCGTGTCCGGGATATCGGCGAGGTGACGGTTAGCGTTCACTGTCATAATGATCTGGGTCTAGCAGTTGCCAATTCAATAGCTGCAGTAGAGGCAGGAGCCACCCAGATAGAATGCACGGTCAACGGCCTCGGGGAAAGAGCAGGAAACGCTGCCCTTGAAGAAATAGTAATGGCACTGAAGACCAGAAATGACTATTATAACACCCATACCAATATAGAAACACGCCAGATATATAGAACAAGCCAGTTGGTCAGTTCACTCACCGGCTTTTCGGTGCAACCCAATAAGGCAATTGTTGGGAAGAATGCCTTTGCCCATGAATCCGGTATACACCAGCATGGGGTATTAAATGAAAAAACCACCTATGAAATCATGAGCCCAGAATCCATAGGACTTCCTATGAATAGAATTGTGCTTGGCAAACATTCCGGGCGGCATGCATTCCGGGACAGATTAGAAAAACTGGGTTACCAACTTACTCAAGAGGAGATAAACAAGCTTTTTATAAAATTCAAAGGGATTGCAGACAAGAAAAGGACTATCTACGATGAAGATATTGAAGCCTTGATGGATATAGGAGGTGATAACCTAAACAAATACTTGACCCTTGAGCGTTTCCAGGTTTCATGCGGTAATGCAAGTGCACCTACATCTGCAGTGAAGTTGAATTTTAAAGGCCACTCACTGCAGGAGGTCTGTATCGGTAATGGACCTGTTGACGCATCCTTTAAAGCAATTGAAAAGGCTTTAGGCATCTCTTTAACACTGGAAGACTACAAAATCAGATCAATAACAGAAGGTAAGGATGCCCTAGCAGAGGTGATAGTGCACATTTCCCGTGAAAGCAAAATATTTATCGGAAGGGCGGTGGCTATTGATGTAATAGAAGCCAGCATTAGGGCTTATATTGAGGCAATTAACAGGATGATTGCCGGCTTGGGGGACAACTTCATACCAATACAATATAATGAAGAGGTGATTTAGTAATGGCAATGACTCTCACTCAAAAAATCCTTGCGCATCACTGCGGAATGGAAAATGTAGAACCCGGACAGTTGATAATGGCAGATGTTGATCTGGTACTGGGAAATGATATTACAACGCCCGTAGCCATCAAAGAGTTCAACACCCTGGGCTATGAAAGGGTATTTGATAACAGCAGGATTGCCCTTGTATCAGACCATTTCACGCCCAACAAGGATATAAAATCTGCTGAACTCAGCAAGCAAATGAAAGAATTTGCTCTGGAGCAGGATATTGAACATTATTTTGAAGTCGGGAGGGGGGGGATAGAGCACGTCATCCTGCCTGAAAAGGGACTGGTGCTGCCGGGTGAACTGGTGATAGGGGCGGACTCCCATACATGCACCTATGGTGCCCTTGGAGCATTCTCCACCGGCATCGGCAGCACTGACATGGCGGCTGCAATGGCTACAGGCAAGTGCTGGCTGAAGGTCCCCGAGGCAATGGGTATCGAGCTTCGCGGAAAAATGGGAGACTGGGTATCAGGTAAAGACGTCATACTCTATATTATCGGTAAAATAGGAGTGGATGGAGCGCTGTACAGGAGCATGGAGTTTTACGGGGAAGGAATAAAAGAAATCTCCATGGATGGAAGGTTTACAATAGCAAATATGGCCATTGAGGCAGGGGCAAAAAACGGTATCTTCCCAGTAGATGAAACGACTTTGGATTACATAAAGGATAGGGCGCAGAGAAATTATAATATCTTTACCTCAGATAAGGATGCCTGTTACTGCGAAAACGTGATTATAGACCTGGATGCGATACGTCCGCAGGTAGCCTTCCCGCATCTTCCGAGCAATACCAGGGATATCGATGATGTGGGCGAGATAAGGATTGACCAGGTGGTTATCGGGTCATGCACCAATGGAAGGATAGAAGATATGCAAATAGCCTCAAAAATATTAAAAAACAGGAAAGTACATAAGGATGTCAGGCTCATAATAATTCCCGGCAGCCAGGAAGTGTATCTGGAAAGCGTGAAGGCGGGATATATTGAAGATTTTATTAACGCCGGAGCTTGTGTCAGTACTCCCACGTGCGGTCCGTGCCTTGGCGGGCATATGGGGATACTTGCTTCAGGTGAAAGGGCAGTAGCCACCACCAATAGAAATTTTGTCGGCAGGATGGGCCATTCGAGAAGCGAGGTATTTCTGGCCGGTACGGCAGTTGCTGCTGCTTCTGCCATCACTGGAAAAATAAGCAGCCCTGAGGAGGTGATTTAGCCAATGATACTTGAAGGTAGAGTATGGAAATGTGGAGACAATATAGATACAGATGTTATTATACCTGCCCGTTATTTGAATTCTACAAGTCCGGAAGAACTTGGCAAATACTGCATGGCCGATATGGACCCCGACTTTGCCAAAAAAATAGTCAAGGGAGATATAATCGTTGCCGGAAGGAATTTTGGCTGCGGTTCCTCCAGAGAGCACGCGCCCACAGCGATCAAAGCAGCAGGAATTTCCTGTGTTATTGCCATTTCCTTCGCTCGGATATTCTATAGAAATGCCATAAATATCGGGCTGCCTATACTGGAATGCCCCCAATTGATATCCGAAACATACCAGCACAATATTCTCAGTGTAAACCTTGCCAATGGCTTGATTATGGACAAATCCTCCAACAGGGAATATCAGGCGAAAAGCTTTCCTCCCTTTATCCAGGAAATAATCAAGGCCGGCGGTCTTCTGAATTATGTAAGGAGGGTGGAATAATATGATACGCATTGCAGTCCTGCCAGGTGACGGAATAGGCCCTGAGGTTTGTTCGCAGGCAGTCAAGGTACTGAGACATGTATGCAAAGGCTTTAGTTTCACTGAGGCGGCTGTAGGAGGTGCTGCCCTTGACAGCTGCGGCCTTCCCCTTCCTTCCGAGACCCTTAAGCTGTGTAAAGAAAGTGACAGTATACTCCTGGGGGCTGTAGGAGGGCCAAAGTGGAATGCAGCCCCTCCCCACCTGCGACCCGAGCAGGCAATATTGCAGTTGAGAAAAGAACTAAATATTTATGCAAACCTGAGGCCTATAGTTTCGTATCCAATGTCAAAGGATAGTTCTCCCCTAAAACCAGGTATCGTTGAAAAGGGGATAGATATTTTAATAGTAAGGGAATTGAACGGAGGAATATATTTCGGACCAAAGAGTCGGGAAAGGACCAGTACAGGGTATCTGGCCTCGGATACTGAAATCTACAGCACCGATGAGATAGAAAGGATAGCCCATGCAGCATTCGGTATCGCAAAGAAAAGAACCAGAAAAGTAACATCGGTAGACAAGGCCAATGTATTGGAGAGTTCCAGGCTATGGAGAGAAACGGTTGAAAAGATATCGTTACAATATCCTGAAATTGACCTGGAGCACATGTATATTGATAATTGTGCCATGCAGTTAATTCTCAACCCATCAAGGTTTGATGTAATATTAACCAATAACATGTTTGGTGACATATTGAGTGATGAAGCGTCTGTGATTACCGGCTCAATAGGTATGATGCCCTCTGCCAGTATCGGGGGGCAGAGTTTTGGCCTTTACGAACCCATCCATGGTTCAGCCCCTGATATAGCAGGACAAAATAAAGCCAATCCTATTGCTGCCATACTATCTGCAGCAATGATGCTCAGGCTGTCCTTTAACATGTACAGGGAGGCAAATGCTATAGAAAATGCGGTAGAAAAGGCGTTAAACATGGGATATAGAACCTCTGACATAATGTCTTCAGGCTGCAAAGAAGTAGGTACCAGTGAAATGGGAGAATTAATAATTGCAGGCATATCCTGTTGACAAATATGGAAGTAAGGGGAAAACAAGGGGACGTTCTTCTCTTGCTTCCAAATGGGGTTATATAACATGAGCGCAAATCAGTTCCTGTTGGGGACTGATTTTTTTGCTCAGTATAAAAACGTTGACAGTTATTAAAAAAACTATTATAATACTTTTAAATTTTAAATTATTGAAAAATAGGAGTAGTAAATGGTAACACCTTTCAGAGAGCCGGTGTATGGTGCAAATCGGCAGGCTCAGCCATTGAACTCGCCTAAGCTATGATGGGGTGATTCCCTTACAAATCATCTAAGAGGGCGGATTTTGAGTCCGTCAATTAGGGTGGTAACGCGGGTGACTAACCTCTCGTCCCTAGGTTTCGGGACCAGGGGTTTTTTAATTACATAACAAAGTATTAATTAAAATCAGTTTATTACACACTTTCGGGAGGTATAGCTTATGAGGTACGATTTTCAAAGGATTGAGGAGAAATGGCAAAAAGACTGGGAAGAAAAAAAGCTTCATAGAACAGGTGAAGGCGAGGGCAATAAATACTACGCCCTGGAAATGTTTCCGTACCCATCTGGAAAGCTCCATATGGGCCACGTTAGGAACTATTCAATAGGAGACGTCGTTGCCCGGTTTAAGAAGATGAACGGTAAAAATGTACTGCACCCTATGGGCTGGGATTCCTTTGGCCTTCCTGCCGAAAACGCTGCGATTAAGCACGATACTCACCCCAATGTATGGACGTGGGATAACATAAAAAATATGCGGGCTCAGTTAAAGCAACTGGGGATCAGTTATGACTGGGACAGGGAAATAGCCAGCTGTCACCCGGATTATTATAAATGGACACAGTGGCTGTTTCTGCTGTTTTATAATAACGGTCTTGCGTATAAAAAGCGTTCATATGTCAACTGGTGCCCTTCGTGCGCAACCGTACTGGCAAACGAGCAGGTTATAAGCGGGGAATGTGAAAGATGCGGGAGCACCGTCACAAAGAAAGACCTGGAACAATGGTTTTTTAGGATTACCGATTATGCGCAGAAACTCCTGGACGATATGCAGAAGCTTGAGGGCTGGCCCGATAAGGTTAAGACGATGCAGAGCAACTGGATCGGGCGCAGCGAGGGAGCTTCAATAGATTTTGACGTGGAAGGCATAAAAAGTAAAATTACTGTTTTTACGACAAGGCCGGATACGATTTTCGGTGCCACCTTTATGGCCCTTGCGCCTGAGCACCCTTTAGCTAAGGAAATTGTTAAGGATACCGGTTATGAGGATGAATTCAATGGATTTGTTGAGAGAATCAAAAAAATGTCGGAGATAGAAAGGACTTCAACCGAGCTTGAGAAGGAAGGGGTCTTCTTGGGCAAGTATGCCGTAAACCCGGTGAACGGGAAGATGATGCCCATATACGCGGCCAACTATATTCTTCTTGAATACGGTACCGGAGCAATTATGGGAGTTCCTGCCCACGACCAGAGGGACTATGACTTTGCTGTGAAGTATGGGCTGGAGATAATTGAGGTTGTAAGGCCGGTCGGTGAAGAGAACGGTAAAGGAATGGATCGGGCCTTTGAAGACACCGGCGTAATGGTTAATTCCGGGAAGTACAATGGTCTGGATAATTATGAGGCTATGTCAGGGATAATCGATGAGCTGGAGCGTGCAGGAAAAGGAAAAAGAGAGGTTAAATTCCGAATCCGCGATTGGTTGATCTCCAGACAGAGGTATTGGGGCGCTCCCATACCTATCATTTATTGCCCGGAGTGTGGGGAGGTGCCGGTGCCCGAAAAAGATCTGCCTGTGGTACTGCCGCTTAACGTGGAGCTTACGGGGAAAGGGGAGTCACCCCTTGCGAGGAGTCAGGAATTCGTCAATACTAAATGTCCTGTCTGTGGTGGCGATGCAAAAAGGGAAACGGACACAATGGATACGTTTGTGTGTTCTTCATGGTATTTCCTGAGGTTCACCGACCCACAAAACAAAGAGAAGGCCTTCGACAAGAAAAAGGCAGACTATTGGATGCCTGTGGACCAATATATAGGCGGAGTCGAACACGCCATACTCCACCTGCTTTACGCCAGGTTTTTTACAAAGGTATTGTACGACCTTGGGTTATGCTCCTTCAACGAACCGTTTCAAAACTTATTGACCCAGGGGATGGTGTTGAAGGATGGAGCGAAAATGTCAAAATCCAAAGGGAATGTAGTTAGCCCGGAAGATATAGTCGAACGATATGGGGCTGATACTGCGAGGCTGTTTATACTATTTGCAGCTCCCCCTGAAAGGGACTTGGAGTGGAGTGACCAGGGCGTAGAGGGATGCTACAGGTTTTTAAACAGGATCTGGAGGCTGGTTACCGATAGCGTCGAATTGTACACGGAGGATAGCCGCTATGAATTGCACGAATTATCCCAGATGGATAAGGACCTTGTATATGTAATCAACCATACGGTGAAAAAAGTAACAGACGATATAGAAGAAAGGTTCAATTTCAATACAGCGATAAGCGCAGTCATGGAAATGGTAAATGCGTTATACCAGTACAGGGATAAAGACGGTTTTAATCCAGTTGTTTTTCGTGATGGAATTGAAAAACTCGTTGTATTGATGGCGCCCTTTGCACCACATATAGCAGAAGAACTCTGGCATATGGTCAGGAATGACGGAAGCAGTGTCCACAGCCAGAAATGGCCGGATTACGATCCTAAAGCTCTTATCAAAGATGAAATTATAATTGTAGTCCAGATTAACGGTAAGGTAAGGAGCAGGATTAGCATTCCGGCGGATATGGACGAGGAGACCGTTAAGAGGACTGCTTTGGAGGATGAAAAGGTTAGATCGTATATTGAAGGTCAGACGATTTCAAAGGTTGTGGCGGTGCCGGGTAAACTCATTAATGTTGTTGTGAGGAGGTAATGTTGATGTCCAATGAATTACACCCAATTCTTAAGAGCATTATACCTGTTGTCAAAGGTATAGCCAAGACCTTTGGGAAGAACTGCGAAGTGGTGTTGCATGACATAACTGACCCCTATCACTCAATTGTCGCTATTGAGAATGCCCATGTTACCGAAAGGGGATTGGGCGGGTCTATGTCCCAGAGCAACATTGAGCTGATCAAACAGGGAGGATTTACCGAAGACCAGCTCAACTATACGAAGAAGACCTCTGATGGCAGGATTCTGAAATCTTCAACAGTAATAATAAGGGACGATAACAATGACCCGATCGGCTGCCTTTGTATCAATTTTGACCTCTCGGAATTTGTTATTGTGAGAAACTCTATAAATTCTTTGTGCGCGACCGATGGGGAAGAAGAGGCGAGGGCTGATAGGGATTACGACGGCACCAATATAAACGATGTGCTGTGCAATCTGGTAAACTCTGTGCTGGACAGTTCAGGTAAGCCCGTAGCCTATATGACCAAGGAGGATAAGGTAGAAATAGTTAAGGTTCTGGATAAGAAAGGCGCATTCCTCATAAAGGGCGCCATAGATTATGTGGCAAAGGTGCTCTGCGTTTCCAGGTACACCGTTTATAACTATTTGGACGAGATAAGGGTAACCGAGTAGAAGTATTGCCAGAATTATGATAAAATTTTTGATAGATCAAAAGGGGACATTCCGCGGCAAGGAATACATCGGGGACATTCCGCGGCAAGGAATACATCGGGGACATTCCGCGGCAAGAAATACCTGCGAACAGCGGTGTGTCCCCATACCTTAAAACAGCGGTGTGTCCCCATACCTTAAAATAGCGGTGTGTCCCCTTACATTAGATAGGAGGAAAGCCATATGAGCAAAGAGATAATTTCCACAAGCAAAGCCCCAGGTGCTGTGGGACCCTATTCGCAGGGTGTCAAGGTAGGAAACCTGATTTTTACATCGGGACAGATAGCCATAAACCCTGAGACAGGGGAACTGGTTAAAGGCGACATAAAAGAACAGACAAGGCAGGTTCTTCACAATCTTGAGGCTGTATTGAACGCCGCAGGGTCGGGTCTGGACAAAGTGATCAAAGCAACGGTTTTTATAAATGACATGGCTAAGTTCGGAGAAGTTAACGAGGTTTATGCAAGCTTTTTTGAGGGGGATTACCCTGCAAGGAGTTGTGTGGAGGTTTCCAGGCTTCCTAAGGACGTAGCCGTGGAGATCGAAACTATTGCAGTTGTAGAATAAGGAGGAAGCGATAGCTTCCTCCTATTTCTTTCGGAAAATATTGTTCCTATACGAATACATATTTTTCTTGCGCCTTCTTTTTCTTTTGAGGGTAAGTATTGAACCTCCGAAAAGCAGTAGAAAAAATGTCCAGAGGACCAGGGAACCGGTTTTTGATTTGCCTCCCACAACAACCCCCGAAGCTTTAACGGGATCTTCAGGTACTTCTCCGGCTACCAGCCTTACCCTGCCTATTGTTTCGCTGCCTATACTGTATTCGATATAACCCAACCGTTCACCTCTATGTATTGGGGGAACTATTTTATCATTCAGTATTATTCTTTCATCAATTTCAGGGGTTTCGCCTACAGGTGCATCATAGTGAAAATCCCTTTCGCTGACGAGGGCGATTTTTTTAATTGAACCTTTAACCTCAATCTCATCAATGACCTGATTTTTTTTCACAAGAGGTACGGGAGCAAAATTATTGAAGCCGTAATCCAGCAGAGCTATCGTATTCTCCCAGATAGCGTTTGTGTTGTTTTCGTTCAGTATCACTGTTATTAGCTCCATACCATCTCTTTCTGCAGAACCAACAAAGCACTGTCTGGCTGCCAGAGTATAACCGGTTTTGATTCCATTTGCACCGTCATATTTATACGGAGTATTTTTAATCAATTTGTTTCCATTATAAAGATATCTGGTATCCTGCATGTTTGTTTCTGGTATAATATAACTGACGGTACTTACTATCTCTCTGAATTTTGGTATGGACATAGCGTGTTTTGCTATTATGGCCATGTCATAGGCTGTTGTAACATGGTTAGGGTCAGGCAAACCATTTGGATTAGTGAAATTTGTGTTTAATGCGCCCAATTCCCTGGCTTTATCATTCATCATAACCGCAAACTCTTCAACGGAGCCACCGATATGCTCAGCAATCGCTATAGCGGCATCGTTTGCTGAATCCAGTATTAACCCGTACAGCAGCTGTTCCAGAGTTACATCTTCACCCTCCAGTAAATATATTCTGCTTCCGTCAATGAAGGATGCTTTTTTACTGATCGGGACATAATCTTTGAGATTGCCTCTTTCCAGCGCCAAAACAGCGGTCATGATTTTTGTCGTGCTGGCTGGGAAGGACCTTTCATCAGCATTTTTACTGTATAGCACCTGACCGGTTTTCCCGTCAATCAAAACCGCTTTGGGAGAGGATATGTTGGGCGATGCAAGGGAATAGTTCGGTAAAAACAGCGTAAAAGCAAGTATTGCTAAAACAAAACAGACAACGATTTTTTTCATAGGTTTCCTCCCGTGATTGATGTCAGTAGTTACTAATAGTATAACAGATAACGAATATCCTTTATAGATATATCGACATTTATCAAAAAATTACATCTGATGGAAAATGTATCATACAAGAAGGATTAACTAAAAATTGATAGAATATGAATCGACAGAGGAGGTTTTCTTGATGAACATCACAAATAGGGAGAAAATCTTGCTTTCTGTTATTTTGATATTATTGGTTTCTAATCTATATCTGTATTTTCAAGCATATTCAACCAGCAACAGGGCTATTAGTCCGGAGGAGATTGACAGAATGTTCGTGGATGAAAGAATTGAGCCCTCGACTATTGTAGTTCACGTTGCCGGTGCGGTCAGGAATAGCGGGATAGTTTATATGGAGGCAGGAAGCAGGGTTGCGGATGCGGTCAAAGCAGCCGGCGGCGCATTGGAGCACGCTGAGCTAGACAGGATTAACCTTGCGAGAATGCTGAACGATGGTGAAAGGATATATATCCCCTCCAAGGATGAAGAGGTACCTGAGGCCTATGCGGGGGAAACTGCCGCAGTGGCCGATGGGAAAGTCAATATAAACAGTGCGGGTGCCGCTGAACTGGAGACCCTTCCGGGAATCGGTAAGGTTATAGCGCAGAGAGTGATTGAATTCAGAGAAAAACAAGGTTTGTTCAAAGCCCCTGAGGATATAATGAAGGTATCGGGCATCGGTCCCAAGATATACGAGGGGATAAAGGATAAAATAAAGGTGAGGTGATACTATGAGCGATAGAGAAAGGATTAAGCTGACTGCAATGACCGCGAGCTCCGGGTGAGCGGCGAAGGTGGGCCCTGATGCCCTGGCACAGGTTTTGTGCCATTTGCCTGAGTTTGCCGACCAGAACCTGCTGGTCGGGATTTCCGGCTCCGATGATGCTGCGGTATACAAACTTAGCAACGACCTTGCTGTTATACAAACCCTGGATTTTTTCACCCCTGTTGTGGATGACCCGTTCACCTTCGGGCAAATAGCCGCAGCAAATTCATTGAGCGATGTATACGCGATGGGAGGGGAGCCGGTGCTGGCGTTAAACATCGTATGCTTTCCCAACTGTTTGTCCCTTGATATATTAAAGGATATTCTTTTGGGCGGTGCTGATAAGGTGAAAGAAGCCGGTGCTCTTTTAGCAGGGGGACATACCGTTCAGGATGATGAGCCCAAGTACGGCCTTTCGGTTATGGGTACCGTTCACCCTGACAGGGTAGTCACGAATAGCGGAGCAAGACCGGGGGATTTCCTGGTCCTTACAAAGCCGCTGGGCAGCGGCATACTTAACACGGCAATCAAGGCCGGCCTTGTGGATGACGACACTTATAAGAGGGTTGTAAGCGTGATGTCGGCATTGAATAAGGGAAGCGCTAAGGCAATGACGCAAGCCGGGGTAAGGGGCTGTACCGATATTACAGGGTTTGGCCTTATGGGACACGGCTGCGAGATGGCACAGGCCAGCGGAGTCACGCTGGAAATATGGAAAGACAAAATACCGGTTATTGATGGTGCGTTAGAATATGCCAATATGGGTCTGGTACCGGCGGGCGCGTATTCGAACAGGAAATATCTGAGCGGCAGGGTAAAACTGGTAAACGTTGACCTTCCCCTGGAGGATATTCTGTTTGACCCGCAGACATCGGGAGGGCTGCTGATTTCGATTCCGGAAGATAAGCTGGATGGTTTTATAAAAGTCTTAGGCTCTGTGAACAATTTGGAAAGCGCTGTTATCGGCAGAGTGAAGCATAGGGATGAGGTCTCAGTGCATGTACTGTAGAACGTTAAGTATAATTCGGTCATATATGGTTATACTACAGGATGTTTTATCAGCATAATTCGACAATTTTAACAAAAAGAATAGTGATATTAAAAATTTTTTATAAATAGTGCCAATGACGGATAGAGGACAAAGGAATTTTTTCCTGAATATCGAATATATATCTATGTGTGGCATATGATGCTATGCGCCTGCTAAGGCAGGTTCATATATAATAAAATCAATAAGGAGGGAGATTATGGAGTTTTTGATGCAACTGAACGGCCAGATCAACGGCATCGTATGGGGCCCCATTATGCTGCTGCTGTTGGTTGGTACAGGTATTTACTTCACATTCCGCACTAATTTTCTATCAATTGCTAAGCTCGGTTATGTTCTAAAAAATACGGTCATGAAGATGTTCGAGAAAAAGACGCAAGGGGAAGGTGAGATTACTCCCTTCCAGGCCCTCGCAACAGCCCTGGCTGCAACCGTTGGTACCGGTAATATTGCCGGTGTGGCAACCGCTATTGCCTTAGGAGGACCGGGAGCCATATTCTGGATGTGGGTTTCCGCGATCTTTGGAATGACTACCAAGTTTGCAGAGGTTGTACTTGCCATCAACTTCAGGGAAAAGAAAGAGGACGGGCGTTTTGTCGGTGGCCCGATGTACTACATCGAAAAGGGCCTGGGGATGAAATGGCTTGCAGTGGTCTTTGCGATTTTTGGCGCCCTTGCAGCCTTCGGTATCGGTAATATGGTTCAGGCAAACTCCGTCGCAGCTTCCATGGAAGCAACCTTCGGCATTAACAAGCTTGTTTCGGGTGTTGTGCTGGCGATCGCCGCTGCAGCCGTTATCCTCGGCGGTTTGAAGAGGATCGCCCAGGTAACGGAAAAGCTTGTTCCGTTTATGGCTGTATTCTACATAGTTGGGGCGCTAATCATCATCATTATAAATATAGGCAAACTTCCCGCCGCCTTCGGGATGATATTCGGTTCGGCCTTTACAGGGAGCGCAGCTGTAGGCGGATTTGCGGGGTCAACTTTGATGATAGCCATGAGACGTGGGGTTGCCCGTGGGGTATTCTCCAACGAGGCTGGTCTTGGTAGCGCGCCTATCGCTCACGCCGCCGCTACTACCGACCACCCTGTCCGTCAGGGACTCTGGGGCATCTTCGAAGTATTTGCAGATACGCTGGTAATTTGCTCGCTTACCGCCCTTGCTATACTTGTAACAGGGGTCTGGACTTCCGGGGAGACCGGCGCCGCCCTTTCAACCGCGGCCTTTAACCAGGGCCTGCCGGGACCCGGTGGCGTTATAGTTGCTGTGGGTATCCTGTTGTTTGCCTTCTCAACCCTTCTGAGCTGGGCATACTATGGAGAGCGCTGCGCAGAATACGTCTTAGGAAGCAAAGTAAACATGATTTACAGGGTTCTGTGGATACCCTTCGTCGTAATAGGCGCTATAGGCGGTCTGGAGTTCCTTTGGGACCTTGCAGATACATTGAACGGTTTGATGGCAATACCAAACCTGGTAGGTCTGTTGGGATTGAGCGGTGTTGTAATCAAGCTGACAAAAGATTTCTTCGCAACCAAAGCTTAATCAAAAGGAGACATTCCTTAGTCAGAAGGGGATATTCTTTCAAAGAAGGTGTGTCCCCTGTCCTTATTATTTAGGCCCCGGCCCTGCCGGGGCTTTTAAAGTTGGTTGAATTATTCCATTTCTTGTGGGAAAATAGAAAAAGATAGCGATAATCCGGGAGGAATGATTGTGGAAGATAAGAACAGAATGCTGAGGGCACTGCCATCCGTAGACCAGGTGCTGAGAAATGATTGTATCACGCATCTGGAGAGAGAGTACGGCCATGGAATTATCCTGGATGCAATAAGGGAAGAACTGCAGTCCATAAGGAAGAGAGTCCTGGACGGATGCGCAGATGAGGTGGATTTTTCGGATGGAAAAATCATTGAAGCGGTGAGGTCAAGGCTTGATGCGATGAATGCCGCCAATCTCCGGGAAGTGATTAATGGAACAGGTGTTGTTATTCATACCAACCTGGGAAGAGCTCCTTTAGCCGGACATATATCGGAAAGTGCGTTAGGTTTGTCGGCCAGGTACATTAACCTTGAATACGATCTGGGAAACGGTATGAGAGGCTCAAGGCATGATATAGTAAGAAACCTGCTTTGCCGGGTAACAGGAGCAGAGGATGGAATAGTCGTCAACAATAATGCTGCGGCCGTTTTGCTGGTATTGACCAGTCTGGCGGAGGGCCGTGATGTAATAATATCCAGGGGGCAGCTTGTGGAAATAGGAGGCTCCTTCAGGGTGCCGGAGGTTATGGAGCAGGGCGGAGCAAGGTTAGTTGAGGTAGGAACTACCAACAAAACCTATATACGTGATTATGAAAAGGCCATAGGCGAGGGCACAGCCCTCTTGCTCAAAGTACATACGAGCAATTACAGGATATTCGGATTTACCCGGGATGTAACGCTGGAAGAACTTGTTGAGCTTGGGAAGAAGCATGGCCTTCCGGTAGTGGAAGACCTGGGAAGCGGTGTCCTTATAGATTTGAGCAAATACGGTTTATGTTATGAACCAACGGTACAGCAAAGCGTAGAAGCAGGGGCGGATGTTGTAACCTTCAGCGGTGATAAACTGCTTGGCGGTCCCCAGGCCGGTATCATAGTAGGCAAGAGGGAGTATATCAGGAAAATTGCAAAACATCCGCTGGCGAGGGCAGTGAGGATAGACAAGCTGACTCTTGCGGCGCTGGAGGGGACCCTGAGAGAGTACCTGGATCCGGACAGGGCGGTTCAGCGGATACCTGTGCTGAGAATGCTGACCGCCGATATAGGCGAGCTGGAAAGAAAGGCTGATACGCTCCGGCAGATGCTTTCAGGGCTGCAGGATTACTCCAGTATATCCGTTGAAAAGGATTATTCTCAGGTAGGGGGTGGGTCCCTTCCGCTGGAAGAGATTGAGACCAGGGTTGTATCTATACTTCCGTATCACATTAGCGTGAATAAAATGGAACAAAACCTCCGATCAGGTGAAACACCTGTTGTCGGGAGGATATCCAGGGACAGATTTATAATCGATGTGAGGACGGTCTTTGATGACCAAATACACACACTGGCAATGGCTATACAGCATGCTTTGACCGGGGGGGCAGACAATGGCTAATATAATCATCGGCACTGCAGGCCATATAGACCACGGAAAGACAACACTTATAAAAGCGCTTACAGGAAAAAATACAGATAGACTGAAGGAAGAACAAAAAAGGGGAATATCCATTGAACTGGGATTTACCTATTTCGACCTGCCTGATGGGAGAAGGGCCGGCATAATCGATGTTCCGGGACATGAAAGGTTCATAAAAAATATGCTCGCAGGGGTAGGGGGCATGGACCTTGTATTACTTGTTATAGCTGCCGACGAAGGGGTTATGCCTCAGACCAGGGAGCACCTGAACATATTGAATCTCATTCGGATAAGTAAAGGGATTATTGTACTGACTAAAGCAGACCTTGTTGAGGATGAATGGCTGCAAATGGTTCAAGAGGAGGTCAGGGAGGAGGTAAAAAATACCTTCCTTGAAAACGCTCCGATTATCCCTGTATCATCGACAACGGGCCAGGGTATGGACATCCTGGTCAGTACTATAAATAATATGACCAAGGAGGTTGCAGCCAGGAATACCGACACGATTTACCGGGTTAATGTGGATAGGGCTTTCAGCATAACAGGGTTCGGCACTATTATAACCGGAACCCTGCTGTCGGGCAGGATTGAAGAGGGGCAAAGGGTATGTATATATCCTGCCGGAACGGAGTGCAGGGTTAGGAATATACAGGTCCATGACCAGGATGTGAAGACGGCCTTTGCGGGACAGAGGGTGGCGATCAACCTGGCAGGAATTAAGCTGGAACAGGTATCAAGGGGAGATGTGATTGCCCCGCCGGACGTTCTTCAGCCAACAATGATGATGGACTGCAGGATTGAGCTTGTGGAGGGTACGGACTGGTCGCTGTCCAACAGGGATAGGGTCAGACTTCATTTGGGCACAAAGGAGTTATTATGCAGGGTAACGCTTTTGGACAAGGATGAGTTGAAACCGGGCGAAAGCTGTTTTGCGCAGCTTAGGCTTGAAGAGGAGGCAGTGGCTCTTAGGGGGGACAGGTTTGTTATCAGGAGCTATTCCCCAATGGAGACAATAGGAGGGGGAGTAATACTTGAGCCCAACCCGCCGAAAAGGAAGAGGTTTAACGGGGAAACCATCGAAGAGTTGAGGCTTAAGGAAAGCGGAAGCCCTTTGGAAGTGCTAGAAAAAGTATTAAGCATAAGCAGCAGCACATTTCCTGGCAGGGTGGAGCTGGCAAAGTCGGCGGGTATGGGACAGGAGGAAATAAAACCTCTGCTGGAAGGGCTAAAGATACAGGGGAGTGCTCTTGAACTCAACCAGGGGGGTACCGTTGCGTATATCCATAGGGATTATTATAAAAAGCTGAGAGACAGGGCGAACAATATGCTGAGCGCCTTTCACAGCAAATTCCCACTGCGGAAGGGGATGTCGGTAGAGGAGTTCAGAAGAAAACTGGTGGACAATATTAAAGGGCCCTTTATCGATGAACTATTGAGAAGGATGGAGGAAGCAGGGGATCTGGAAATAAAGAACCAGACCGTCTCCCTGTCCGGCTACCGGATAGTGTTTAACGAAAGGCAGAAAAGAGTGAAGGATGGAATAATCAGCCTATTGGAAGCGGCGAAATACTCGCCGCCAAGCCCCGATGAAATCGCTACGGCATTGGAGGTTAATCGGGAAGAGATGGAAGAAGTGGCAGATGCCCTGTGTGAGGCCGGAGAAATAAGAAGGTTAAAGGACGGTGTCCTAATCCTGGAAACGTACTATCAAAGCTCAGTACAGGCAGTTACCCGGCATATTGACGCAGAGGGAAGCATAACCCTGTCCACCTTCAGGGACATGCTTGGAACCAGCAGGAAATATGCAATGGCTCTATTGGAGGAGATGGATAGGGAAAAGATAACAAAATGGGTTGGCGACCACAGGGTGTTGAATAGATAATGTCCTGATGATTGAAACCGTCAGGAAATAATGTTATAATACAAAAGCGGGCTTGGGAGTAGATGGGTGCTGGTGTGCCTCCTGGTCTTCAAAACCAGTCGCTGGGCGTTAGTAGCGTCCGGGGTGGGTTCGATTCCCACATACTCCCGCCAGGAAGCAGAGTCCTTGAGAATTCAAGGACTTTTTTGATTCTGCAAAACTCAAAATTGGCGATGTCATTCTGCTGAATATCTAAATATTATGTTATTGGAAAGGTGGGGATAGATATGGCTAACAAAGACGATAACAGAAAAAAGGATGATAAAGAAAAAGAAAAGAGGATACGCATATGTGAACTCATAAACCGGGAAGTACCTCCTGCCGCCTATGATATGCCCTACAGACCGGTGTGCAAGGCTAAAAATGAGAAATGAACATCCAGGACATCAGCCAGATAATCGGTGTTTTACCATTATTGATGGTATACGTAGTACCCGGGTATCTAATTTTGGTAATCAACAGTTTTCAGCTTTCAAGGCCGATTAACAACGATTTTTATATTATTATTATACTTAAGAGCATGGTGCTGAGTTTTTTGCTGGTAACAACGTTGGAGACGCTCTGGAGAATAGTCTTTCCTGGAACCGAGCCAATATCCGCCCCTGGGTTCAAAACGGCAACCATATTTTTGTCAGTCGTCATCGGTCTTTTTGGGTCCAGGTTTCTTATAAGCGATTTTTGTTCAAAGCTGTTAATCAGGCTTGGCATTAACAGAAGTGTTCGGCCGGGTATCTGGAGTGATGCTGTGGATTTTGAATACGGCTTGTGGATTATGGTATATATCACCTCGGATAAGGTGGTGTATATGGGAAAGCTGAGGAGGTATGTTGAGGCCGAAAAGGAGCAGAGATACACGATTTTTTTAAGCAACTACATCCTGTTTGATTATGACTCCCACATACTTCAGGACTACGGAGAATACCAGGATAAATGGGTTGCACTAAGCTCAAAGGATATAACCCGTATAGAGATGTACTACCACCCAAAAAGCAAAAAAATCATCGGAAATAGGTAGAGCATTTTCAGATGTAATACAAGAATGTTTTGGAGGTAAAAGATATTATGGAAAGATCAGCCTTTATTGAGCAAATTCTCCCAGGGGCACAGGAGGGCTATAGAAAGTACAGGATACTCCCGTCCTTGACACTTGCCCAGGCGATATTGGAAAGCGACTGGGGCACCAGGATGGCGGATAACAACGTGTTCGGCATAAAGGCAACCTCATCATGGAAGGGCGATACCGTTGAGGCGTGGACCAATGAATATATTGACGGTAAGATGCAGAGGGTTAAAGCGGTTTTTAGGGCTTATGGAAGCATAGCAGAAAGTATTGCCGACCATATCGAATTGGTCGGGAAAGCTGCAAGGTATCAGGCGGTTAGAGAAACGGATAACTATAAGGATGCAGCCCAAGCCATAGCGAAAGCAGGATATGCAACTGATCCCATGTACGCAGAAAAACTTATTGCAATAATTGAAAGCAATGGCTTGGATCAATATGACCGGCAGCCGGAGGAGCACCATTGGGCTGAAGAGATCTGGCAGGAACTGAACAACATGGGGATTGCGGTATATGAGAAAAGGTATGATGATCCTGCTACAAGGGGAGAGGTAATGGCCTTGATATTGAGGGCGGTTAAATATATTGCATCAGTAGCCCACCCTTAAGGGTGGGCTACTGATGTAGGGGGAATAAAGTATTTTAAATTTACCGGATCAGGGTATATACTATATTATGTATAATTCTGAGTACGGAGGTGCTTAAATGAGCAAGGTTTGGGTTGCATATCTTAAGGACGAAGAAAATGCGAAGGATGTTTCGAAAAAGATACTGGCCTTATATGACGCTGCGGGATTCAAAAATGTGTTTTCCAAAGGAGAGTTCACCGCGGTCAAAATACATTTTGGCGAAAGGAACAATATAGGACATATAAAGCCTGAATGGATTAAACCCCTCTTGAACGCTGTCAAGAAGACGGGCTGCAAGCCCTTTCTTACGGATACCAACACCCTCTATAAGGGACAAAGGCAAAACTCCGTAGACCACTTGATGCAAGCTTATCAGCACGGCTTCAGCATCGAGAACACGGGTGTCCCTATAATAATTGCCGACGGCCTTCTTTCGAAGAACTTTTCAGAGGTGGAAATCAACTGCAGGCATTTCAAGTCGGTAAAGATTGCCAATGATATCCTGCACAGCGGCTCAATGATAGTGCTGAGCCATATGACGGGGCATATCACCAGCGGCTTTGGCGCAGCTATTAAAAATCTGGCCATGGGCGCTGCCCCGAGGAGTGGAAAACAGGTGCAGCACGCAGATATGAAGCCAAAGGTTAACATTGAAAAATGCAGGGCCTGTGGACTGTGTATTCAATGGTGTCCCCGAAATGCCATTGAGATTTATGATGGAGCAGCACGAATTAACGCCAGCGAATGCTACGGATGCGCTGAATGTATAAGCGCATGCCGGTTTGGGGCCATAAAGAATTCATTCAAAGGAACGAGCAAAACCCTTCAGGAGAAAATGGCGGAATATACGCTAGGCGCGGTAAAGGGCAAGGAGGGGAAGGTCTGCTACTTCAATTTTCTTACGCATATTACAAAGGAATGCGACTGCTTGGATGAAGCACAGCCCAAAATAAGCGGCGATATAGGCATCCTTGCTTCCTATGATCCTGTTGCGATAGACCAGGCATCGGTTGACCTGTTGAAAGAAAAAAACGGCGAAGATATTCTGAGGCGCTTGTGGCCGGAAAATGATTATGATATTCAGATTAGGTACGCAGAACAGATAGGATTAGGGGAGAGAAAGTACCAGCTTAACATTGTATAAGCATCAGTGTAACATCATCTTCAAGCTTTTTATCCAGCACAAAACAGGTGAATCGGTCAAAGATTTCATAAAATAATTCTTCAGCGGATAGGGTATGGTTCCTGCGAAGAATGCCCATGAGTCTTTCCTCGGTGAAAGGCATCTCTTCGCGGTTCACCGCCTCCGTCAAACCATCGGAATAGATGAAAATTCTGTCTCCGGGATTGAGTTTGAGTATGCTGTTTTTAAAGGATGGCTGAATGAATTTTCCCATTTTGCAGATGGGGAAGGCGCTATCACATTCCAAAGCGGTTATTTCCGGTCCTGAAATATACAGGGGCTGAGTATTAAGACCCGCCGATGAGTAAGTAAACTCTCCCGTAATTCTGTTGAATACCCCATAAAACATTAGCATATACATTTCCGCAGGGAAGTTTGAACTATTATAAAGTGAAAACAGGTCATTCAGCACCTGGGCAGGGGATAAAAGCAGCTGCTGTTTATATGGGTCCAATTTGTTTGTCAGTATGGTCCTGTCGGCAAATATCGTCATTATAGCTGAAGATATGCCATGTCCCGATACATCTACCACGTACACGCCGATATTATTATCATCTATCTCAAAGACGTTGTAGAAATCACCGCTGAGCATCTGGTTCGGTATCAATGAGGAAAAAAACTCAACCTCGCCGAAGTCCAGTTTCTTCTCCGGAAGCATCGACTGCTGGATTTCCCTGGCATATTCAATATCCCTGTACAGTTTTTTGTTGGTGTCAAAAATCTGGTCCCTTGCCCTTGATACTTCCCTTTCCAGGGTTTTTGCATGATTTTTGAGTATCAGATCTGCTTCTTTAAGCTTTTGATAGGGCAGCCTTACGTTTTGAATAAACAGTACATTGAACATTACACTATAGGAAATTATTTTGTAAATATGCCCCATAAAATTGTACAGGTCATAAACACTTATATATAAGGTAAAGCATAATTCGCTGAAGATACTTATTATTAAAGCTGTCGCAAAAATTATCGGCGACCTGTTTCCGGTCCGTGAGTATTCATGGATTGACAGGGCTGCAGTGATAACCTGCAGAGAGATAATGGCATATTCCGCATAGATTTTCAGCGGCGTAAGCCCCTGTCCTTCGATGTAGAATTCGGGTACGAGGTCCCGCCTGAATACAACCAGGTAAAAGACGGCCGCGGACACTAAAAATGACATAACCGGAACAAACCACCGGGAAATCCTGAAGGGCTTGTCCCCACTTATTATCACGGCCAGTAAAAACCCTGCGGACATGATTAATCTGGAAATTACCCAAAACGCCGTGGCCTTGAACGCACAGCTTGGGGTGAAGAATTCGGGCATCCCTTTATAATAAAGGGTATGAAATGTATCAATAGTGCCTATGGTGAGGAAGATAAAAGCCAGCAGAATGCTTCTTGAATTTGAATTTTCTTTATATGTGTAAAATACGAGAGTGAATATCGAGAAAGAAAATAATATGCTGATAAATTCAAAAACAATATGAAGCGCGAGAAAGTTTTTGTTCTCGATGGTTGTATGCATAAAAGGCCCCAGCATGCCCAGGATCAAGAAAACCACCAAGGAACCCAACAGAGCGAGTGCAGGGTATAAATAGTTTTTATCTTTAGTCAGGTGTTTTACCATAGCGCAGGACTCCTTGTAAAAAAATATATAATCACTAATTCTACAAATGGATTCGATATTCCTCCAATAACTGCATATTTCGTAGATTGCGAGTATACATTGTTAATTTCCGTCCTCTTTATTGGACGCCTCAGAGTTTACTTCTTGGTTCCTGCTGGCCTTGATTTTATCCATCGCCCTCATGACTTCAACCATCTCAAGCGCTTTGCATGCAATATCCATTATATACTGTTCCGTGGAATCAAGATGAGGTTTAATGGCATTTAGCATTCCGAGGGATGATTGTCCGGGCTCTGTTTTAGAGCTGACTCTTGTCTGATATAGATTCGAACTTACTATGTTCTTTATTTCCATACATTTTGCCACAAGGTGCATCAATTGCTGCTGATTGGGCTCAAGATAAGGTAAAGCCGACTTTATTATTCTGATCCTTTTATCCTCTGCAAAGGCATCAATGTTCACAACAGCCGGAAGAGCCATCCTTTGGACGCTGCTGGCCTGCTGAGGAGGTTCATCTGCAGGTTTCCGCGAAGGTAAATTCTGGCTGAACATCTTTGAAATCATCATTGCAAGCTTTAGCATTTCTCCCAAGTCCGGAGATTTGTTCTTTTCAGCTGCTTTTTTGTACTGGCAGTTTTCACAAATTTCCTTGAGTTCAGTATTCATACGCTACCCCCCAAAAAAAAGACTATCAATACATTATATGAGGAAACACAAAAAGTGTTAAAAAAATGCGGGATAACTTTAACTTGTTATCCCTGTGATCTGCCTATTCGAAGGTTTTCAACAACTGCTCAAGCTGCTCTATCTCCTGCTTGGAGAGAAAGGGCTGCACAAATTGAAAGAGCTTCTCCTTATCCTCTGCCGTAATCTTATCCTTACCGGAGGCTTTCCGCACTTTATTTACTTCTTCGATAAGGTCCTCTTCGCTCATGTGGGAATACTTCTGAAGCATTTCACTCAGAAATTCCGGGTTTAAGTAATTCAAGCATTATCCCTCCTAACTTCATCTCTAATATTATACGCTGTTCAGGTCAATGTGTTTCGTTAAAAATTAAAAGGATAAGTAATGGTATCAATATAGACAGCCTGTTTATCCGGTGTTTAGGAGGCACCGTGGCACGGCTGCCGACTTCCTGTAAATTAATACTCCCGGAACTGGCCCGGGCCTGCTGAAGATCTTCGGTAATTATACTGGCAAGGGTGGCAATATTATATGAGGATACCAGTCTATCTATGATTTTACAACACTTGTTATCAACAAATGGCTTGAGAGCGTTCAGCAGGCTGATCTCAGGGGTAGGGTTTTCCCTGAGACTTTCGTTTCTTGATTTTATAATTTCTTCAAAAGGATTAATGTATTTTTCCCTTAGTTTTTCCATAATGACTTCCATGATTTCTATCATATCCTGGTCAAAGTTTATGCTAATTTTCCTCACCCCCCTGGAGCCTACCGAAGATTTTTTCTAGGTTTATCAAACCCTTACCCTGAGCATAGGGTGGAAAGCCAAGGTCATCCGCGGAAGACATCAACAGTTCCTTTACCTGGTTATTTGTGTATCTTGGATACATCTGGTGTATAAGAGCCGCGCAACCGGATACGACGGGGGCAGCCATCGACGTTCCTGAAAGCGATTTGTAAAGTTCACTGTCGTTTTGCCCGGGAACAGCCAGGGATATGATATCAACCCCCGGAGCAACTATATCAGGCTTCACCGCGCCTCTTTTTGTTGGTCCCCGGCTGGAAAAATTCGCTATGATATCATCGCGGGTTGAAGGTGTATTCCTGTCATCAAGGGCTCCAACGGTTATAATGTCCGGGCATATTCCCGGGGATGATATTGTATATTTCTTCGGGCCTTCGTTGCCGGCTGCAGCTATTACGGTAATTCCCCTTTCCCATGCCGCTATGGCGGCTTTGTCCAGGGGTGAATAGCTGGAGTTTGCCTGGTTTCCCAATGAGAGGTTCAGTATTTTAATATTATACTTGGATTTGTTATCCACCACCCATTGTATAGCAGCAAGCACGTTGGAAGTATCTCCGCTGCCATCCTGGTCCAGAACCTTGACAGCGATAATGCTTGCTTCCGGGGCAACACCCGCGTATTTGCCCTGGGAACTGTAGCCGTTTCCTGCAATGCAGCCGGCCACGTGAGTTCCATGTCCATTATCATCATACGGATACCTTTTATTATTCACAAAATCCTTAAAAGCGATTATCCTGTTATTTGGTTTCACCAGGTCGGGGTGTGAAGCAACGCCGGTATCTATTATAGCGATACCGACACTTTTACCTGTATATTTTGAGTTTATGAGACGTGTCTCTTTGATTGTCTCCCTGGCGTTATCCATGTGAATAAAAACCTTTGCATCGTCTGACAGATATTTCACCTCATCCAACAAGGCGATTTTTTTGATAAAGGAAGCCGGCATCTCGACGGCTACGGCGTTGATTAAAGGTAGGTGATGCTTGATTTTTACTTCGGGGAAACGGCAAATACATTTTTCTATATGGCAAGAAGGAATACGTTTATCGTGGTATACAATTGCAGAAACCTTACTTTCACTGTTGGTACGCACCTTAGTAATAAGGGACGGGTCTATTGACCTGCTGCTATAAGGATTGTTCATTAAATTTTTAAGCAGCAAAAGAAAAAGCAGTTCTCGTATAAAAAGCATTATTTTTTTCACCTCTCTAAAATGTACCTACAATATTCTATGGGCGCCGGTGCGAAATTGCTATCGTTGTATAACTGATAGATGAAAAATCATCCATGGACTTATCGGGAATATGCCTTTATAATATTAATAAGATATTATGTAAACTAAAGGGTGGTTGCAATGCGAAGGAAAAGGTTGCTAATAGGATTTCTTGTGGTTGCAGTTCTGTTGGCCATAAGCACGTCAGCATATTTATATAAAGCGGGAAAACAGGAGACTCAAGAACTCTCCTTTGTTGACTTTATGAAACTGGCTGACGAGGGCAAAATAAAAATAGTATACTTAAACGATAATTCCTTGATCCAGGGAGAGCTTGTTGATGGAACAAAATTCTTTACAGAAAACCCCAGGAGTGAAAACTTTAAACAAACTCTTTTGCTTTTAGGCATTAAAGTGGAGGAAGGACAAAGAGGGGATGTTTTTGCTTCAGTGTTTAGGGGACTGCTCTTGGTAGGCCTGTTGGTTTCGTTTATATGGCTGATTTCCAGGATCATGAATAAAGGAAATGCTCCTTCATATAAGGACCCTGTCGATAAGCTGACCACTATGCAGTGCGAGACGATCGATGATGTAGGTGTAACCTTTGATGATGTGGCGGGAAACATCGAAGCAAAGGAAAGCGTTGCAGACATAGTTGATTTTTTGAAGAGACCTGAAAAATTTGCACGGATGGGTGCAAGGATGCCCAGGGGGATTATCTTTTACGGTCCTCCGGGGACCGGTAAAACGCTTTTAGCCAAGGCTGTTGCCGGTGAAGCCGGGGTACCGTACTATGCGTTCTCCGGTTCGGATTTTGTGCAGGTTTACGTTGGAGTAGGGGCTGCCAGAATCAGGGATGTGTTCCGAAAGGCCAGGGAAAAGGGCAAATGTGTCATTTTCTTTGATGAGATAGATGCCCTGGGCAAAAAAAGAGATGGATTCAACGGAGGCAGTGAAGAGAGAAGCCAGACTTTGAACGCCTTACTGACCGAAATGTCGGGCTTTAATGCAAACGAAGGCATTGTCGTTATAGCAGCAACCAACAGGCTGGATGTGCTTGATGAAGCACTGCTCAGGCCGGGTAGGTTTGACAGGCAGGTTGAGATCGGACTGCCGGATGTAAATGAGAGAAAGGAAATACTCAGGATTCACTGCAGAAACAAACCTCTGTCTGAAAACGTAAGTATTGAAAAACTCGCCCAGCAGACGGTATACTTCAGCGGGGCACAGCTTGAGAGCTTATTAAACGAAGGTGCAATACTTGCGGCTAAAAGGGGAGCAAGATTTATTGAAAATGAGGATATTGACAGAGCGTTTTATACGGTGATCGCCGGGGCAGAAAAGAAAGACAGGAGCGCGATTTCCAAGGTGGACCGGGAGGTAACTGCGTATCATGAAGCAGGACACGCTCTTGTTACCAAACTGGTTGCTCCGGAAAACCGGGTTACCAAGGTGACTATAATACCCAGTACAAGGGGAGCGGGCGGTTTCAGCGTGTCCCTTCCGCCGGATAGAATGTACAGGAGAAAGAAAGAGATGGAGAACAGCATCAAGATTGCGCTGGGAGGCAGAGCAGCGGAGGAAATAATCTTCGGAAAGGATAATATAACTACCGGCGCTTCCAATGATATTGAAAAAGTTACCCAGATAGCGTCAGCCCTTGTTAAGCGGTTTGGCATGGGGGATAAAACAGGTATGCTCAACTATGACATGCTGCACTCAAACAGGGGTGATCATAACGGGGAGATACTAAGTGAGTGTAAAGCGCTTGTAGAAAGGTTTTACAAGGAAACTACAGAACTGCTTATTGAAAACAAATATCTTCTTGATAGAATTGCCAAGGTTTTGCTAGCGAAGGAGACAATTGACGAGGAGTGCCTTGAACGTATAATGAAAGGCGAGGCGGATATCCACCCCGGCTCCTTGGAGCAAGAAGTTGAAGCGACGACGGCAAAATCAGCGGTGATAGCATGACAATCGGGGACATTCCCAATGAGAGGTGAGAGGTTAGAAGTGGGAGGTTGGATTTTAGTATTGCTCTCCAGCACTTCCAAGATTCCAACATCTAACATCCCACTTCACACTTCCCAGACAGGGATGTCCTCCTTTCTTCAGTTGTCAGTTAACAGATAACAGAGATTCAGTTGCCAGTGATCAGTGATCAGTGACTAGAATCTAAGATCTAGGGCCTAGCACCTAGCACCTAGGACCTGTGAACTGTGATCTAGCATTTAGCATTGTGATCTTTCAACTACGAACTACGAACTACCAACTACGAACTAGCAAAATAAAACGTTGATTAAAACAATAGATAAAATGATGTTTTAACGCTCTGGTGGTATAATTAAGGAAAGGCTGTGTGTAAAAATCAGGGGGTACATATAATGAAGAAGGCGGACAGAATTTTCATTAACGGAGAGGTTGTAACTGCAGACGCATATAACAGGGTTTTTGAAGCTGTTGCGATATCTCAAGGGAGAATAATGGAATGCGGGACCAGCGATGCTATTAAAGAACTGGCAGGCCCGGAGACCGAAATAGTTGATTTGAAAGGCAAATGCGTGTTGCCGGGCTTCATTGACAGCCACGTCCATTTTATGCAGACCGGATTGAACGGTCTTGCCATTAACCTAAGGGAGGAAGCATCCCTGGATGGAGTCCTTCAAAGGATTAAGGAGGAGGCGCCGAAATATTCAGGAAGCACAGTCATCCGGGGCATAGGCTATGACGAGGATAAACTAAAAGAAAAAAGACCGCCAAACCGGTGGGAGCTTGACCGGGTTTGCCCTGATAAGCCCCTCTGGCTGTGCAGGGTAGACAGTCATTCGTGCGTAGTGAATACAAGAATGCTGCAGCTAATTGACCTTGAGGGCGTGGACGGAGTATCTGCCGATGGCAGTGGTCAGCCCGACGGAGTGCTCAGGGGCAAAGCCAACAATCGGGTAAGAAATATAGTCTACGATATGATTGATGATGATACACGGAGAAAAGCGGCATTCTATGCCCAGGAGAAAGCATTTGAGGTGGGAATCACCACCTTGAACGCCCTTGAGGGAGGCAAGCTTTTTCATGATAATGATTTTATCGTTTTAAACAGAATGAAGGATGAGCTTACACTGGATGTTGAAATATTTTTTCAGACTGTTGATGTGGAGAAGGCTGTGGCGATGGGGGCCAACCGGGTCGGTGGCTGCATCATACTCGACGGGTCAATAGGATCCAGGACCGCTGCTATAATAGATGATTACCTGGACGAAGCGGGAAACAACGGCGTGCTGTATTATACCCAGGAGGAAATTGATGAATTTGTGAGAAAGGCGCACCGGGCAGGTCTTCAGATGAGTGTGCATGCGATAGGCGAAAGGGCGATTGACCAGATACTGCAAGCATACAGTAGAGTGCTCGCTGAAAACCCGGCAAAGGATCATCGCTACAGGATTGAACACTTCGAACTGCCTACCTGTGAACAAATAGCACTCGCAGCACAACTGGGGATTATTCCGTCGACACAGCCTGCCTTTGATTTCTACTGGGGCGGTGAAAATGGAATGTATGCAATGCGCCTTGGCAGGGATAGGGCTTTGAGAATGAATCCGCTGAACAGTATCATAAAGGGCGGGTGTATAATACTGGGAGGTTCCGACAGCGACGTAACCCCCATGAACCCGCTGCTCGGGATACATGCGGCGGTGAATCATACAAATCCTGCGCAGAGATTATCTGTAATCGATGCAATAAGAATGTTCACAATAAACGGTGCATATGGTGTGTTCAAGGAAGATGAAGTAGGCACCATAGAAAAGGGAAAAATTGCAGACCTTGTGGTGCTTGAAGAAAACCCTCTGAAAGTTGACGCCAGCAGGATAAAGGATATAACGGCACGCTCCACGGTTAAGAGAGGGTTCGATGTATATACCGCCTGATTTTCAGGCGGTTTTTTTTTATTTTATTGCAGTGATAATATGTTTATAAACGTCTATATTAAGGAAAGGGGACACACCGCTGCTGCGCAGGTATTCCTTGTTGCGGAATGTCCCCGATCGGAAGGAAAGGGAGGGAGAGATGAATCCAGAAGAACTCCTAATCAAAAAGGCAGCCGAGGGTAGCAAGGCAGCGTTTGAAGAGCTGGTTGAGAGGTATAAGGCTTATGTATTCGCAATAATACTGAATTTTATCAGGGACAGTCATCAGGCTGAAAACGTTGCCCAGGAAGTGTTCCTCCAGGTATACATCTCTTTACCCCGGTACAGGTATGAGGGATTCAGAACATGGATAGGCAGGATAGCCACCCATAAAGCAATAGACTGGAAAAGAAAAGAGGGAAGGGTGGCGGAGAGGGAGAAGCCCGTTGACATGCAGCAGTTTTCACAAAGGGAGAATGTGTCCGGTAGACTTGAAGACGAGCTAGTTTTAAACGAGGACAGGGAAAGGTTAAAGGTCCTGTGCGATGGTCTCCCCCCCAGGTACAGAACCATTGTCAGGGATTTCTATTATGAAGGGAAGAGTTACAGGCAGATTGCCGAAGAAGAAGGCATAGCTGAAAAGACGGTGGAATCAAGGCTTTACAGGGCCAGAAAAATCCTCAAGGAAAAGTGGAAGGAGGGAGATTAAAGGATGCACTTTACGGAACAGGAATGGGTTGAGTTTGTAAATGGACGTACGGAAGAGAGAAAAAGGAGAGCCATGGAAGAGCACCTGTATGAATGCGGCGAGTGCATGGAAACGTTCTTGTCCTGTATTACCAAGCGGCATATAGAAAGTGCAGAGAATACGCTCTCTCCGGAATTTACCCGGAACGTGATGGCCAAAGTGGAATGGGGAGAAAGAAAAAAGGAAACCAGCGTCGGGAGATACAACGCATTTTGCTATTATGCAGCGGCGGCCTGTATCACCATAATGCTTATGGGTGCGGGGGTATTTGAAGGACTCGCAAAAACCATACCCCATATTTCTAAGCTACAGGTTGATAACAAGGACGTTATCCGCCTGGAAACGGGCGATCTGGTGAAGTTTGGGTGGTCTGACACATTGATGGATAAAACACTATCTGTATTTGATGCAATAAAACCGAAGGAGGTTTTACCTTGAAAAGAAAGAGTAAGCTTGTGGTATTTCTGTTATCCGTTATACCGGGTTTAAGCCATTTTTACCTGGGGCTGATGTACAGGGGATATATATTCCTGGGAGCGGCTGCGGCTAATGTTTTTGTTGTTATGGGCCTTACCATACTTATGCATAATGACGATCCACTGGTACTGCTCCTGGGACTGCCCATAATCTGGTTTGCTGCACTGGTGGATAGTATAATGCTCACGGACAGGGTCAATATGAAGCTTATAGGAGAAAACAATAATGGTGAATTAGTATATCATGGAGAAGAGCAAATAGGTAAAGATTACAGCGGAGATGATATGAAAGTACAGAACAAAAAGATACTCACCTGTTTATTTTCGGTTGTTCCGGGCGCCGGGCACATGTACCTGGGCTATCAAAAGCAGGGGCTGGAATTGATGACATTGTTTTTCTTTTCGTTCTTCTTCATCGATTGGCTCAGGATCAGTTTTTTCATGTTCACCATTCCGGTAATCTGGTTCTACAGCATGTTTGATGCTCTGGGCAAGGTGAGCAGGGAGGAAACTATGGAGGATGATAAATACCAGGTTTCGCTGTTCGATTTCATAAAGGATAACAGTTCAGGAATAACCGGTTCAAAGGTGCTTGGGTTTGGGCTGGTCGGGATAGGGCTGCTGTTAATCTTCGACAGGATAATATCGCCCCTGATAACCTATCAGGTTAGAAACTACCTGCAGACGGGCATAGTGTCCTTCCTTTTCATATTCGGAGGGATCCGGATACTGTTGAGCGGCAGACGGCAGGATGCTGAAGCCAAGGAAAAGGAGGGTGAGGAAAAATGCGAAGATGTAGAGTAGGAACCCTCTCTCTGGGAGTTCTGCTGCCAGACCCAAAGCAACTGGGGGGAAATGCCGGATGGCATGTGAACGAGTACCAGCCGGATAGCTCCAATGGGCAGGCACGGTTTAAGGGAACCGTGCAGTGGGGCGATGGCCGCCACAGGATTACCATATTGAATGGCGGTGAAGTTCTGGTGGATGAAATATAGCACAAATTAAAGGATCCTCAACGACATAGTTGAGGATCTTTGATTCAGAATAGGGACATCAGCGATTATACCTCTTCTTCCGCCGGTATGCATATTCTCTGTCCTATGAAAAGAGCATCGGGGTTAATACCGGGATTGGCGCTCAGCAGCACATCCAACCTGACATTGAACCTCCTTGCTATTGAATAAAAGGTATCGCCCCTCTGGACTGTGTAAGGCTCGGTACCTTCCGGGCAGGGAGGATAGACCTGTTGCCGGGGTATACATATGGTTTGGCCTATTTGAAGGAACATAGGATTCACCATCGGGTTCGCCGATATAATTGCCTGTACGGTCGTATTAAATTGTTGAGCCAGCCTATAGAAGGTATCTCCGGCTCTGATAGTATATGCGATAGTGTTTGGAGGGCATTGTCTCCAGAAGCTATACACTTATACTTCACCTCCTCATTATAGGGTATTCACGCGGTCACAATATGTTAAATCTGCATATAAAATTATGCTATTGACCTAATTGCTTTTTGCCGATGACAGTCCGAACAGGCTTCCCACAATCCCCAGGATTGCGCTCAGGGACATAACCACAATGATCATTCCGGAAACAAGCGCTTCACGGGGCGGCAAGGGAATGAAGGGAAGGGGACCTGCCATCTGGATATAAACATGCTTCAATGCGAATGCTGCCAGAGCCGCCGCCAGCATACCGCCGCCTAAGGTTAACAGCAATCCCACCAGCAAAAACGGGAATGCGATAAAAAATTCAGGCGCACCTAACAGCCTCAGCGTGTCTATTGGCTCCTGGTTGTTGAATATCCCCAGCCTGATGATATGGGATATGATAACCAGTGTGGATATGCCCACAGCAGCTACAACCAGGTATCCCAAAGAGTTCAATACGCCCGCGATATTACGCAGACGGTCCAAAACCGCCCTGTTATCCCTGACATGTTGAATACCCGTCAAGGTACCTAACTCTTCCAGGACAGTATCCATTTTCTCCAGGTAGATTTTCACCTCGATGAAAGGACTGAAGGGATTATCATCAAAAAATTCCAGGACACGGGCTTCTTTCCCCAGGATTGCCGCCATCCTGTCGTAGGCTTCATCTTCAGCAACCACCCGCACCTCTCTCACACCCTCAATACCTTTAATTTTCCCTAACAACTGCATCACATCGCCATCACCAATGCTTTCATCAAAAAAAACATTTATTTCGGCCTCCTCCTGGATGGCTTTAACAACTTGAGCGCTTATCCACCAGCAGGAAATGACCATGGCAAGAATAAAGAAAATGAGGCCGGTACTGAAAAGAGAAAAAATATTAGACAACAAGTTCAACCGGATTACCGTTTTCGCTTCTTTGAGGAAGTAAGCTGCATTATAAAAAAAGTTCTTCATCTTATGTTCATCCCAACCTTTCCCAGTTCATGCTTCCTTTTTCCATCCGTATATGCTTGGCATCTTTTTCACCCTCAATCAAATGGGGTGCATGGGTGGTAATAATAACCGCCGTTTTTTTATCTTTGAAGGAAGTCAAAAGCTCCAATATTTTCAAGGCATTGTCCTTATCCAAATTACCTGTGGGTTCGTCCGCCAGTATCAATGCCGGCTTTCTGGCCACTGCCCGGGCTATGGCGACCCTCTGGCTCTCCCCCCATGACAGGTTTTCTACAAGCGAATGCGCCTTGTGCTCCAACCCCACCTTTACCAAGGCGTCACCGGCGTTTTTCTTTAACTGGCCGGGAGGAATATCTAGAAACCGCATACCCAACATGACATTTTCCATAGCTGTTCTGCCTTTTATCAGCCTGAATTCCTGGAAGACGGGTCCGATCGCCATCCGGAGCTGCCTGATTGCCGCAGCCTGACCTTTAACAACAGGCTGTCCCAGCACCTTTAAGGAACCCATTGTCGGATACTCAGCTCCCATGAAAAGCTTTAAGAGGCTGGTTTTCCCAGAACCGTTGGAACCCGTGATATACACTATCTCACCGGGTTCAACCCGTAGGTCAATATTTTTTAAAGCCAAGGTACCGTCAGGATACCTCAAGCCGACGTCTTTTGCTTCAATCATTTTCGTCGCCTCCTAACCATGCGCTAGAATAAAACCGGTTCAATCAGCAATTCCAAATAACCATCGTGAATCTCTATGGAACGTACGATGCTGTTGCCCAGCAGCGGCTTAAGATCCAGCTCAGGGTAACCTTCCCGAAACAATGCTTCGATGGACCCGCTCTCCAGCGGCATCCCATAAAAACTGCCTTCTTTCACCTCGAATTTTAAGGTGTGCCCATCTGGAATCACAAAAGTCCCTGCCATGACAAGATTTTTTTCTGGCATTCTCATTTCAACTCTACCCTGTGAAAAGTGGAATACCATCTCCGGGAGACGGGGATCCCCTGCCATTATATCATTAAATGCTTTCTCATCCATGGTCCCCTTGATGTTATAGAAAGAAAAAGTTGTTTTCAATGCATAGGCTGGCAAGTCGCCCTCTTCAATGACACGGGAGAACTCCTTCATAGTTTCGGAAAACGTAGGCTTAAGCTCGTCCCACATCTGCTGTAAGCCGGTTAGAAACGTTTGGTAATACTCCCTTTCTTCAGCCAGGGATACCAGGTATGCCTCCTGTTCCTCTTTTAATTGCATTTTCTTATTTCGGGATTCTTTCAACTGTTCCTGTTTCTCCTTCATCAACGCAAGTTTTTCAGCCTGTTTTGTTTTTTCAGCCAATAGCTTATCTTTACTTGCTTCCAGCAGATCCAAAAGCTCTCCCGTGTTGCGGGTGAGATCCATCAAGATATTTACGCGCCTAAGAAAAGCAGCCAGGCTGTCTGAATCCAGAATGATTTCAAGATAAGAGCTCGGCCCTCTCCTCTGATAACTCTTTAGAACCTGTTTCAGGCCTTCCTTGTTTTTTTCAAAGGCGATTTCTTCGCTTGCAATTGCCGCTGCCAAACTGTTCATCTCCCAGTTTATAGCTTCTATCTCCTCTGCAAGCTCCTTTTCCGCCCTCTCCATCTCTTCAATCTCTTGTACCAGGCCAAATAGCTTTTGGAGGATTTCTTTCTCTTCTTTAGAAATAGCAACGAGTTTTTCTTCGATTTTCGGAAAGGATTCTGCTTGCCCGGTAACCATGCTTGCGGAAAAAAGTACCCAGACAAAAGCAATTGCCAGGCCAGGAATCAAAATTGTCATCATCTTTCCTGTCTTGAACATATAATCCCTCCTTCCGTTTACCTTCATCGGCTTTCATATCTTTAATTAAATAGAACTATCCTGTTTTTTGCAAGCGTTTATTTTATAAATGACATTCTATAAAAGGTTCAGAATTAGCATCCCATGTTTACATTTTTAACAGCGTTAGTGTATAATCCAACCTTAGAAGGGTGAGTTGCTCTTAATTATTTCCATATTACTGCCTTATTCCAAGCAGATACAAGCATCTGCAGGCACGGTAGTTTTAAGTGTGAAAGATCAATTAATGGCATACAATTTGCTTATATACTTATAAAGGATATACTTACTGTGGGGTGATAAGATGATAAGGACATTTGAAGAAATACTCAGCAAAGCAAGGGAGAAAGGGCCGAAGACCATCGCCGTGGCAGTGGCTCAGGATGAGGATGTTCTTAAGGCTGTGTATGCTGCCTACAAGTATGGCATAATCAATGCCGTTTTTGTTGGTGATAAGGAGATAATCGAGAGCATTGCCCGGGAAAACGGTATCGACCTTGACGGTTTTGAGATTATCGATGTGAAGGACAAGGCTGAGGCGTGCAGGATAGCAGTGGAGCAGGTGAGAAAGGGCAAGGCCTCTATGCTCATGAAGGGATTTGTAGACACGTCGGTTGTACTGAAGGCGGTACTGGATAAAGAAGCCGGATTGATGTCAGGCAGCCTTTTAAGCCACGTGGGGGTGCTTAAGGTGGAGGGATACGACAGGCTGTTCATTTTAAGCGATGCGGCGATGAATATTGCGCCGACCCTGGAGGAAAAGGTCAAAATCATTGAGAATGCCGTGAAGGTGGCGCATGCCCTGGGCAACGACAACCCAAAGGTTGCGGTGCTCTGCGCCGTGGAAAAGGTTAACCCGAAGATGCAGGCTACCCTGGACGCGGACGAGCTGGCGAAGATGAATGAAAGGGGAGAGATCAGGGGTTGTACTGTCGGAGGGCCCTTTGCCCTTGACAACGCCGTATCGGTTGAAGCCGCAAATCACAAAGGGATAAAACACCCCGTTGCGGGTCATGCCGATGTACTCATCACACCGGATATAGAGGCCGGGAACCTGCTGAACAAGTCCATGGAATACTTCGGGAGGGCTGAGAAAGCCGGGATAATTATGGGTGCAGGGGCCCCGATTGTGCTTACTTCAAGGGCAAGCTCGGATGAATCAAAATTGAATTCCATAGCTCTGGCAGTGTTGATTTCCAGCAAATAAATAATAGGGGGACATTCCGCGGCAAGGAACTTTAATTGGGACATTCCTTGGCCATAAAGGAATACCAAATATGAAGGTGTGTCCCATGGCCTTATAGGCGCAGCGGTGTGTCCCATTACATTAAAAAAAGGGGGACGCATGATGAAAGAAACCTATAGGATTTTAGCTGTCAATCCTGGCTCAACATCAACAAAGATAGCTGTATACGATAATGAGCAGCCGGTTTTTGAAGAGGTGCTCCGGCATCCCGTTGAAGAGATTAAAAAGTATGCAGCCATCTGTGACCAGTTTGGCTTTAGAAAGGAAGTAATAGTCAACACCTTAAAGGAAAAGAAAATCAGCCTTGATTCCCTGGATGCGGTGGTAGGCAGGGGAGGCAATATGAAGCCGGTTGAAGGCGGTACATATAAGGTCAATCCGCAGATGGTGGAGGACCTTAAGGTAGGGGTGATGGGACAGCACGCTTCCAACCTTGGCGGCGTTATAGCCTTTGATATAGCAAACCAGCTCGGTCTGGAAGCTTTCGTTGTAGACCCTGTTGTGGTGGATGAGTTCGAGGATCTGGCAAGGGTATCCGGTATGCCTGAGATTCAGAGGAAATCCAAGGACCACCCGTTGAATCAGAAGGCTGCAGCAAGACAGGCAGCTTCGGAACTCGGTGGTGAGTACAGCCAGTTCAATTTTATTGTTGGGCATCTGGGAGGCGGGATTTCAGTAGGGATACACAGGAAGGGCAGGATTATCGACGTAAACAACGCGCTGGACGGAGACGGCCCGTTTTCCCCTGAGAGAACAGGCGGCCTCCCTGTCGGGTCGCTTATAGATATGTGCTACTCAGGCAAATATACGAAAGAGGAGCTCAGGAAGAAGATAGTCGGAGGCGGCGGATTGGTTGCGTACCTCGGAACAAACGACGGCCGCGAGGTTCAGAAGATGATCAAGGCCGGGGACCAGAAAGCGCGGTTGATATATGAAGCCATGGCATACCAGATAGCCAAGGAAATAGGGGCAGGGGCTACTGTTCTCAAGGGTGAAGTGGATGCAATCATTCTGACCGGAGGGCTGGCCTACGATGATGAACTTATGAACTGGATCAAAGAACGGGTAGGGTTTATTGCCAGGGTTATGGTGTATCCCGGGGAGTTTGAGATGCTGGCAATGGTTCAGGGTGTGCTCAGGGTCTTCCGGGGACAGGAAGAAGTAAAGATATATAAGTAAATATTTCTAGAGGGAATTACGTGGCGTTCACAGAATATATATATACTATTGCAATTAAACGGTTTCTTGGCTATTATTAATGGAGGTAGGAACTGTTGCCGGATACTATTATTAGGAAAGGCAGGTACGCCATGGATTCCCGAATTTTATTCATTTCAACATACCCTGAGCTAACCGATATGGCAAAGGAATTATCACAGGAACTTGGAATACCCATGAAGGTGCACGAAGGGGGAATTATGAGAAATGGGCATCTATATGCCAAAAAGATGGAGAAAGACCTCGATGTTATAATAAGCTGCGGCGGAACTGCCGCAGCGATAAAAGAACTTGTGAGCATTCCTGTAGTGTCGATAGAAATCAGCACGGTGGATTTTCTCAATGCGCTGATAAAGGCCAGAGAATACGGAGATAAAATCGGATTGGTCAGCTACAAGTCGGAGAAACTGGAGAACATAGAAAGCATGAGAAATGTATTGAACATGGATTTCAGCGTATTTCCGTACAGCGATAGAAGCGAACTGGAAGCAAGGATAGAAGATGCTACCGCCTTAGGGAAACTGACGATTGTAAGCATGGGCAGCTGTGTAATAGAGATAGCAAAAAACAAGAATCTCAACGGGGTTTTGGTTAAGAGCAGCAGGAGGGCAGTTGAACAGGCGATACTATCCGCAAAGAACATCAGCGATTTCGGAAAAAGGGAAAAGGAAAGGGCAGAACGGCTGAAGGCAATAATCGACTACTCCGGGGAAGGCATTATCGCCATAGACAAACAGGATGTGATTACAACATTCAACCCTGCTGCCGAGAAGATTTTTGAAACCAATGCACAGTCGGTTATAGGACAAAAAATTTCGAAGCTTAGACTTGGCAACGGCCAGAGTCTTGTCAACGGCGACCGCGGCTATGAGCTTGGAAAGGTAATGAAGGTAAACAATATTCAGGTAATACTTAACCGGGTCCCTATAATAGTGGATAAGGAACATGTCGGCATAATATTTACCATACAAGAGGTTTCAAAGCTGCAAAAACTGGAGCAGAAGGTCAGGACGGAACTGTATACAAAGGGTCTTGTCGCCAAACACCATTTTGAAGGAATTATCGGCGAAAGCCGGGTAATGGAAGAGGCAAAGGATAAGGCTGCGAAATTCGGCAGAACCTCAACCACTATATTGATAGAAGGAGAGACGGGCAGCGGAAAAGAGCTGTTTGCTCAGAGCATACACAATATAAGCGACAGGCGGGAGGGTCCCTTTGTAGCGATAAACTGCGCAGCCCTCCCGGAAAACCTGCTCGAAAGTGAGCTTTTCGGGTACGAGGAAGGGGCTTTTACAGGGGCCAAAAAAGGGGGGAAGCCCGGTCTTTTTGAGCTGGCCCACAGGGGAACAATTTTTCTGGATGAGATCGGAGGTATATCCCCAAGGCTCCAAAGCAGGCTTCTCAGGGTGCTCCAGGAGAAGGAAGTGCTGAGGATTGGGGGAGACTATATTCTGAACATCGACGTCAGGGTAATCGCTGCAACCAATACCAGCTTATACGAATTGGTGCAAAAAGGGAAATTCAGGGAAGACCTGTTCTTCAGGATTAACATACTGAATCTTAAAGTGCCGCCTTTGAGGGAAAGGAAAGAGGATATCCCTCTGCTGGTGAAGCACTTTGTTGAAATTATGAACCACGAACACAACACGGGCATCAAAGGAATTACCGAAGCCGGAATAGAAGTTTTAAAGAGGTATGATTGGCCGGGCAATGTAAGAGAACTGGAAAACTTTACGGAAAAAATGGTTATACTGGCGGAGAGCCCTGTTATAGAGGCCGATTTTGCCGAACAACTGCTTGCCGAACACGCCGTTTACAAAAACATAAACGCAAAACGGGGAAGCGTGTCTGATGATAGCATTATGATAAAGCTAGGGCAACTCAAGGATATGGAGCTTCAGATTATCGAAACGGTGAACAAACGCGTTAAGGGTGATAAGGCCCTGCTTGCCGAGAAGCTGGGTATCAGCCGGACAACGCTGTGGAAGAGGCTGAAGGATTTGGAGAATAGTAATTAGAATGTTTTGTGACCTTTCGCTGTTGATTTTTATCGACAGCGCTATTGTTTTAATCATGTTAAAATAATTAACGGAAATTAAGATAGTTATTCAAAATAGAAACATATCCCTGTCTAAAACTTGAATGGAACGGTTAAAGAGTGTCTCAGGCTTATGCATGATAGGGTTTTAAGGGAATTCCACAAACGGGTCAAAAGTGGTATGGATTTTGCTTGTATATAATGAATTGTAGAGGGGCTGAATAAAAAGCCTACACATAAACATAAACACAGCAGAAGGAGGAAGTAAAGAATATGTCTGTTCAATTTATGATTATAGTTGCATATTTTGCTTTAACCGTGGGTATAGGTGTATACGCCAAAAAAAAATCGACCAGTTCTGATGCGTTTCACGGTGCCAAACTGGGCGTCCTGATGTGCGTCGCAGCCGGAACCGGTGAATGGCTGGGTGGAACTTCCACAACGGGGGTATCGGAATACGGCTATGCTTTTGGGCTATCGGGCGCATGGTATACGATATCAAATGGTATAGGTGTCATGGTGCTTGCCCTGCTGTTTGCCAAGCTATACAGGAGCCTGGAGACGGTAACGGTACCCGGAATAGTAGAGAAATTCATAGGTGTCAGGGCAAGGGTAGTTGCCAGCGTGCTGCTCACATTTGTAATGATAGTCGTGGGAACATCCCAGATTATTGCCGCCGGAACGCTGGGTGTCTCAGTGCTCGGCCTGAATTTTAATGTCTCGGTTATCGTTTTGGGTATAGGCTTTATTATTTATACTCTGGCCGGGGGCATGACAGCCGTCGGGTATACAAATATGCTGCACCTGGTTGCTATGTACGGAGGTGTAATACTTGCTCTGTTCTTAGTTGGGGGGGATATCGGAGGTCTAGCCGCTCTACAGACGGCGCTGCCGGCAAACCCATATTTCAGTTGGTTTGGTATAGGCACCCCAAAGGTTACCTCATGGATAATAGCCTCAATCCTTGGAGCTTGTACGGCCCAGGCGGGAATACAGCCTATACTTGCGGCAAGGGATGTCAAGGTGGCAAAGACAGCAGCAGTGCTAACCGCGTTTGCGGTAGCACCCTTTGGAATACTTACTGCACTTCTTGGGATGGCTGCAAAGGTTAGATTCCCGGAACTGGCTAATGCCAAGCTTGCACTTCCCACCCTTATGATGAACCTGCAGCCGGTTGCGGGCGGCATTGTCCTGGCATCGATAATGGCTGCAATACTTTCGACCGTATCGCCGATAATCCTTGCATCGGGAACCATGTTTACAAAGGATATATATCACAGGATATTGAAACCAAATGCAACGGACAAGGAAGTATTGTTCATGTCGAGGTTCTCAACCGGTATTTCCGGGGTGCTGTGCATAGTGCTCTCGGTGTTCATGTACGGGAGCACCAGGATTCTGGATATGGTTTACTTTGCGTATACATTGAGGGGTTCGCTGTTCGTTATACTTCTTCTGGCAATCTACTGGAAGGGTACATCATCCAAGGGTGCGGTCTGGGCTATGGTAGCCACCGGATTCATCGGCTTCTTCTGGGTTGCCTACAAGGCCGTAGTCGGGCAGTTTCCGATACACCCTGAGCTTAACGAGACATATGCTGCGGTAATCGTTGCATTCATCACGACAATACTGTTCAGTTTAATGTTCAAGGACGGGAATGAAAGGACCGGAAATAATCTATCCGCATAGAAAGAGGTAATCAGATGAAAGGGAAAAACGCAGCAGTATATATGCTAACGCTCCTCTTATCCGTTGCAATACTGGCCGGCTGCGGAGACAGCGGCATCAAGAAGGTAAAGGAAAATGCAGATATAGTAAAAGAGTATAACGATGCGATCGGGACATATAACAAGCTGGCGTTATCCTTTACCTCGCTGGCGAGGTTGGTGGACGATGAGATTAAAAAAGGCGCAGCCTTCGACAAAGCGTTTTGGGATAAGTTCACGGAAGAAGAGAAAAAGGTGCTCACCCGTAAAAACGCTATGGAGAGCTATACTTTTAATTACAGGGAGATAGAAGCGGTTATGGATGAAATACGCCCGTTCATCGCCAATGTTGAGAGATACCTCAAAGCTGCTTCCGAGTACAGGGAAGGTGGGGGTGACGCGGATAGGGAGAAGTTTGCAGCATCCCACCGGCAGTTGTATAACGATATGATGGAGCAGAGTTCCAGGATAGTAAATAAATTCGACGGGATATATAACAGCTTTGTCGTGGGAAACGACTAGATCTCAGTTGCAGAAAGAATATCCCTGATGAAAGGAGTATGAGACATGAATAGGGTAATTGTCAACACCGACTGGTGTAAAAGGTGCGGCATTTGCGTAGAGTTCTGCCCTGTAGAGGTCTTTACACAGGAGGTAGACGGGACGCCTGTGCCTGAGCACCTTGAAAAATGCACGGGGTGCAGGATGTGTGTCCTGAGGTGCCCGGACTTCGCAGTGGAAGTGGAGGTGGATAAGGATGGAACAAAATAGAAGAATAAGATTTATTCAGGGCAACGAGGCTATAGCCGAAGGGGCTATAGCTGCCGGGGCAAGGTTTTATGCGGGCTATCCGATAACTCCTTCATCGGAGGTGGCGGAAGTATCATCGGTACGCCTGCCGCAGGTAGGCGGCTTATATGTGCAGATGGAAGATGAGATAGGCAGTATAGCCGCAATAATAGGGGCCTCGGTTGCCGGTAAAAAATCATATACTGCCACCAGCGGTCCGGGTTTCTCGCTTATGCAGGAAAACCTGGGTGTTGCGGTAATGGCCGAAGTGCCTTGTGTGATCATCGACGTGCAGAGGTCCGGACCCAGTACCGGCCTGGCTACAAAACCCGCCCAGGGTGATGTCATGCAAAGCCGCTGGGGCACCCATGGCGACCATGGCATTATAGTAATCTCACCATCGTCTGTGCAGGATTGCTATGACCTTACAATACAGGCGTTCAACCTTTCGGAAAAATACAGGACGCCCGTGATTTTCCTGGCCGACGAGATCGTTGGTCATATGAGGGAAAAGGCAGTCCTGTGGGAGCCATCCCCGGATCAGATCATCAATAGAAAGAAACCGACCTGTGATCCCAAGGATTACAAACCTTTTAAACCCGACGAAGACGGGATTGCACCCCTGGCGGCTTACGGCAGCGAATACGTATTCAGGGTTTCAGGGTCAACTCACGATGAGACGGGATTTGCCAATAGCAAGCCGGACAACGCCGATAGGTTTATAAGGCATTATACGGATAAGATAGAGAAGAACAAAAAAGATATTGTTATACTGAGAAGGTTCAACCTTGAAGATGCCGAGTACGCGATAGTTACCTTCGGCTGTTCAACCAGGTCGGCCCTGGAAGCGATGAAGATTGCAAGGAACATGGGTAAGAAGGTAGGGGTACTGCAGCTTGTCACGCTGTGGCCCTTCGCGGATGACGGAGTCAGGGAGCTGTGCCGCAAGGTCAAAGGTGTAGTTGTGCCCGAGATGAACCTCGGCCAGGTTATCCGGGAGGTCAAACGGGTAAACGAGAACAATATACCTATCGTAGGCGTAAACAAAGTGAACAGTGAAGCAATCACTCCCTTTGAAATACTTGCCGGAATCGAGGAGGTGGAGAGATGAGCAATATGAAATTTGACGATTACTTGGTTAAGAACAAATTTCCACTATTCTGGTGCGGAGGATGCGGAAATGGAAACGTACTGGGAGCAATAGTCAGGGCCTTTGAGGAACTGCAGCTTGACAGGAAGAATACGGTGGTAGTTACCGGGATCGGATGCTGGGGAAAAGCCGATGATTACATCAATACAAACGCATTTCACGGGACTCATGGGAGGGCGCTGGCCTTTGCTACCGGTATAAAGCTTGCCAACCCTGAGCTTAAGGTGCTGGTCCTCATGGGGGACGGCGACGGAGCAACGATAGGAGGAAATCACCTCATCCACGCAGCAAGGAGAAATGTAGACCTTACCGCAATAGTCGTTAATAATCTCAACTATGGCATGACAGGAGGCCAGTATTCGGGTACGACACCGGAGGCAAGCTACACCAGCACCTCGCCCTATGGACACATTGAGCAGGGTTTTGACCTCTGCAAGCTGGTTGAAGGAGCGGGCGCGCCCTATGTGGCGCGGGGCAGCGTGTACAATATCGTTCAACTGCAAAAGTTGATCGTTGAAGCGCTGAACAAGAAAGGGTTTTCCTTTGTTGAAGCGATTGCTCCCTGCCCAACGCATTTCGGCCGCCGCAACGGCATGAAAACCGGACCCAAAATGCTGAATTGGATTAAGGAGAACTCGGTCAATATTAAACAGGCTGAAAAACTATCTCCCGAGGAGAGGGAGAAGAAGTTTGTGCTTGGAAAGTTTGTAGACAGGGACAAGGAAGACTACAGCACAAAGTACGAGAAAATATTCGCAATAGCTGAGAATGCTGAATAGAGGGGGGACAGTACATGAAGGAGAGATGGGAAATAATCCTGAGCGGGGTTGGAGGACAGGGCCTCATTGTAAGCGGGTCAATACTCGGTGAAGCTGCTACGATTTATGAAAACAAGAACGCCACTTTGACCTCCTCCTATGGTACTGAAACCAGGGGAACGTTTACAAAATCAGACATTATAATAAGCGATGGGGACATATATTACCCTGAGGTTATGAAGGAAGATGCCGTATTGGCCCTTGCCCAGGTAGCCTATAACAGGTATGTGGGAAGTTTGGATGAAGAAGCGGTGCTCATTTACGACAGCGGTCTTGTTGAGGATGTGAAGGCGTCCAGGGCAAAACAGCTCGGGTTCCCGATAACCGATATTGCCAGGGAACTGGGGAATCCGGCCGTTGCAAACATCGTTGCCCTTGGGATAATTGTAAAGCTGACCGGTGTCGTTTCACCGGAAGCTGTGGTCAAAGCCATAGAAGGCAGGTTCATTAAAAAACCTAGGGTTGTTGAACTGAATACAAAGGCGTTCAACCGCGGGATGGAATTGGTTAAAGACTAGTTGGAGGTGTTAATGTATGAATATCAGGTTTGCCGATAGGATGGAAGAGGTAAAACCATCAGCAATCCGTGAGATCTCCAGGCTGATACAGCAGACACCGGGCACAATCTCGTTCGCAGGGGGGTGGCCGGCGCCCGAGCTCTTCCCCACCGAGGAGATGAAGGCTGTATGCGTAAATATAATCGACGAAGATGGAAGAGAGGCGCTTCAGTATACATCCACCGAAGGATACCTGCCGTTAAGGGAATTCATAGCAAAAAGGATGGGAGCATCGGGAGTGGATATTGACCCGAAGGACATCCTTATAACCAACGGCTCCCAGCAGGGGTTGGATTTTTCGGGAAAGCTTTTCGTTAATGAGGGTGATGTGGTAATTTGCGAAAGCCCGAGCTATGTGGGGGCACTAAGCGCGTTCAGGGCTTATCTGCCAAGGTTTGTCGAGGTCCCAATGGATGAGGACGGTATGATTATTGAGGAGCTGGAGAAGGCACTGGCGCAGAATCCGGGTGCGAAGTTCATATACACCATACCGGATTTCCAGAACCCCACAGGCAGGACGCTTAGCCTTGAAAGGCGGAAGAGGCTGGTAGAGCTTGCCGTTAAATACGGTGTACCAGTAATAGAAGACAACCCGTACGGGGAACTCAGGTTCGAAGGGGAGCGACTCCCGGCAGTCAAGCATTTTGATACCGAGGGTATCGTCATTTACTTGGGGACAACTTCAAAAACCTTCTGTCCCGGTTTAAGGGTGGGATGGGTTGCAGCAAGCTCGGACATAATCAGGAAATATGTGCTGATAAAACAGGGTGCCGACCTGCAGGCCAATACCCTTTCCCAGAGACAGATAGCCAAATTCGCCGAGATGTATGACTACGACGCCCATGTCAGGGGTATTATCGATGTCTACAGGAAACGAAGGGACTTGATGATGGATATGATAAGAAAGGAGTTCCCGCTGAACATCAGCTATACCTACCCGAAGGGCGGCCTGTTTACATGGGTTGACCTTCCCGAGGGCATGGATGCCGCGGAGGTGCTGAAAAAAGCCCTTGAGCAGGGTGTCGCCTTTGTACCCGGCGAAGCATTCTATCCGAATGGCGGCAATGCAAACCACTTCAGGCTGAACTACTGCACCTCTTCGGATGAAAAAATTGTTGAGGGCATTAAGAGGCTGGGAAGGGTGTTGAAGGGACTGTAAAGGCTTGGCAAGAGCATAATATGCTTTATAAACCAAGGTGCCATCCGGTTTGCGGAATAAACCGAATGGCACTTTTTTTCTTCCGCTCACGTTAAAGGCACCAATTCGTCGGTGACTCGTTTGAGAATAATGCCTTTTTGATCATTGGACTTTAAGTGCTCTACAAGATTCTCCATGAGCAATTCCGAGCGGTTCTTATGGTCTCCATAGTCATCCAAGATTTTATCGGAAAGTCCCCTTATTTCTTTTTTTGATACCGGCATTACGCAGTATTCCTTTATGGATTTGGGGAAAAATGAACCGTCCATAGCCTCCAGGTATTCATCCAGCGTATAGCTGCCGTCCGCGTTTTTGGTAAAGGTGATTGCCGCCGGAACAATACCGCCGCTGACCTCGGAGAGGGTTTTGCCGTAAAGCCTGTATCTCATATTGAAAACAGTTACAAAGACTTTAAGTTTATTCCCTTCCTCATAGCTGCCGAATATTGTAGGCGCAACAACGGTAAATCCGTCATTGGGCCGAGAGTATTGCTTAACCGCCGCATCGTAAACAAGCTGTTCTATGGGGTCTGAAACGTTCGCCTTAAAATCCGGCAGCTTTATTTCCTTCTGCTCATCTTTTGATGTTCGCTCAGCATCAAAGGACATGCCGTTTAGCCGGTCAATAAGGTTTTTAAGAGTACCGGCGCTGCCCGCATAGGAGCGGACATCCTCACCTATCAGTCTCTCAGTCATTTCTCTTGTGTATGTAAAAGTATACGATGCGTCATCATACTTGCCGGTGTTGTCCGAGATTTTGCAGTTTATGATGTCAACATTATCAATTAGACTAAACAGCAGTATGGAATTCCGGTAGAAAGCATCCCCGCTTATGACTCCCTGCACAGTAACATCGGAAGCGTCAGTCATAACCAAATTGATTGTTATTTCATAGGGCTGATTGGCCGTATGAAGCTCTACCGTACCGCGTACAATGCCTGCCGGCAGCGGCAGGGCATCGATGAGCGCGACGACCTTGCTGTTATTGCCCACATAGGGAGTTTTATTGGCAATTAGAACCTCAGCATCGTATTCCGGGTAGGTAATTGGCGCAGAAACATCCTCATTTTTCGGATTTGCCGTAAACGATACAATCAGGACAGCGGTTATAACAATTGCAGCCGCAACAACCCAAAATTCAGGCTTTTTATAGGCCAGGATATTTTTTATCCTTGATTTAATATTGCTCTCTCCAAAGGCAAGGGGACTGCCCATCAGCAAACCGCTTCTTTTAACCGAAAGTGAAAGCAGAGAATTCGAGTAGCTGCCTTTAATATCGTTGCCCAGTTTTTTAAGGACGCTTTCGTCGCAGGACATCTCCATATCCTTGCTCATCAATGCAAACGACAACCACATTAAAGGATTGAACCAATGGAAAATCAGCGCTAAAAACGCAAAGGGTTTCACAAGATAGTCCAGCCTTTTTATATGGGTATGCTCATGCGCCAGGATATAGGGAAGCTCGCTCCCGCCTATACCGACCGGAAGGATTATCTTTGGCCTGAGAAGGCCGCATACAAAGGGTGTGGCAATCCTGTCGGTTTCAAAAATATTGTCCCTTACAAGAGTTGCGGTTTTTACAGTTTTCATCACCTTTAGATATGAAACGATGCTATATATAAGCAGTAAAACTACGCCGGCAATCCATACGCTTCCGGCAAATCCCATTGCGATCTGCATGGGATTTGCACTGGCTGTAGGCGCCGCCGACGGAAGCGATGAATTAACGGCATTGCTTATACTACCAATTCCCACATCAACCGCAGGGTCCTGCATGAAGCCGATGTTGTAGGGAACATACTCCATTGCTCCTGAGCTTAATCGAGGATTATGCTGAAGGAAATTCAAAAAGCTAAAGGCGGAGTTGAAGCTAAAGGGGCAAACAAGCCTTATAAATACCGGCAGCCACAACACATAGGAGAAAATTTTGGGCGCTTTTATCAAGAGCATTCTTGCTGCAATTGCTGCAAGAGCCACATAGCTCGCGGTAATGCTCATATTAAGTACGGCAGTAAATAAGTCTGTCATTTTGTGGCCTCCTCTATGATACGTTTAAGTTCCTCGGCTTCCCTTTCGGTAATCTTCCTTTCACCCAAAAATGCCGTTAAAAACTGCGGCAGGGAGCCGTCGAAGACCTTTTCTATTACCGTCTGGCTTTCGTATTTTTGAGCATCCTCCTTTTTAACAATCGCTGAGACCGTTGCATCTTCATTTTTAAGTATTCCGCGTTCGCAAAGCTTTCTTAAGACCGTGTATGTCGTGGACTTTTTCCAGCCAAGCTTGTCACGGCTAAGCTTTACGAGTTCAGTTGAATTGATGGGTTCATTTTCCCAGACTAAACTGGCAAATTTATATTCGGCGTCGAATAATTTGTACTGTTCCACAGCGGCCAACCTCCATAAGTTTATTGCAGTAGACCTTATATGCCTAAGTTTATCGGAATAGACCTGATTTGTCAATATGGTTCTTTTTTCTTTTTGGGGCATACTAATTTCATCAAATTACATCAGATGACAGATGACAGACGTCAGGGCAAGGCTAGAGGGTAAAACCCCAAAGGCATAACCCGGATGCCTGTGATCTGTGATCTGTGAACTGTGATCTAGTACCTAGCACCTGCGATCTGCCATCTGCGAACTAATGATTGAGGTTCAGCAGGGTATCCACATAGAATCTGAGGAGTGCCGGTGTTGTAACAAGGTAGGATTCCAGATTAAGCCTCTCGGTAAACTTGTGGAGGTCCTTTCCCCACGGTCCCAGTATGACGGCGGGCACGTCCAGCTTTTTGATTTCATCAACCGGGACCAAATAGGGATGTCCCCACACAGGCATATTGGGCTTGAGCAGGCCGATAACCTCTTCCGCATCCTGCACTCCGCAATAGCTCAAATCTGAAATACCGTTGAAAAACCTGTTTACTTTAAGGTCTATACCGAAATTTCCGGCGCAAAACTGCGAAAGCCTTTCAACGGCATGCAGCGTGTTTGCCTCCTTTTTGTCCTTCCCCGTTACGGTGACATGGGGGTAATAGGGGGGTGAAAAGGCTATTACCACCTTGGGGTTCCTGTCAGGACAGAAGGAATGCACTTCTTTGATAATTTTGACCGTCAGGTCCCTTTCATCTGCAGCTTTTCCTGCCTCTGTCCCTATGAAATCCTCCATATGCTTGGTGAAGGGCTCTCCGTGCCTTTCAAGGCATAGATTATACATCTCCATGTAGGTATACACCCTGGGCTTCCATTCCAGCTCTCCGATGCTGGTTCCGGACGCGGATGAGTATTCCCGGATCCTGCCGTTGATGATCTCCAGCGCCCTGCTGAAGGAGGCTGAGGCTGTTTCTTTCAGCAGTGATACGATTTCCTGGGGTGAGCGCCGGTAGGTGAGCATATTGAAAAAGGCTATGGAGGCAGGCGGGGTGGATGCGGAATAAACGTCCTTCAGATCCATGGCCTTGAGGTTGGCCGGCGGCATTGTAATATCGTCCCCGTATTTATCGGAAAGCCTTGCATTTCCTTCGATGGCCCTGATCAGTTCGGCCATTATCAAGTTGGCGTTAACTCCCGCGTAGGGCTCCCGTGCGTGCGCTTCCCTGCCGAAGCAGAAAACCGCGGGGAGAAGCTTGCCTATCGAGCCGATGTACATGTTGTATGTCCCGTCGGGATTGAAGCTGCAGGGTTCAGAATTCACCAGGCCTATGTATTCCAGGCCCCTTGAACAGGCAAATTGGTTGAGGAAGGCTACCGATCCGGTCATGCCCGCAGAGTTGGTCTCCTCATCGGGCACCGAAAGAAAAAGGATGTTGCCCCGGAGGCCCTCCCGGGCGCTGCTCATCTCATCCATCAGGCTGATGAAGAGGGCTATCCCGGCCTTCATGTCGGCGACTCCCCGGCCGAATATCCATCCGCCGGAAGCCCTGTCGGCAAGCGTTTCGGGGTCAAGGGTGGACGGGTCCAGGCTTGAAGCCAGCCTGTCCGGGTTCAGGGCGTGCTCCCTGATGGGGCCGTAGTCTGCCGTATCGACAACATCGTGATGGCTGAGAAGAATCACGGTTTTCTCACCTTTGCCCTTCACAAGGCCCGCAACTGCGCACCGGCCATGCCTGTCACCGGGGATGGGGTGCAGCATAAGGTTTTCAGGGTGATTCTTAAAGTACTCCATTTCGGACAATATATTGAAGAGCTCCTTTTCCACGCCCACCTCTTCGGCAGTGCCGGTGGTGCTGGGGCAGGATACAAGGCGGTACAACAGGGACAGCGGTTTTGAGTCTTTGCACTGGTTGTTCATTATATACCTCCGGAATCATATATTGCGTCAAAACAGCAACTCGTTTCAGCGCTTAAGGAATATTTCATCGTAAATCGCAAACATCATCCCTGAATAACAGAAAAAATGAACCGGGAAGCAAGGATAAGCAAAAGAGCCTACCCATGCTCCGTTATCTTTTACCAGGTTTGCATGGCCCCGCCTTCATCAGCCGTACGGCATGTATTTGCATAAACAGCCAGTATTCCCTTAGTTACTTTTGGTTCAGGGCGTACCCATGCGGCACGGCGTTTTTCAAGCTCTTCGTCCGACAATTCAACGCTTACACTTCCGCCAATTGTGTCAACCGTTATAATATCTCCATCCTCTACTAAGGCAATAGGACCGCCATCAAAGGCTTCAGGACACACATGCCCTACTATAGGACCGTGGTTAAAGCCTGAAAATCTGGCATCCGTCACAAGTCCTACACTTTTATGTAATCCAAAAGCCACCAGAGCATCCGTCGAAAGCATAACTTCTTTCATGCCTGGAGCGCCTTTACAGCCTTCATAGCGGAGCACTATAACATCACCCGGTTTTATTTCTCCGCTTTGAATGGCTTTTAGGGCATCAAAGTCATTGCTGTATACCTTTGCAGTACCCCTAAAGTATTTCATGTCCTCCGGGACCCCGCTGGGCCTGATGATAGCTCCCTTTGGCGCTAAATTCCCTCTCAGGACCTTTAAGCCCGCTTCTTTGTGGAGAGGATTTTCCAAAGAACTCAAGACGGCGCTGGGCTCTACCCTGACATCAGCCAATTCTTCCTTCCATGTCTTACCCGTAATTGTCGGGACCGAAGTATGCAGCTTGCCCTCCAGCATCTTCATGACCGCAGGAAGTCCGCCTATATTATGCAGATCAACTACATTATAGGGACCGTTGGGCCTTACACCGCATATGCATGGAATCTCCGCACTCAGTTTATCAAAATCGTCAAGGGTTATGTCTATCCCAAGGTCCCTTGCTATTGAAAGGATATGAAGCACGGCATTTGTTGAACCGCCTATTGCCATATCCACCATAATAGCATTTAGAAGCGTTTCCCTTGTAATTAAATCGCTTGGCTTAAGGTCCATTTTAACTAATTCTATGATATGTCTGCCCGCGTCTCTTGCTGATCTGACCTTTCTGAGGTCCGGTGCCGGAATGGTGGCGGTTCCCGGAATAACCAAGTTAAGAGTTTCTCCAAGAATTTGCATTGTGTTGGCTGTTCCCATCACCGCACATGCCCCATAAGAAGGACACACACACTCTTCCATGTCCGTTAAGTCTTCATTGTTTCCTGACAATATGGCCACATCCACATCCGGAGCCAATACCTGCTTGCCTTTCCAATTACCCGGCACCATAGAACCACCCGTAACAACTATTGAAGGAATGTTTAGCCTTGCTGCAGCAAGGTAAGTTCCTGCTATGATGTTGTCACAGGATGCAAGCATTACCAGCCCATCAAAGTGGTGCACTTTTGTTACGAACTCTACGGACATAGAGACAACATCGCGCCCTGCCAGTTCATATTTTAATTCTTCGGCGCCGTTGCTGAGATTTCCGCAGGTAGCCGGTATCCCAAATTCTATCGGCACCCCGCCTGCCTGCCAGATACCCTGTTTTACAGCTTCAGCCAGCGTTCTTAAATGAGCGCTTCCCGGTGAGCCTTCCATGAAGGAGTTGGCAATCCCTATATGAGGCTTGGTTTTTATATCGGCATCGGAAAACCCTGCCCCTTTATACATTACACGTCTGTGAGCCGCATTAGGCCCTTGCCAGTAACTTCTGTCCAACTCTTTTCCCATTTATAAGACCTCCCTGTATAATAATCTCATATACAACGCATCGGCGTTTATGCCTTGAGTGCCTTAAACAGCGGCTATACACTTATCGCCCTTGGGCTTATCTTTATAATATCTATAAAAATTGATCTATGCAATCTTCTCTGCAAGGCACTTCATATTAATTTTACCACTCGGTTTTATCGGATGGCTGCGGGGTAAATGCTACTAATAGGGAAGCCGCATACTAAAAGAATCAAAAGGGGACATTCCACGGCAAGGAATACCCGCAAGCAGCGGTGTGTCCCCATACATTAAAAGGAGGTATATCATGAGTGAAGCAATAAACAACCGGGAGTACAGACAAAGGGTATTGAAGGAGCTTATAATGGAGCTTCACAACGGGAAAAGCGTCGGCGAAGTAAAGGAGAGGTTCGCAAAACTCATCGAAGGGGTCACGGCATCGGAGATCTCCGAGATGGAGCAGAATCTCATCATGGAGGGTATGCCCGTTGAGGAAGTGCAGAGGCTGTGCGATGTCCACGCCGAAGTGTTCAAGGGCTCCATCGAGCATATACATAAGCCGTCAAGGGCCGAAGAAATGCCCGGCCACCCGGTGCATACAATCAGGCTTGAGAACAAAGAGGTTAAAAAGCTGATAGAGGAAGACATCAATCCCATACTGGCCGGCCTGGAGGAAGCAGGGGACGAAGCCAAACTGCCAGAACTGGCTCAATTGCTCGATCTGCTGTGGCAGATTGATAAACATTACAGCCGTAAAGAAAACCTGCTCTTCCCGTATCTCGAAAAATACGGGATAACCGCCCCGCCAAAGGTAATGTGGGGTGTGGACGATGAGATACGAAACGGCATCAAGGAACTGAAAAAACTGCTGGAAGAGGGCGGCATTTCAGCCCGGGCCTTGGCGCAGAAGTTCCGGGAGGTGGTGAACAAGGCCGTTGAAATGATTTTCAAGGAGGAGAACATCCTCATACCCATGGCCATGGATACCCTGACCGAGGATGAATGGCTGAATATCGCTGAGGAAAGCGGGGAGATCGGATATACGCTCATTGACCCTCCCCCCAAGTGGGCGCCCTATCGCACAGACGCAGCCCGGGATATGAAGAAGGACAGGACCGAGCTGCCCAAGGATAATATCAGGTTCGAGACGGGCATCCTCAGGCAGGAAGAAATGGAGGCCATGTTCAATACCATGCCGGTTGATATTACCTTTATAGACAAGGACGACGTGGTGAAGTTTTTCTCCAACAACCAGGATAGGATTTTTGCCAGGACAAAGGCGGTCATAGGCAGGACGGTGCAGAACTGCCATCCGCCGGCCAGCGTGCACATAGTGAACAAGATGCTGCAGGACTTCAAAGAGGGCAGAAAAGACCACGAGGACTTTTGGATAAGGATGGGCGACCGGTACGTATATATCCGCTATTTCGCCGTGCGCGGCAGCAGCGGCGAATACCTCGGCACAATGGAGGTATCGCAGGACATAAAACCTATACAGCAAATACAGGGCGAGAAGAGGCTTATGAGTTAACGAGGCCATTAAATATACCCTCCGGTGGATACGGAGGGTATATTTAATGGGCTATGTATGCTAGAATATAGGAAATGGAGGTGTTCAGGTTGGTCAAGTTTGATGATGTAGTATTGGCAAGGAGACGCATCAGGGATTACATTTATCTTACACCGCTGGAGCTGTCCCTGAGCTTGAGCAGCGGTAAAACCAAGGTTTTTCTTAAGCTGGAATGCCAGCAAAGGCTGAAGAGCTTTAAAATCAGGGGGGCCTTGAGCAAGGTAACCATGCTTTCGGAGGAAAAGAAGAGCAGGGGTATTCTTGCTGTGTCCTCGGGAAACCACGGCGCAGCGGTAAGCTATGCGGCGAATATCTTTGGAGGCATTGAAACTAAGGTTTTCGTTCCCAGGGGAACTCCGGAATCCAAGGTAAAGAAGATAAGCTTCTTCGGGGCACAGGTGAACACTGTGGGGGATAGTTATGATGAGACCCACGCTATAGCGATGGAAGTGCTGGAAAGGGAAAAGCAGACCTACATAGACCCGTGCTCCGATGTGGAGGTTATCGCGGGCCAGGGTACCGCGGCCCTTGAGATACTGGAGCAGCATCCCGATATAGATACAATAGTGGCTCCCATAGGGGGCGGAGGACTGATAACCGGCCTGGGCCTGGCCGCAAAAAGCATTAAACCCGGGGTGCAGATAATAGGAGTGCAGACCCGCGCCTGCCCGGCCATGGTTCATGCCCTCCGGGACGGTGTATGCTATGCCGAGTATGCCTCTGCTCCGTCCATATGCGACGCAGTAATAGGTGGTGTGGGTGAAATACCTTTCAGCATGGCAGGAGAATGCATAGATAATATTATAGAAGTGGATGAAAGTACAGTGGCAAGGGCCGTTGCCCAGCTGATGAAGCAGGAAAAGGTGATAGCGGAACCGTCGGGGGCGCTGGGTGTAGCGGCCTTTATGGAGCAGCCCCAGTTGTTTGAGGGCAAAAATGCTGCCATAGTGATTTCAGGAGGCAACCTGGACGGGAAGCTGATGAGGGAATTAATAATGAGGGAATAGGAACAGGGAGGCGTATATATGGCAAAACTGAGGGTTTTAAACCAGGAGGCAATCGAAGGGGCAATCGACATGAGAAGCGTTATTAAGGCTGTGGAGGATGCGTATGTTCAGAAGTCTTCAGGGGAGGCCGTCGTATTTCCCCTGATCTTCTATGAGTTCGAGCCGGGAAAGGCGGATATGGATATAAAATCCGGGTACCTGAAGGGGGCGGACATATTCGGCCTGAAGCTTGTGTCCTGGTTCGGAGAGAACACCGGGAAAGGCCTTCCGGCCCTTGTAGGCACGGTAATGGTGCTGGACAGCAGGACAGGGATGCCGCTGGGCATCCTGAACGGGGAATACATAACATGCATGCGCACAGGCGCAGCAGGGGGTATAGGAGCTAAGTACCTGGCGAGGAAGGATTCAAGGAACCTGCTCATGGTTGGTTCCGGGCACCAGGCTCCCTTCCAGATAGCAGCAACTCTTGAGATAATGGAAGGAATTGAGAGGGTTATGGTATACAACCCGAATTCCCTGGATAGGGCAAAGGGGTTTTGCCGGAAGGTTCCGCAAATTCTAAGGAATAAATTCCTGGATAAATATTCCGATGACAGGGAGCATTATGAACTGATCCGGGAAAGATACGAAGTTGAGTTTGAAGCGGTAGAGGATATTGAGAAGGCTGCAGGGGAAGCGGATATAATAATTACCGCCACACCGTCCCGAAAACCACTGATTATGAAAGAGTGGATTAAGGGAGGTACTCACATAAGCTGTATAGGAGCGGATATGGAAGGAAAGCAGGAGCTGGATGAGGGCCTTTTCCAAAATGCCAGAGTGTTTGCGGATGACATCACCCAGGCCGTTAATGTAGGGGAGTGCGAAGTTCCTATAAAGAAAGGAATAATATCGGAGGAAGACATAGCAGGAGAAATCGGCCGCCTGATAATGGGCAGCATACCCGGGAGGCTTAGCGACGATGATATTACAATATACGATAGTACAGGTATAGCACTGCAGGATTTGATCACAGCCAATCTGGTCATAGGCAAGGCCGAAGCCATGGGCCTGGGCGTGGTGGTTGACCTGTAAATGATAAGAAATGTACCAAGAGGAGGCGACGACATGAACGTGAAACCTTTTTTGGTTGAAGAATGGATGAACAAATATGAAATGGATGCTGTTTACAATATCGCTGAGACCTGTGTGGATTCCCTAACCCTGGGAGAACTGCTTTCCCTCTCGGAGGATCCCATGGATTTTCTTGGAGGGCTGCAGGATATGAAACTAACGTACGGGCATATAGAGGGGTCTCCGGAGCTTCGCACCCTGATTGCCGGACTGTACAAAGGCCTGGACAGTGGAAACGTGATAGTAACCCATGGAGGTATTGGAGCCAACTTCCTTTTGCATTATTCAATAGTAGATCCGGGGGACAGGGTGATCTGCGTACATCCCACCTACCAGCAGCTGTATTCCGTACCGGAAGGCTTTGGGGCTGAGGTGAAGCTTCTGCCGCTAAGGCCGGAGAACGGCTTCCTCCCCGATATTGATGAGTTGAAGGGATTGATAAATGAGACGACAAAGCTTATCGTAATAAACAACCCGAATAACCCGACGGGGGCTCTGATGGAAGAAGAGCACCTGAAACAGGTGGCAGATATTGCCCGTTCCTGCGGTGCTTACGTTCACTGCGATGAAGTGTACAGGGGACTTTATCATGAGATAAACACAGCGGTCCCATCAATAGCTGATGTTTACGAAAAGGGGATCAGCACCAGCAGCATGTCCAAAGCATTCTCGCTGGCCGGACTGAGACTTGGATGGATTGCCGGACCGGAAGATATTATAGAGGAGTGCTTCAAGCACAGGGATTATACCACCATAAGCTGTGGCATGCTGGACGATATTCTGGCTGTCCATGCGCTGAAGAACTATCACAGGATAATGGAAAGGAATCTCAAGATTGTGCGGGGGAACGCACGCATACTTGATGAATGGGTCCGGAGGGAAGAACAGATAAGCTATATCAAACCGAAGGCGGGTACCACGGCCTTCCTGAAATATGACCTGCCGGTATCCTCCGAGGAGTTTTGCCTGGGCCTTTTCAAAAAAGACGGTACTTTTCTGGTCCCCGGCAAATGCTTTGATATGGAAGGCTGGCTGCGGATAGGGTTCGCATGCAGCCCCGATGTGCTGGAACGGGGCTTGAAGAATATATCCGAATACATCCGAACCCTTTGATAAAAAGAAAAGGAGCAAGGGGAAGGAGCAAGGGGACGGTTCTCTTGCTTACCCTTGCTTCCTATAGTTCTTCTTTAAGCCACTGGCTGACCTGGCGTAGTATTGGTATACAAACAGTGTTTCTTACCCGCTCCTTATTCCTGTCTATGCTTTCCGGATCGTTGGGATCAAATCCTGTGAGTTCGGTACAGTTGACCGTGCCGTATTTCCCAACGAATTTTTCAACCAGTCTATCGGTCCTGCTGTAGGACGGGTCCCTTTCCTGGGTGCTATCATCCCTGCCGTATTTTATTCCCAATACCATTATTGCACCCGTCAGAGCACCGCACATGTATTTCCTGTTGCTTATCCCCCCGCCGAAGGGCGTAGCAATCCGGGGGATGATGCCCGTGTCGATATGCAGCTGTTCACTGAAGCCCTTGAGTATTGATTCGCAGCAGTTAAAATCCTGAGAAAAATAGCGCTCACATTTTTCTGCTGTCGGGTCCTTCGAGTCACAGTACCCGCTTGCCATATCCCGTTCACCCCTTTCATTGTTATCAACCGTATATTTAACAATATCAGATGATTATCATGTTTTCCATATATTTATCGCATTTGCACGCTCCGGGTTTGTGATAACTTATCCCTGCTTGCCTGTTTTCTGTATCCTTTCCAGACTGATTCCAAGCAGGTTTGACGATATTATAACCAATATAAGGGCAATTCCGGGCAGTATGCTTTCCCACCAGTAGAGCGTTAGGAACCGGTACCCTGCCGCCACCAGCTGTCCCAGATCAACCGGGGACAGGTCCGAAAAAAAGTTTACCCCCAGGAAACTGAGGCTTGATGAAATGAGGAGAACCTCGCTGAACACGTCTGTACTTAGGGCGAGTACCGTTGAAAAGAGGTTAGGCACTATATGCCTGACTGCTATGTATATATCTTCGCCGCCAATACTGATTGCCGACAGTACAAATTCATACTCCTTCAGTTTCAAAACCTCGCCCCTGACTACCCTGGCAACCGGAACCCAGTTTGTTATGCTGAGCACTAAAACGAAGGTGACTATGCCCGGAGAGAGGACCATAAGAAGAAACATCAGCATAGCAAGGTTCGAGAACGGCTGCACAATACTGCAAAAACTCATGACGAGGCTGTCCGCCCTGCTGCCGAAATATCCCGCCACCAGGCCCATAAGAGTTCCAACTATTATTATTACTATCATCGCAAGGGTAGCGATGATAAGCGTCGGTCTTAGCCCCCACAGGGTAAGGGCCAGCAGATCCAGGCCGACATGGTTCGTACCCATAGGATGCTTTAAAGAAGGAGGGGCCGCCGTCACCGTATAACCGGATTCGACGTTCCTCGCAGCTATATTACCCACCGCCAGTACGGTGGACCTCGCAGCCCTGATTTCATCATAGCTCAACGGATATATCACCGGGGCCAGAAGTCCGCCCAGCACCATGAGCCCAAGAACCAGCAGAGAGACAATGAACAGCCATCTGTTTTTCACCTAGAATCCCCCTCTGAAAGTGCTTAAGAATGATGCCATAAGGGCACAAACCGTGTCCAGATAAAGCCATCCCGCAAACAGGCAGCTAAACCTGTCAAGGCGTCCATTTCTCTCCGGCAAGGAAAACTGCACAATGGTGGCGACAGCAAGAAGGGACAGGGTCACCGCATTGATGGCAAGAAGCGCCTGGTCGCTTACATTAGCCATCTCGCTGAATATGTCCTTGAACATTAATGCGTTAAAATATTTGACCGGAAGCACGGATATCAGAAAGGCCATGTAATACATCCTGTTTTTTCTTTTTTTGAACACTACAAGGTAGAGGAACAGGCAGAGCAGTAAAAGAGGCAGCAGGTTATACGGTATAAAGAACAGTACGGCGCTCGCCATGCTGGTGAACAGGTTGAGAATATGGCCCAATACGCTTTTGCTGAAGTCGGCAATACGGTTTTCCGCTGCAAGCCTTTGGACAAGGGTAGGGTTGGTTGACATGAAAAGCAGATTGTATCTGTCTCCGTCAAGGTCTACCCAGGATACGATCCTTTTTTGGTCCGGTGAAATGATTATACCGGGGAACTTCTGGGTATTTATTTTACCTACTATTGTCTTTGGCAGGGTCATGGAGGCACCGCTGCCGTCAATCTGCTGGTAATAGACGTCGCTGTTCAGCCTTTTTGAGGTGCGCTCCTGGTCTATCCAGACCGCATGGATGTTATTTGCTCCGTCAACCGCTGTGCTGAGGGCCCCCCTGAAGTTCTCATCCGGGGTTGTCAGGATTTCCTTTTCCCCGATCATATTACCCGCATAGTCGATCCTTTGCCTCGATATCTGGTAGAACTTATCAATCGGGTTATTGATTTCGGTCCAGAAAACGTACAAGGCCGAAGGAAGGAACTCAACGGAAAAGTTGTTTCTATAGGGAGATGGTATATAGTACATGAAAACCTCTTTTTTGGGCACAGTAAGCCTGCCCGCCTCATCAAGCGCAAGAAGATTGAAGTATGCATAGTCAGACTTCTTCTCCACCCAGGCGATAGTATATCCGTTGGAATTTTTTCCGCAGAATACATCAAGGATACTGGGGGTAAGGTCAATAAACCCAAGGCTTACGCTTTCGTCAACCAGCACCGTCCCCGTATCAACTGCGAGCGCTATATCATTGCCCTGGATGCTGTAAATATAGAAGCCAAAATCCCTGGCAGTCTTTCGTATAACCGACAGAAAATTTTCCCCATCCTCAGAGGTGAAAACCGAAGGGTTTACGAGGTCAAATTCTTCAGATTGTATTTGCCGGGGCTGTGAGAACTGCATATTGTTGTCGATTATTGTGTATTCGATGATCCGCTGTGCCTTTTCCTCAGCTTCCCAGCATACAAAATAGGCTCCTTCCCTTGTTTTTAGGATTCTTGGATTGGACTTAATCCCCTGCCCACCGCTGAGCTTGGTTTTTCCAATTAATTCACCGGTCAGTGCGCTGTTCGCCGCAAGGAAGACCTCCGGAGGCGATTCACCGTTTCTATCGGTATAAACTGTCCATATCTGGTCTCCCGTCAGCCCGTATACGTATGCCATATCCCTGTCGGGCAGAATGGAAGTGCTTGCGACATCTACTTCATGGCTCCAACGGTCCGGCATTATTTTCGCTTCAACCGGGAACCCAGGCATGAACATGCGGTTTCTGTCAATAACCTTTACTGTGACCTCAACAAGGGCATTTGAACTAAGCCCCCTTTCATCAAGCTTAACCATAGGGGAAATGGCATCAACCACGCCCCTGTAAGTTTCGTTCTTGGCAGCATCGGTGGTAATCTCAACCTCCTGGCCTATATCAACCCGGGCTATATCTTCAGCCTTGATGTTCAGTTTGATTTGAAGGTCGGAAAGGTCGGAGACGGCAAATGCCGGTTCCAATGGGTCTGTAAAGGTGCCGTTTTTTACATTTACCCGGGTTACTGTGCCGCCCGCGGGGCTTCTAATTATAGGGCTGTTCCGGCTAACCTTTTCCTCGGCTTCCCGGGCTCCCAGTTCCGCGAGCTTTATCCGGTTTTCCATGTTTTTGATTTCTATGTATGTATATTTCAAATCATCCCTGGTGTTCTCAAGGGAAACGGATGCTTTTTTGAGTTCTGCTTCAGACAGCTCAAGGTCCCTGTCGGAAATTGCGCCCTGCCCGTACAGTGCCACCGTGTCCCCATATTCCTTTTCCGCCAATTGCAGGTCCAGTTCCGCCTGGGCTATTTCCCTCTCCTTTTCGGGTATGGTTTCCCTGAGTTTTTCCAGGTCCAGTTCCGCTTGCCTGAGGCTTACCTGCGCCTTCTCAAGTTCAATTGCAAAATCCCCTGATTCCACCAGTGCCAGGGGTTGATCCTTCTGAACCCGGTCGCCCTCCCTTACGTTAACGCTTATCACCTTAACCGGGTTTTCCGTATACACTTCGACACTGTTTGCCTCTTCCAGCACACCTTCGGCTTCTATGTGCGCATCCTTATCCGATTTCCACATCAGAACGAGTTCCACAACCGATGAAAACACAAGCAGAACAAGCACAGACCATAGGATTGCCATAAGGTACCTTTTAAGCTTCAGCATAGCTGACCTCCCCCTCCGACAGCAAAGAAGCCGAATTATACAATTAGTTGATTATATATCAACTTTATTTATTTTGTCTTTTTTTCCTATAATAACTTTACACTATGACTGAACAAATTTCCACACTATTTAATTTATCCCCTCTCCTTCAGAAGACTCCCATCCTCTCTATAGGTGGAGGGAGGTTCACCAGAGGGGAATGGTTATTGCAATATAATGTATTATATAATATAAGAGAGGGTATACCCCCAGGCATTAAAAACAGGAGGTGTGGTGTATGAGGCTTGAACTGGGCAAGATCAGAATCCGGAGCGCAGCATTTGGAAATGAAACATGCATTCGGGAAGGTAAGCTTTGGATTGACAAGGAGGGGTTAGTGGCGCTCCTGAAGGAAGACCCAAGGGTAAGGGAAGTTGAAGTTGATCTGGCAAAACCAGGGGACAAAACCAGGATAATACCCGTTAAGGATGTTATCCAGCCAAGGGTGAAAGTAACGGGCAAGGGACAGGGGTTTCCGGGGCTTACAACCCGTATGGAGACTGTGGGTGACGGAAGGACACACGCCCTGGAGAACGTAGCCGTAGTGACAACGGGCAGAATCGTCGGTTTTCAGGAAGGAATAATCGATATGTGGGGGCCGGGCGCGCAGTATACACCGTTCTCAAAGACAATCAACGTGGTGGTCACCATAGAACCGGTGGAGGGATTGAAAGAACACCAGCATGAGGAATGCGTAAGGCTTGCCGGTTTGAAGGCCGGCTCCTATATCGGACAGGCGGCAAGGGAGATTGAACCGGATGAAATCCAGGTGTTCGAGCTTGGAACGATAACCGGAAACGCCAAGAAGTATCCGCAGCTGCCCAAGGTGGTCTATATCGAGATGCTGATTTCCCAGGGACTCCTGCACGATACATATATCTACGGCGTGGATTCAAAGAAAATCCTTCCAACGCTGATACATCCTAATGAAATACTCGATGGGGCCGTTGTAAGTGGAAACTGTGTGGCAGCCTGCGACAAGATAACCACATTTCAGCACCTGAACAACTCTGTGGTGCTGGACCTATACAAGAGGCACGGCAAGGACCTGAATTTCCTCGGAGTAATACTCACCAATGAGAATGTAACGCTTGACGGGAAACTCCGGGCCTGCGGTTATGCCACGAATATTGCAAAGATGCTGGGAGCCGATGGAGCGATTATTTCTGAGGAAGGATACGGCAACCCCGATACTGACCTTATGATGAACTGCCGTTTGCTGGAGGATGCGGGGATAAAAACTGTACTGATCACCGATGAATGCGCGGGACGGGATGGGAGTTCCCAATCCCTTGCCGACTGCGTCCAGCAGGCGAAGGCGATTGTAACCACCGGCAACGTCAGTGCCCTTGTGGTTCTGCCCCCGGCGGAAAAGATAATTGGAAGGGCGGAGGCCATTGCAAACCTTGCCGGTGGGTATGACGGAAGCCTGGCAGCGGACGGGCGCATCACGTGCGAGCTTAATGCGATAATAGGCTCCACTTCAGAAATTGGTTACCACAATGTAACTACAAAGTTGTATTGATGAGGAGGCGACATACTATGACAGAAAAAAAGATAAGGGTAGTGCACTACCTCAACCAGTTTTTCGGCAACATAGGCGGTGAAGATAAAGCCGGGCAGCCTCCGATTTCCAAGGATGGAGCCGTTGGGCCGGCTATGGGATTGCAGCAGGCGATGGGCGATAAGGGAGAGGTTGTCGGTACTGTAATCTGCGGAGATAACTACTTCAACGAGAACACCGCAGAAGCAAAAAAACAGATACTGGAGCTGATAAGAAAATACTCTCCGGATGTGGTGGTTGCCGGTCCGGCCTTCAACGCCGGCAGATACGGCATGGCCTGCGGCGAGACGGGGAAGGCGGTAGTCCAGGGTCTGGGCATACCGGTTGTTAGCGGTATGTATAATGAGAATCCCGGGGTGGATGCGAGCAAACTGGCAGTATATATTGTACCCACCGCTGATTCCGCAGCAGATATGAGGAATGCCCTGCCCAAGATGGCTGCCCTGGCCCTGAAGCTTGGCCGGGGGGAAGACCTGGGAACTCCTCAGGAGGAGGGGTATATTCCGCAGGGCAGGAGGGTGACCGTCTTTTCGGACAGGATTGGCTCTACCAGAGCGGTGGAAATGCTGATGAAGCGGTTCAATGGAGAACCCTTTGAAACGGAACTCCCCATGCCGGAGTTTGATAGGGTGGAGCCGGCGCCGCCCGTGAAGGATATGACGAAGGCCAACATCGCATTGGTGTGTACCGGAGGAATAATGCCGGCGGGCAACCCGGACAGGATAGAATCCGCAAGCGCTACAAAGTACGGCAGGTATTCGATTGCTGGTTTGGATGATTTCCTGCCGGAGGATTATGAGACTATTCACGGGGGATATGATCCGGTATACGCAAACCAGGATCCGGACAGAATCCTGCCCCTCGATGTGCTGAGAGACATGCAAAAGGAAGGGATAATCGGGAAGGTCCACGATTATTTCTATACAACCGTTGGAACCGGAACATCGGTGGCAAATTCGATGAGATTTGGGCAGGAAATTGGCAAGCAGCTCAAGGAGGAAGGGGTAGACGCTGTCATCCTCACGTCCACCTGAGGCACCTGTACCCGTTGCGGCGCAACGGTTGTGAAGGAAATAGAAAGATACGGCATTCCAATAGTTCACCTGTGCACCATCATCCCAATTTCCCAGGCGGTCGGTGCAAACAGGATAGTACCGGGTGTCGCCATACCTTACCCGCTGGGCAATCCGGATAAAACACCCGAGGAGGAAAAGGCCATCAGGCGAAAACTGGTTGAGACAGCCATTAAGGCGCTTCAGACTGAGGTAGAAACGCAGACGGTATTTGAATAGGACTACAAAGGGCAGTCCATGCAATAGGGGCTGCTCTTTCGTTTCCCGTTTAATCGTATATAGCGATGTCCGGTTAATTATTAGCTTTGGAGAATATTTTTTTTATTCTATCTTGTTCATCTATTACATGCTGGCTTCCCATTATAACAAATACTCTATCGAACTCTTTCAGTTTTTTATCTATAGTTGATAATAAATGCTCATTTCTAATTTTATATACTTCTTCATATATATCATTAATTTCAGACTCTTCATTATGCACAATAGAATAAGCATCAATTGTAGTCCAATTACTTTCATCCAATTCAATCTTCAAGTGCGGCTTTAGCAGGCTGCGAATATATTTGAACCTAGTTTGGTTTTCTTTTAAAGGAAAGCCGCTTTCCGCCATACGAGATACAAACTGTTCTAATAACTGCTGGATCGATCCAGGATTTTCTCCCTGTTGTGTCTGATATTGATGCAGCTGTCTTAATATGTACATAGACAGGACTTTTTCTTTGTCATACTTGTCCAGTAGATATTTGTACTGTTCTTCCCATGAAGGCTCTACTGTATCTAATAGAATGCTTTCCTTTTGAGCTAAGTAAGAGACAAAAGCACTTTCGCCGTGCGATATCGCTTCCTCCGGATCAGCATATAGGCTTTTATTCGCATAACCTTCTACTAATACTATCTACAAAGACCTTATTCTCCATCTTACACACTCTTCTACCAATATTAAATCGCTACAAAACATTTCTTCGAAAATCGGCGCATAGTAAAACATTATAAGACAAATTGGAAATGCGACAATTTGAGAACCGTCCCCTGTCGCGTCCCACAAAAAGGTAATTGAAGAAGAAACCCAAAAGCTACTCAAAAGCTACTGAATCGGAACGGCTTCCCTTTCACTAGTGGGTTTGGGACGCCACATACGGTCGGTGAATATTACGGCCAGCACAACGATCCCAAGTAAAGCATAACAAGTAAAGCATAACAAGTAAAGCATAACAAGTAAAGCATAAACTGTAAGTTTGGTGCGCGGCAAATAGTCATTAGTCGCGTTCATTGAAGCATGCATTAGAAGTACCGGCAGGAGGCTTTTCCCTTCAGTCCGGTTATAAAGCCAGGTGAAAAGAATGGCAAGAGGAATATCTCCCAAGCGGATCCAGAACATAAACCAGTTTCCACTTAAATTCATGAAATAATATATCCAATGATATGCCCCCAAATAAATCCCAGAATGATACTCGCAACAAGGGGACTGAACCTCTGCTGTAACCGGGGGAGTGCGAAACCGCGCCAACCGGCTTCCTCGCCTAATGCACCGTTGAAGAATATTGCCCATATAAAGGAAACCAGAATGGCCAGTGGTAAAGGCGCTTCTGGTGTTGAACGCATTGCCGGTACGGATAAACCGGCCATTTTACCTATTGCATTACCGGCTAAAGTAATTGCAGGCCAGATTCCAATGGCAACAACATACCATATCCAGGGTACTCGCTAATTAAGATAAGGTTTTAGTAAGGAACGTATACCATTGTTAAGTGAGAAAGCACTGGCAACTACAAAGGCTACAAGAAATACTAAGACAAAATTTCCCGGCAATACAGTCCAACTTAAATCATGATGCCACCATATCCGGCTGATCCAACGTGCTGATCCTGCAATAAGTAAAGTCGAAATAAAAGCTAATAGCCAGGAACCGAGTTTGCACCCCGATCTTTCAATATTAATGATTGATGAAACAAACATGGCTGACAAAACAGGACCAAAACCTGCAATAAGTGAAAACGTGTAGGCCTCCTGACCCAAGAGGCCAACCATAAGTAAATTGATTATCCAAGTAAAAGCAAAAGAAAGAATGAAAAACACCATTAATGGTTTGCGTTTAATACTTTCGGATATATTATGGCAAATTGGCTTTTTCGAGATTCTGGTTAGCATGTTATCCCCCCATCCTATAATAATTCCAATTTTTGAAAATTTTTTCTAAGTGCATTATAACGGTATATTCTTAAACACAAATTAGGGGAAGATTAGAATGCGTATCATATTTTTATACTGTTAGGGGGAGTAGTGTGGGTCAGTTTAGTGAATTATGGTTGTATTGCAAAGAGACTTTTGGAATTGTAAAGCGCAGGCCTTTCCTGTTCGTTCCCAGGCTTGTTTTCATGGGACTGCTGTTGTCTTCTGTTTTTTTTGTAGGAGGCATTGCCTTTGTACGGCTGCTCCCGGGCAGGTGGATGAATGTGTTTCCACTGGGCATTTTGGTAATTGGGTTTCTGGTGGGCAATCTTGTTGTGGAAGGTGGTCAGATTAACCTCTATAAAAAAGCAGCCCTGGGTTACACCGTAGGCATGGATGACTTCGGGGAAGGAGTACGAAAATTTGTTGGCAGGGTTTTCATTGGAGGGCTGATGTTGCTGCTCCTAATAGCCCTTATGAGTTTTTTAATGGTTGGGTTTGTTACCATTCCGCTTCTGGGGGTTTTGGCGGGCATTGCCCTTGTAATTGCGATATTTGCAGTGAATGTTCTTCTTAGCGCATGGAAGGCGGCGCTGGCCTTCAAGGATATAGGAGTTATGGACGCTTTCAGTGACAGTTGGAGGTTTGTTAGGGAGTTTTTCTGGCCTATGGCTCTTGTGGTTTTTGTAAAAGGCCTTTTTGACGGAAACAACAATAACAATTCCGGAAGTAATCAGGGAAACAATTTCAATATAAACGGTATTAACGTGAACCTGAACATACCGGGTTTGAATATGTTCGGCTTAAATCAAGGCTTCTCTTTTGGCGTGCGTTCAGCAATGGCGCTTATTGCCCTTATACCCTTTGTTGTGGCTGCCGCAATTATATCCATAGCGGCAACAGTATACATCGAGCAGCTGATTTTTGTAATATATGCACGCCGGGAAAGCTTGTGAGAATATTGCATTTAATAAAAAAACCGTCCCTTAAACAGGGGCGGTTTTACATTTGTACGCAGGAGAGAGGATAAAAATAATTCTAATAAGCAGGGATATACTAACCTTGAGGTGATTATATTGAAGAAAAGGATGATGCTTTTAATAATCGCATTTTTGCTTGCCTTTACCTTCGCAGCAGGATGCAACAGGAAACAGGAGAGGCCGGCGCCCCAGGAAAACAAGGAGAAAATTCCGCAGTCATTGTTAAAAATCCAGGATAATGCCCAAAAAGTTATGGAAGAAGTAGAAAAGGTTGAAGAAGAAAAGAAAAAACCCGCTGAACAGTTTATGGAGGAAGCAAAACCGAAAGACGGAGGACAGCAGGGCGGGGGGCAACAGGATGGCGGACAGCAGGGCGGAGGTCAGCAAGGCGGAGGTCAGCAGAGCGGAGGAGGACAACAGGGGGGACAGCAGGCCCAGGACCCTGAAGCAAAGAAAGAAGAAAAAATTACAAAGATGTGGGACGGGATAACCCAAAAAATTGAACAGATGCACAAGTCGTGGAATGAGTATGAAGTAACAGGTATTAAGGATGGAGCCGGGGAGCGGATAATTTCAGGTTTTGAAGAGGCTCTGAACAATATGACCATAGCCGCCCAGGGGAAAAACGCAACGGAAACTCTGGATAAAGCAAATGAAGTATCATTGTTTGCTGCCGATTTCCTGGACATGTATAAGGGGAATATCGACGGTGAGGTCGAAAGAATGAAGTACTATGTAAGGCAGACATACTTAGAAGCACAGCGGGAAGACTGGGAGATGGCGCAGTCCGAAATGGAAGAGGGGGGAAACGTCCTTAAACGCTTGAAAAACAGAATAAAGCTTGATAAAAAGGACCAAAATCTTCTGGATAGGCTGGAGCTTTCCCTTGAAGATATGCGAAAGGCTATTCCGGATAGAGACGTTGAACTGCTCAAGATAAAAAGGGATATAGCACTGCAGAATCTTGATGCGGTCAAGGAAAAGGCAAAATAGAGCGGGCACAGCTCGTTCTATTTTTTATTGCAAAAGAAAGTATACTTTCTTTTGCAATAAAAAAATCCCTAATCATAATAATACGTTATCCAGAATATGAATAGGACATCGGGGTTGCTGTCGGACAGCTTTAAACGGGATTGAAGAGAAATGAGGTACAACGGAGGAGGATTCACAGGGCTGCTGCGGAGAACGGGATGGATTGTGGTTGGCAAGGCTTCCGCTTATTTGCCTTATCCTTGTTATTTGTATGCTGCTGCTTGTTTCAGCCGAGGCAATAGTTATATATCAAAGCAGTATAAAATCAGTAAGTATAGAAAATCCGGACAGGGGTCCTGCCTCCTTTGAAATGCTGGCGGAACAGTTGGAGGAAACAGCCAGCATCAATGAGAGGATCCGTGAAGAAAGGAGGGGTTGGGTTTCAATCACAATATCCTTTGCGGGAGACTGCACCCTTGGGACGGATGAAGCTTTTCCTTATCAAGATTCCCTGCCGCAGCGCTTGGAAAAGGAAGGTTTTGACTACAGCTATTTCTTCAGGGGGGTAAGCAGCGTGTTTGAAGCGGATGATTTGACCATTGTTAACCTGGAGACCACTCTTACCGAAGCATCAAGCAGCGCTGACAAAAGATTCCGGTTCAGAGGCCATCCGTCCTATACAAATATATTAAAAAGCGGCAGTGTCGAGCTTGTAAATATATCAAACAATCATATATACGATTACCTGGACGAGGGTTTCAACGATACGGTAAAAGCCCTTGATGAAGCAGGGATCGGCTACTGTGGGGAAGGGCACATCGCATATTTGGAAATCAAGGGGATAAGAATAGCATGTGTAGGCAAAATGGTTTGGAAGCCCGGGGTAAATGCGGATTTGAAACGTGATATCCGAAATGCCAAAGAAAATGCCGATATCGTTATAGTATCACTTCATTGGGGTATAGAGGGGACGTACTATCCGGACGAGTTCCAAAGGCGGCTTGGTTGTCTATGTATTGACGAGGGGGCAGACATAGTTATGGGCCATCATCCCCATGTCATTCAGGGAATAGAGAAGTATAAGGAAAGATATATAGTGTACAGCCTTGGCAATTTTTGTTTTGGTGGCAACAGGAACCCTGCCGATAAGGACACATTCATTTTTCAAAGCCATTTCACTCTTAAGGATGGCGAAGTTTGCGGTGTGGAAATCAGTGTTATTCCGTGCAGCATATCATCGGTTGACTACATCAATGACTACCAGCCGACCGTATTGGAAGAGGCAGAAAGAGAGAGAGTCTTGAATAGGATAATAGAATACAGCAAAAAGCTGGAATACGGTATAGGCGTTGAAGATTTGAACTAGATATTTATGGTGTACAGCAGGAATCTTAGGAAAGATAATGAATCCCTATAATTAGGGATATTTCTTTTACGCAGTTGCCAGTGATCAGATATCAGTTACCAGTTACCAGTTATCAGTTATCAGTTATCAGTTGCCAGTTGCCAGACATCAGGGAAAAGCTAGAGGGTAAAAAAACAAAGACATAACCCGAATGCCTGTGCACTGTGATTTGTGAACTAGAAACTGAACTGTTGCACCTGCGATCTGTGATCTGTGATCTGCGATCTGCCATCTATATTCTACGAACTAAGGAGGTACTGGATACATGCTGCTGCAGAATGGCGACACCCTTTTGATCACGGCGGGAGGCCAGGTACAGAGGTGCAGGATATCAAAGGTCGATGGCAATGTTGTAAAGCTCTTTGATGAAGCCGGTTCCTACAGACAGATGCCTTACACTATTCTGGCAAAAATGATTGAAGAAGGACAAGCTGTTGTACAAAGGAATAAAGAATACGATTTCTAGGCTGAAGAGCGATCGATGATATAATCCATAATATAAATAGTTAGGGAGATGACCATGGACGAAAAACAGGAAAAGCTGCCGGTAATAAGCAAACTGTTCTTTGGGGCCGGGGACCTGGGAGGCAGCCTCTCTGCAACCATCGTCGGTCTCTTTTATTTATATTTTTTGACCGACGTAACAGGCTTGCGCCCTGCCCTTGCAGGAACCGCCATACTGATTGGAAGGGTTTGGGATGCGGTCACCGACCCGGTAATCGGTGCTGTTTCGGACAGGACCGTTTCAAAATGGGGCAGGAGAAGGGTTTATCTTTTATTCGGTTTCGTACCGTTCGGGATAACCTTTTTTATGCTTTGGGCAATACCGAAGGGATTGGGCCAGCTGGGCCTGTTCCTTTACGCTACCCTCACCTTTGTCCTTCATATGACCGCATTTACGGTAATTCAAGTCCCTTACCAGACCCTAACTGCAGAAATGACCACAGACTATGATGAAAGAACTTCACTGACCGCATACCGGATGGCCTTTTCGATTATTGGGGGACTGATTGCTGCGATAATCCCCTGGATGATAATCAGTGGATTTTCCATAAAAGCCTACGGGTTTATGGCAATGGGTGGCGTATTCAGTATTGCCATAGGAATGGCGCCGCTGTTCCCATTAGTGGGCTGCAGAGAATCCGGCAGCGGGGCATGTGCGTCGTTTTCCCTGGTTAAAGGTGTCAGGCTGATGTGGAACAACAAGCCCTTCCGTCTTGTACTGGTCATGTTTTTGGTTACCTGGACTGCAATAGACCTGCTCCAGGTTATGTTCGTATATTTTCTGCAGTATTGGTTAGGTATGGAAGCTCAGCTGGAAAGCATTTTCGGCTTAATATTCATAGTAGCTATATTCTTCTTGCCCATGTGGGTATATGTTAGTGGGAGGCTGGGCAAACGGCTCGCATATATCATAGGGGTCGGTTCACTCGGACTCGTTTTGACAGCACTGATATTTCTTAAGCCGGGTATGGTGGCCATGGTGTACGTTTTGGCTTTTCTCGCCGGTATAGGAGTCTCTGCAGCCCATATTATGCCCCACTCAATCATTCCGGATTGTATCGAATATGACAGGCTGATGACCGGGCAGAGAAGGGAGGGGCTGTATTACGGATATACCACGTTTTTGCAGAAGGTTGCTACGGCTGTGGCAGTGGGACTTTCGGGCATGATACTTGATAAGGCGGGTTATGTCGCCGGTGCGGACCAGCCGGCCAGGGTTTTATGGACAATAAGGATTTTGCTGGGTCCGGTTCCCGGCATAATGTTTGTTATTGGGATTATGAGTATGTACTATTATTCCATAGACAGGAAAAGGCACCATGAGCTTACCTTCGAGCTTATTGCCAGGGAAAAGAACGTATAGGGGGCAAAAACATGGTTACTATAGAAGAGGTTAAGGATAGTAACGGCCTGAAGAGGTTTGCTGAGTTCGCATGGTCGGTATACAGGGATGACCCTTATTGGGTTCCCCCCCTTAAGGGGGAAATATTAAGCACACTGGAGGGCAAGGACAACCCCCTTTTTATGAACGGGCCGCACGCCCTTTTTATTGCTTATAAGGATACGGAAGTTTCAGGAAGGATATGCGTAGGGATTAATGAGACATTGAACAACAAAAAAAATAAGGCAGAGGGCTATGTATGCATGTTCGAATGCTGTAGCGATTACAATGTGGCATCGGCTTTATTTGAAAGGGCGGAGCAATGGCTTGGGGATAGGAACATAGACCTGGTGAAGGGACCGATATCTCCGACCAACGGTGACGATCTCAGAGGGCTGCTGGTGGAAGGCTTTAACGGCCCTCCGGTACTAATGAATTCATATAACCCGCGGTATTATAGAGATTTTTTTGAAAGGTACGGGTTTGTCAAGTATCTTGATCTGTACGCGTACTATTGGGACGTTAAAGATATTCCGGAGGAGAGATATCTCAAGGCTGTCGATTATGCGATGAAAAGGTACAGGTTCAGGGTAGATGCGCTTAGGCTTGATCAATTCGACAGGGAGATGGAAGATATTAAAACAGTAATGGATACTGCAATGCCGGAATGGGATGACCTCACTCCTCCAACGCTTGAAGAAGTCAGGGCCATAGGGAGAAAGCTAAGACCCCTTGCCGATCCGGAACTGATATATATAGCCAGATCCGGTGGCTATCCCATAGGGTTTTCAATAGGACTGCCCGATTATAACCAGGTGCTTAAGCATTTAAACGGCAGGATGTTTCCCTTTGGTTTTCTAAAGTATCTGTGGCTCAAAAACAGGATCACGGGTATGAGGGTCTTTGTTCTGTTTGTTATACCGGAATTCAGAAAAAAGGCGGTCAGCGGGACAATGTTTCTTAAGTACATACAAACGGCAAAGAAAAAGGGATACACCTATGTGGAGGGTTCCACCATAGGCGAAACAAATATGGATATGAGGAGGGACGCAGAGAGAGCAGGGGGGAAGCACTACAGGACGTACCGGATTTATTCAAAGCCCGTTGGGCGCTGTGTCAGCTTCTAGCTTACATCCGATATCAGCCGTCCATCCCTGAAGACCAGGGTTCTTTTGGCGTGGCGGGCGATATCGCTCTCATGGGTTACAAGTATTATTGTAACCCCTTCCCTGTTCAGTTGTTCGAATATTTTCATGATCTCTTCCCCGGAGGCAGTATCCAGGTTTCCTGTGGGTTCATCGGCCAGGATTATTGCCGGGTTGTTCACAAGGGCCCTGGCTATGGCAACCCTCTGCTTTTGTCCGCCCGAAAGCTCGTTTGGCTTATGCTCCAGCCTGTCTTCCAGGCCAACCCGCCTTAACGCATCGATAGCCCTTTCCCTCCGCTCCCTCATGGGAAGGCCCGCATACATCATTGGCATCTCCACATTCTTCAGGGCGGTGGTCCTGGAAAGGAGGTTAAAGGCCTGAAAGACAAAGCCGATCTTTTTATTGCGGATTTCCGCCAGTTCATTGTCATTCAGGACGCTGACATCAACCCCGTCCAGGATATAGCGGCCACCGGAGGGCCGGTCCAAACAGCCCAGTATGTTCATGAGGGTGGATTTACCGGAGCCGGAAGGTCCCATTATTGCCACAAACTCTCCCTTTTTTATTTCAAAAGATACTTCTTCCAACGCAGTAACAGATACAGTACCGGTCTTATAAACCTTGTTCAGGTTCTCTACGTACAGCATATTATTCCCCCTATTCATACCTCAAAGCCTCAACCGGGTCCAGTTTGGAAGCCTGGCTGGCAGGATATACTCCGAATACCACTCCGATGCCTATCGTTACTACAACCGAAACGGCAGTGGCACCTATTGAAATTACAAAGGGTAATTTAAGAAGCCTTACCACGGTGAAACCCACCGTGCTGCCCAGCAAAAGTCCCAGGATGCCTCCGATCAATGACAGTATCACGGATTCACATAGGAACTGGTACAATATCGATTTTCTTTTTGCGCCGAGGGCTTTTCTAATGCCAATCTCCCTGGTCCTTTCAGTAACGGATACAAGCATGATGTTCATTATGCCTATACCCCCAACCACCAGGGAAATTGCCGCAATGCCGCTTACTATCTTTGTAACTATACCGAAAACGTTGGTAACCTCATCCATGTTGCTGTTGTAATCAAACAGCCTATATTTATCCGGCGCTTTATGCTTTCTTTCCAAAAACCCGATCAGCATATCGCCGATGGTTTTCACATGGAAACTCTGGTCTATGGCGACGGAGATGCGTTCGAGATTGGGGTTGTACGTTATCGTTCGCATTATGGAAACCGGCGTATAGCCCTTCTTATCGTTTGTCTCATCAAACATCTTTGCCATGGTGGAGTCAAAAACCTTGGTAATGCCGATAATCATCAACTCAAGGGACCGGAACCCGGAGGAAACGGTCATTGTTTCGCCCAGGCAGTCAACAGTACCGAATATTTCACGGGCGGTCTTTTCATCGAGGACCAGCACGTTTCTCTTTGCCTTCTCATCCTGGTCACTGACAAACCTTCCCTTCAGCAGTTCAACCTTTTCAATCTTCAGGAAGTCGGGAGTAACACCGTTAAGCAGGATGGAGTAGTTCTTATTGTTGCCCTTGACGGTCACGTATCTTGAGATCCTGGGGGATATCGCCTCAACCTGCCCCTGCATACCGGCTATGGTTTCAACGTCATCATAGGTTATATAATCCCTATAGACCGGTGGGTTTTTGGGGTCCCATTTCATGCTGATATCGGCCCTGTTGAGCCCGTACCTGCTGAATTCGGACTTTATATCTCCCTGGACTCCCAACCCCAGAGTGGTTATTATCATTACTGAGCTGATTCCTATGATTATCCCCAGCATGGTCAGGAAAGAACGCATCTTGTTCGCCCATATGGAAGAAAAGGATACTATAACCGTTTCAAAGATATTCATCAATATCACCAACCACTATTCGTATCGTAACGCTACTATCGGGTCAAGTTTTGAAGCCTTGCTGGCAGGATACACACCGAAAACCAGCCCGATGATCACCGAGAATACAAACGCAATAGCAATATCAACAATGGATATTATGGGGGGGAGCTTCATCAATAGCGATATCAGCCACGCAATTCCGATTCCCAGGAGTATGCCAAGGATACCTCCGCCCAGGGAAATTATACCGGCTTCGATAAGAAACTGAAATAATACTGCCCGCCTTTTTGCCCCTATTGCCTTTCTTATACCGATTTCTCTGGTCCTTTCGGTAACCGACACCAGCATTATGTTCATGATGCCAATTCCGCCCACTAGCAGGGCTATGGCAGCCACCAACGCCAGCACCGTGGTTATCATGCTCATCTGGGCGATTATTGTATCCAGCATTTGCTGTAGGTTGAACGAGCTATATTTCCCGGTAGTATGATGCCTTCGCTCCAGCAGAGCGATAATCTTACCGCCTATTTCGTTGATACGCTCCTTTTCCTTTACTTTGATGCTTAAGGCATAGTACCGGTCTTCCCTATAGATCTTCATTATTGTGGATATGGGGATATACGCTGCTGCCCTGCCCCCGTTGGTAAAGCTGTTCATAAAGTTGTCCTCATACTTTGTTACCCCCGCAATGGTCAGCTCAACAGGTCCCCTCCATGTGTCCAGGGTAACGGGTTTCCCCAGAACATCAACGGTACCGAAAAGCTCCCGGGCATCCTTCTCGCTTATAATTACAACATTTCTTTTTGCGAGCATATCTTCCTGGGACACGAATCTCCCGGAAAGCATCTTCACGTTGTCAATCTCCGCTCCAAACTCATTGACGCCGTATAGAACGATGTCCGAACTCCTGCCCCTGTTTGACAAAGTGAGCCAGTCTCCACCATATAGGGGTGAAACGGCTTCAATATCGCCATCACCGGCCATTCGCCCCACTACGCTGATGTCCTCCTCAGTCAGGTAATCCCTAAACTTTAGCTCCTCCCACTTGCTCCAATTCATTTGTATGATAAGCCTGTTTGTCCCGAATTGTTCAAAGGACTTCTCTATCTGCTTTTTACCTCCGTTTGCTATCGCTGATATGGAGACAACCGCAGCTATGCCTATAACAATGCCCAGCATTGTGAGAAAAGCCCGCATCTTGTTGGCTTTTATGGAAGCGATTGCAACCATGATGTTTTCAAATATGTTCATAGGAATCAACCCTTTTTATTTTCTCATTTCTGGCCGGTCTGGACCTTCATTCCATCCTTAAGGTCGGGAGGAGGAGTTAAAATGACCCTGTCCCCTTCATTGAGGCCTTTGGTCACTTCAACCGTAAAGTCGGATTCTATTCCGGTCTCAATCTCCCTTTTCCTGGCTGTATTGTTTTCCACGATATAAACTACCTTTGCGCCATTATTCTCGGTGACAATTGCGTCAAAGGGAATAACGAGGCAGTTGTCCTTGCTGTCGGCTATGATCCTGGATTTTGCTGAAAAGCCCGGTTTCAGCCCGGTGTCTTTTTCCGTTACGTCAATGGTCACTTCAACCGCTGTTTCGGTGCTCTGCCCGATCTGGCTGACCCTTGCAACGGGCGCTATTGCTTTTACATTGCCTTTAAAGGTCCTACCTACGACAGCATCGGTTGTTATTTCAACATCCTGGCCTATTCTGACATTGGATATGTCATACTCGCTGATATTGACGTTAATTCGCAGGGAAGAAAGGTCGGAGACAACAAAGGCCGGCTGGGACGGGTTTGTAAGAACACCCTCCTTGGCATTGACAAGGGTAATGACTCCGGCAATCGGGCTTCTGATTTCAGGACCCATCTTTTCAACCTTCTTCTCGGCTTCAATGACGCTGAGCTCATAGAGAGCGACGTTGTTTTCAAGATTTTTTAGCTCCAGAGAAGAGGTTTCAAACGCGTTTTTCGTCTTTTCATAGGTTTCCCTGGTTTCTTCAAACCGTATCCTTTCCAGGTCCAACTCGTTTTGGGAGATGGCGCCTTCTTCAAAGAGCATTTCGGCATTGTTCAGGCTCCTTTCCGCATGGGCAAAGGCCTGCTTGGAGTTGTTGAAGGCCCTTTCAGCTTCCGCCATACCGTAATCCCTGAATCTCTTAAGCTCGAGCCTGGCCTGTTCAAGGTTGACCTTTGCCTTCGCCAGCTCAATCGTATACTCATCCCCTTCCAGGGTGGCAAGGAGCTGGTCCTTTTCAACCCAATCTCCCTCTTGCACCTCAATCTTTCTGACCAATTGAGGGCTTTGGGTAAATATTTCCTTCCGGGTTACTTCCTCGAGCACCCCGCTGGCAACTATCTGTACTTTGATACTCTCCCTTGAGACCTCTACCGTGCTTACCGGGATACCTTTACCCTTTGTACTAATGCTGCGGGCGAGAACGGAACCGGTCAGCAGTACCAGGACAAGACAGGCGATAACCACAATCATTTGTTTTCGGCTCTTAAATTTTGGTAAAAAGCGAATACTTGCCACGAAAATCCCCCCGTTAATTGTTATAAATTAGAGAGTTTTAAAAATATAGACGTAATCTACCGTAAAATCCCTGCACCTCTTCTAAATTATTTTTAAAACAAACAAGTGCAATAGATAACTAATGCACTAGTACATTAATATTATATAATCATTTCTAATTATTTCAAGTTATTTTAAAAAATTATAAATATTTGACATAATAATTATTCTACCACGTTAGGCCTTGACAGACAAACTTTTGCTGAGCTAAGCTGACGCTGCCCGATACGGTGCTTATTTGGATATTATTTGAACTGTTTCCGACAGAACCCGTAATTCTATTTTTTGAAATCTCACCCTGCAAGGTTATTGGGAAATCAAACCATATATTCAAGTGAAATTCATTATCGATGGACTTGCATCATTGGTTCCCGACCTACATAGGATAAGAGTAAATGGTAATGAATATCAATTGACAGGGGTATGTTAACATGTGTGGAATAGTAGGATGGGTTGATTACGAAAAAGATTTAAAAAACAAAAAAAGTGTGATTGAAAAAATGGCCCAGACACTTAGCAAAAGAGGTCCGGATGATACCGGGTTTTACGTATCCGAAAATGCTTTAATGGGACACAGAAGACTTATCGTCGTTGATCCGGAGGGCGGCGCGCAGCCAATGACAAGAACTGTTGGGGACTACGCATATACCATTGTTTATAATGGGGAACTGTACAATACTGAAGATATTAGAAAGTTACTGGTGGGTAAGGGATATGGTTTTAAGTCCTATTCAGATACTGAGGTGCTGCTTGTATCCTATATAGAATGGGGAGAAGAGTGTGTAGATTATTTAAACGGCATTTTCGCCTTTGGCATTTGGGATGAAAGGGAAGAAAAAATCTTCTTAGCCAGGGACCGTCTGGGGGTCAAACCATTGTTCTATGTGCATAAAGGGTCTTCGTTCATATTTGGGTCTGAAATAAAAGCGTTGATGGCTCACCCGGAAATCGACGCTGTTATAGACGGTGAGGGCTTGATGGAGGTATTCGGACTTGGCCCTGCCAGGTCTCCGGGAAGCGGTGTATTCAAGGGAGTGAAAGAGATAAAACCGGGGTATTGCATGAGTTTTAGCCGTAATGGGGAAAAATCCCGCAGATACTGGCAGCTAGAAAGCAAAAGGCATGCCGAAGACCTACAGACGACAGCAGAGCATGTAAGAGGCCTGTTATTGGATGCGGTTGAAAGGCAGCTTGTTTCAGATGTACCTGTATGTACCTTTCTATCCGGCGGATTGGATTCAAGTGCAATTTCATCTATAACATCAAGGGCTTTTAAAAGACAGGGAAAGGGAAGGCTTAAAACCTATTCGATTGAATACGAAGATAATGATATATACTTTAAGGCCAATGAATACCAGCCTGATTCCGACAGCGAATGGGCCGGTGTTATGGCTGACTGCATAGCATCAGAGCACAGGAATGTTGTGGTCGATATTCCGGACCTGGTGAATGCCCTGGAGGATGCTGTGAAGGCAAATGACCTTCCGGGCATGGCCGATGTTGATTCCTCATTGTTCCTGTTCTGCAGGGAAGTTCGTAAAGATGCCACGGTTGCCCTGTCAGGGGAATGCGCGGATGAAATATTCGGAGGTTACCCGTGGTTCAGGAGATTGGAAGATATGAATGGTGATACCTTTCCGTGGTCAAGGTCGGTATCAGAGAGGTTGGGGATATTGTCCGGAAAACTGGGGGAGCTGCCCCTTGAGGAATATGTCAGGTCAAAGTACAGGGAGACCCTTAAAGAAGTACCGCACCTGGACGGGGAAAGCGGCGGACAGAGACGGATGAGGGAATTATTTTATTTGAACTATAAATGGTTTATGCTAACTCTACTGAACAGGAAAGATAGGATGAGTATGGCAAACAGCCTGGAAGTCAGGGTTCCCTTTGCAGATCACCGCATCGTTGAATATACTTGGAACATTCCCTGGGAAATGAAGTTTTGCGATAATAGGGAGAAGGGGCTGTTGAGAAGGGCGCTTATAGATATCCTCCCTAAAGGGGTGATAGAGAGGAGAAAAAGCCCATACCCAAAAACCCATCACCCGGAGTACACAAAGAGGGTTCAGGAATGGATGAGGTCGATTCTGAATGATCCGGAATCCCCCATACTTGAGCTTATCAATGTGCCAAGGGTAAAGGAAATTGTGGAAACAGCAGGTAAATCCTTTGGGAGGCCGTGGTTCGGACAGCTGATGACAGGGCCGCAGATGATTGCGTATCTTATCCAGGTAGACCTATGGCTCAGGCATTATAACGTGAACATAAAAATATAAGATTATGTAAAAAGTGCTTGAAATGAAATTGAAATGAATTGGGTATTGCATAATTATGAAAATCTATTATAATCCCATGTTTGACACTTGAACGGAAGAATAATCCTGTAGAGCCTTGGTATAAGAGACTTTACAGGATTTTATGTTGGTGCGAAAAGTGCGTACTTTTTTATTTTTTCGTTTCTTTAAAAATTTTTTTCATCATATTTGTGCTAACAATCTGGTAATCAGTACGAAAACCAAAAGCATCATGTAAAGCATCGGTAAAATCAGTTCTTGTGTAGGTTGGGACATAGCCTTCACATTTAGTATCATAGAATTCCATATTTCGAAGCCCGGATATAATCTCATGACAAGTGAACTCCTCATTAAGTCTCTTTTCAAGAAGCCTATAGATAATTAACGATATAAAGCAAGTGATAAAATGTGCTTCTATCCTGTCATCGTTGCTTAAATAAACAGGTCTTGCTTTGAATTCGCTTTTCATGATTCTAAAACATTCTTCGATTTCCCATCTTCTGTGATTCACCTTGATTATTTCAGACACATCATCCTCAAGGTTTGTGCAAACCCCATAAAAACCATCAAAGGCTTCTTCCTTGTGGATTAGAGCAGAATTAATGCTGTATATATCGTTTTCTGCAACTTCCCCATCGGCAGTACAGCTTGTTTTGGTAATAAACCTTTTGTAATCGTTAGCATTGCATTTCTTGATTTTTGTCGGGTTGTTTTCTATTGCCTTTTGAGCTCTTTCTATTTGAGAATTTCTGATTTTACGCTGATAATCCCTGTATTTGATAGAATACGTTACAATCAATCTTTGTTCAAAACCATTTTCTTTAATCCAACGTTCCTTGAAAAAGACTTTTGCTCGTATTTTTTCTTTATCTTCAGGATTAGCTTTATCTATCATTTCATCAAGTTTAGAAATATCATATGTTTTATCACTACCAGAAAGTTTCCAGCCATCTGGAGCAAGAGCCCATCTTTTAAGATGTTCTTTTAATTTTTTGATAGACTGTGTTGTAATAAACGCCCGGCCATCTTTGTCGTTAAACCTTCGATTATCTTCTGAAGCTAACCCGGCATCAGTACAGACGATGAATTTAGACAGCTCAAAATCAGATATAATTTTCTTTTCTAAGGGCTTTAAAGTCAACTGTTCATTCATATTCCCCCTGTTAATGCTAAAAGCCAGAGGAATGCCGTCTCCATCCATAAATAAACCCATTTGAACGATTGGATTAGGTTTGTGATCTTTAGAAGGGCCATATTGCTTATTGCCATCCTCCTGTTCAATTTCGAAAAAGTAATTGGTGCAATCATAGTAAAGTATACCGGTATTTCTTTTTGAAACTTTCAGGCTGTTTTCATACAAAGAGGACTGAATAAAATCAGTTTCCTTGGCAAGAACTTCAAGGGCTCTGTAGATTTGATGCAGATCAAAATTCGGCTGTTCTAAAAATTTTTTAGAAAGCTCACAGGTTGCAAGTTTGGAAGAAGGGAAGATCACTCTGCCGTAAATCAGTCTTGATAGAATTGAATCTAAATCAAAATCAAATTTATACTTTTGTGATATTTCCTTGCAAATCTTGTGAAGTCCGAGTTCATGGTATATTTTTTGAAGAAATAGATAACCACCGTTAAAGGAGCGCTGTTCGTTTTTTGAAATAATTTTTGATTGCTCATAAGGAACAAGTATTTTCCTTGTTTGTTCCTTTTCTTTCTCATTTAATTCTTTAATATATTCTTTAGCCCACTCGTATGGATCTGCTCCATTAAGTTTTTCTCTGAGTTCAGCTTCGGTTCCAAGTTTTTCTACAGTAATGGTACGTTCTTTTTTATCTATATAAACAGTTTTTGTAACATAAAATGAAGCTGAATTTTTTGAACGTGATACTTTTAATCTCATAAGCATTCCTCCAAATTACTTATATTATACTATATCACGCAATATCACGCAATATGAAAGTGGAAAAATTGACAAAAAAATAAGCCTATTTCAAGGCGTTCAGGGATTTTTTCTTTATTCAACTGTCAAACTCCCGGGTATTGCATAATTATGAAAATCTATTATAATAATAACATAGGTGAATGACAAACATCGGGCAATGGCGTCCGCATCCGGAGAGGAGGAGTCTCTCTGTGCGGACGTTTTTTATTTAATATATTGGGGACATTCCTAGAGGATAGATCACAGTTCGCAGATCACAGGTGCTAAAATTCAGTTTCTAGTTCTCAGTTCTCAGTTCACAGGTATCTGGGTTATGCTCTTGGGTTTTTACACTTTAGCTTTTCCCTGATGTCTGGCAACTGGTAACTGGCATCTGATAGCTGATTTCTGACGTCTGTGAACTACGAACTACCAACTACGAACTACGAACTAGCTCGAGGTGTGTCCCCTGACATTAAAGTAAAAAGGAGGAGGATGAATTATGGGTTTAAAACTGAGCAAAGAGGACATTCTAAAAAGGGCTAAGGAATTGGATGTACAGTTTATACACCTGCAGTTCACAGATATTCTGGGTGTAATGAAAAATGTGTCAATCACAATAGAACAGCTTGAAAAGGCGCTTGACAATGAGATCATGTTTGACGGGTCCTCAATCGATGGGTTCGTCAGGATTGAAGAATCCGACATGTATCTGAGGCCCGACCCTTCTACATTTCAAGTGTTTCCTTGGGCAACACAGGTCAGGGAAGCCCGGCTCATCTGTGATGTGTATACAAAGGACGGAGAGCCTTTCAGCGGATGTCCAAGAAATACTCTGAAGAGGGTTTTGGCGGAAGCGAAGGAAATGGGATATACAATGAATGTAGGACCTGAGTGTGAATTTTTCCTTTTCCATACCGATGAGACAGGAAAGCCATCGCTCGAGACCCAGGATAATGCCGGATATTTCGACCTGGCGCCGGTAGACCTTGGTGAAAGCGCGCGAAGGGATATGGTGTTTACCCTCAAGGAGATGGGGTTTGAAATAGAGGCTTCCCATCATGAGGTCGCTCCGGGACAGCATGAGATAGATTTCAAATATGACGATGCCCTTACTACTGCGGACAATATTATGACCTTTAAGATGGCTGTAAGGATTATCGCACAGAGACACGGACTTCACGCAACATTCATGCCTAAACCGGTATTCGGCATAAACGGTTCAGGCATGCATACCAACATGTCCCTCGCTACCCTTGATGGTAATAACGCATTCTATGACGAGAACGATCCGCTTCAACTCTCTAAAGTTGCCTATTATTTCCTGGGCGGCGTTCTAAAGCATGCAAGGTCCTTTGCGGCAATAACAAACCCGACTGTTAACTCCTACAAGAGGCTTGTTCCCGGATACGAGGCGCCGGTGTACGTGGCATGGTCGGCAGCGAACAGGAGCCCCCTTGTCAGGATACCCGCCAAAAGGGGTAATTCTACAAGGCTTGAGCTCAGGAATCCGGACCCTTCCTCAAACCCCTACCTTGCCCTTGCAGTGATATTGAAGGCGGGTTTGGACGGCATAAGCAACCAGATTGATCCCCCTGAACCGGTGAACAGCAACATTTACCACATGGACCAGCCGGACAGGGAAGAAAAGGGGATACTGAGCCTGCCGAGCAATTTATACGAAGCATTGAAGGAGCTTTCAAGGAACAACCTGATAAAGTCCGCGTTAGGGGACCATGTATACAATCGTTTTGTTGAAGCTGCAATGATAGAATGGAATGAATACAGGACAAGGGTTACGGAATGGGAAATAGAGAAATACTTGACTAAGTTTTAAACCAGGGGCGGAAATCCGCCCCTTATTCTTGCATAAACATGACCGATGTGGCCTTTATCAAAGCTGTAATTTCATCTCCCTCTTTCAGACCCATATCAACCAGCGAGGTTTTGGTGATCACACCCGCGACCCTGTTGCCGTTTCCGATATCGATTTCCACTTCCGCAGTCACATCCCCCGGAACTATGCTCAGCACCTTTCCTCTCAGCTTGTTTCTACCGCTTATCTTCACCTTAAACCCTCCTTTTCATCAGTGGTCAGTGACCAGTGGCTAGTGATCAGCTATCAGATGCCTGTTCTCAGTTGCCAGTGCATAGGGTGAGATTAAGGGAAAAGGCCTATAAGGCTAACCCTGACGCCTGCGAACTGCGATCTGCGACCTGTGATCTAGTATCTAGCACCTGTGATCTGTGAACTGTGATCTGTCAACTACGAACTACCAACTACGAACTACACCAATAGTTATTTGCACAAGCCTTATTAATTATTCCAATCTGCAGTCAGCCTACCATTAATGACAAATGGCACTGTAAATGAATATTAACTTCCCATTCTTCAAACAATATCCATATATTTTACAATATTAACACTACCCAAGAGCCATATATTTGGGGACATTCCACAGAAAGGAATACATCGGGGACATTCCTCCTACCCCGGAGTTAAACTTCAAAAGGGAGGTGTGTCCCCTTTCATTAAATCAGCCAACTGGATGAAGGAGTGATTGTTATTAAAGCTGTAATAATGGCGGGAGGAGAAGGAACCAGGCTGAGACCGCTGACCTGCGAAGTCCCGAAGCCTATGGTTCCGATTCTCAATAAGCCTGTTATGGAATATGCGATTAAGCTTCTCCGGAAACATGATATAAAGGATATTGCGGTTACGCTGGCATACCTGCCGGCAGTTATAACTGATTATTTCGGAGACGGTAAAGACTGGGGCGTAAGGCTGAACTATTTTATTGAAGAGGTGCCCCTTGGTACGGGGGGCAGCGTGAAGAACGCTGATAAGTATCTGGACAGCACATTTGTTGTTGTCAGCGGCGATGCGTTAACGGACATCGACATATCCGGCGCTGTCCGGTTCCATAAGGATAAGGCTTCAAAAGCAACCCTTGTTCTGAAAAAAGAATCAATCCCCCTGGAGTACGGTGTGATTATTACCGATGAGCAAAGCAGGATAATCCGGTTCCTGGAAAAGCCAAGCTGGGGAGAAGTGTTCAGCGATACGATAAATACGGGGATATATATACTGGAACCGGATATACTGGAGTATTACAATGCAGGCGACAATTTTGATTTCAGCAAGGACCTTTTTCCCAAACTGCTGGAGGATGGAGTTCCCATGTACGGGTATGTTACCGAAGACTACTGGAGCGATATAGGAGACCTGAACTCGTATAAGCAGGCCCAGTATGACCTCCTGGCGGGCAAGATCAAGCTGGAAATCGAATGTGCTCAGACCGGAAACGGCATATGGATAGAGGATGGGGCAAATATAGCCGGGGACGTCAGGATAGAAGCACCGGCGTATATAGGAAAAAACAGTGTGATAAAAGGTCCGGGCAGCATAAACGCCTTTACTGTAATCGGGGAAAACTGCGAGATTGAAAAAAATACCAGTATCAAAAAAAGTATTCTTTGGAAAAATGTAAGACTGGGGAAAAACTGTCAGCTCAGGGGTGCGGTTATCTGCAGCGGCGCCGGTATAAAGAACAATGTCAACCTCTTTGAAGACTCGGTTGTCGGAAGTGGAAGCACTATTTCCGACAGAGTTACGGTTAAACCGGGCATCAAGATATGGCCTGAAAAAAAGGTGGAAGAGGGGACTGTACTTGTACAAAACCTGGTCTGGGGAACCAAGGGAACAAAGACGCTCTTCGGTTTCAGAGATGTGACCGGAGATATAAACATAGATATCACGCCTGAATTTGCTTCCCGTCTCGGGTCAGCCTTTGCAACCATCATGAAGGATGATGCAACGGTAGTTGTCAGCAGTGATTTCAGTGCGGGGGCAGAACTTGTCAAGAATTCCCTTATATGCGGTATACAGTCGACCGGTATAGGGGTTATCGACATAGAAAATGCAATAATGCCCGTAAACCGCTTTGCTGTAACTTACTACAGGGCGGATGGGAGTATTCACGTGAGGGCGGACCATTATGATGCCAACAGGGTGCACATAGAGTTTTCCAACCAATACGGAGCAAACATAGACAGGAATACAGAAAGAAAGATAGAGAACCTGTTCAACCGTGATGATTTTGAAAGATGCAACTCGGACAGGGTCAAGAGCATCATACGGATTAAGAATTTTATATCGCTCTATTTCAAAGATGGGGCTGCTATGCTGAAAAACAAGCCTGAAATCAGGAGCAGAAGCCCACGGGTGGTTCTGAGTTCAAGATCAACGGACGTCATTGGTATGGCATCACATTATCTTGAGAGCATAGGCTGCAGGGTTGAAAGCGACTACTCATTAAATAGGTACTCAACGGCCGGGGAGTTTCTTGATTACATGGTGAGGCAGGTTACTGCAAGCGGTGCCGAAATGGGAATAATTATGGGGGAAAATGGGGAAAATCTCATACTGATTGATGAAAGAGGCAGGGTTATTGAAGGCGAAAAGTACATAGCCCTGATTTGTCTCATGCTGCTTAAGATGGGAGAGGGAGATACGCTCATTGTTCCCTACATTGCGCCGCAAATCATAGAGAAAATGGCAGAAGGTTTCGGGAGTAAGGTTATTCGGACCAAATCAGCACCCTCAAGCATAATGGATAAAATGCTCAGACAAAGCAGTACCGATCGCTCTTCGTATCTGCAGTACATATTGAATTTTGACGCGATTTGGGGCACCGGTATAATACTGGATTTCCTGTCGGGAGCAAAAACAACGCTGAGCCGAATGGTAAATGAACTGCCTGATTTCTATTACTTGAAGAAAGAAATAAAGTGTGACTGGAAGGATAAGGGCAGGATTATCAGGGAGATAGTATCGGCAAACAGGGACGATAATATAGAGATGTTTGAAGGAGTTAAGATAAGCGACGAAAGGGGTTGGGCCATAATGCTGCCTGATTCCGAACGCCCCGTATTTAACGTTTATACGGAAGCTCAGACAGAAGAATTTGCCCAGGAGCTGTCGGTGTTCTTTGTAGAAAAGATAAAAAACCTGATAAAGAACAATGGATAACGAACGCCTGGCTTAGCATCATCTACCAAGACAATGAGGAAGGAATGACAATATGGGTATTTTGTTTTTTCTGATATTTGCTGTCTTGTTGGGAATTGCGTACGTAAGTTATAAAAATATTTCCGGGAAAGAAGCCCCGCCCGTTGAGGACATCCTGCTCCAGCCTGAGCAGCTTGAAAAGCACGCCAGGCAGCTTGCCTTGGAACACTCAACAGCAAAGAAAGAGATTTCGCCAAGGATTTTGCTCAGAAGGTTGAACAAAAATTTTGACGTTATCAGTTCGGTATACAGGTCTGTCAACGAATATGCAAGGAGAGGCAAGGAATTGTCTCCGGCATCCGAATGGCTTCTGGACAACTTCTACAAAATCGAAGAACAGGTCAAAGAGGTAAGACAGAGCCTGGCAAGGGCGAATCATCTGGAACTGATGGTTCTGGACAAAGGGATACTAAAGGGCTATCCAAGGGTGTATGCAATCGCCCTTGAACTAATATCCCACACCGACGGAAGGCTTGACGAAAAACTCCTGCTGGGCTTTGTAAAGGCATACCAAACCCATAAAAAGCTTCTTATTGCCGAGGTCTGGTCCCTTTCTTTAATGATAAGGCTTGCGCTTATCGAGAATATTCGAAGGATATGTGAAAGGGTACAAAAAACCCAGGAGGAGTGGGAAGAAGCTGAAAAGCTGCTTAATGAAAATAGGGAAAACCTGAAAGAGGCACTAAATGATTACCTGGACAGGGGGGGCGTTTTGACGCCGTCCTTCGTTGAACATTTGCTCAAAAAGCTGAGGAAAGAAGGCCTGGAGACAGGAGAGCTGACGGCTTGCATAGATAGTTTGCTGGCGGAAAATGACAGGTCTATCGGCGCTGTCGTGGAGCAAGAGCATCATCAGCAGGCTGCCAAGAAGATTTCCATCGGGAACTCCATTACCAGCCTCAATATTGTCTCCGTACTGGATTGGAACGAGATTTTTGAATCCCTGTGCGCGGCTGATGAAATCCTAAGGGAAGATCCGGTCCGGATGTATCAAAAAATGGATTTTGAATCGAGGAACTACTACCGGAAGCAGGTTGAGCTTATCGGCAAAAGGTTGGGCGTTTCACAAACCTCTGTGGCAAGAAAAGCTGTTGAATGCGCGTCGAAAAAACTCTCAGGCGAAAATAATCCGAAAGCGGGACATGTGGGCTACTACCTCGCAGGACCCGGGAGAGGTGACTTCTTTAGGTATCTGGGTTCGAATAAATCCGGCAGCAGGTTTCACAACTATAGCCTGTATACATACCTCGGCCCGGTATTCTTAATAACAATCGTAATTGTCTCTGCGGTTTTGGCGTACGTATTCAGAATAACCGGCGGGAAAAACCCGCTGTTATGCTTATTCTCCGGCCTGGCTGTGCTTGTTCCCGCCAGCGAAATCTCGGTATTGATAGTAAACCTGGCGGTTTCACGCAGGATAGTCCCGGGTTTCTTGCCCAAGCTTGAGTTTGATAAGGGCATTCCGGAAGAATATGCGACCCTTGTGGTGATTCCTACCCTGCTGACGTCACCCAGGAGGGTGGAGGAGCTTCTGGAGCAGCTCGAGGTATATTACCTGGCCAACAGGGAAGATAATCTGTATTTCGCCATAGCCGGTGATTTTAAGGATGCCGACAGAAAAGAAATGCCGGGCGACGGCCTGATAGTTGAAACAGCCATTGAAGGAGTAAAGCGGCTCAACAGAAAATACCCCGGGGATAAGGAACGTTTTTTCTTTTTCCACAGGCACAGGCAGTTCAGCAAAGGGCAGAATAAATGGATGGGCTGGGAAAGGAAAAGAGGCGCTCTCATTGAGCTTAACGCAATGCTTCGGGGCGCAAGGGATACGTCCTATTCCTTCGTTTCAAGCGATCCTGCCGCTTTAAAGGGCATCAGGTATGTAATAACCCTGGATGCGGACACCAATATACCCATGGACACTGCGAAGGCGCTTATAGGGACAATCGCGCACCCCCTGAACAGCGCTTCCTATGATATAGATAAGGGCATAGTTGTGGACGGATACGGTATCATACAACCAAGAATAGGCATAGACGTGGAGAGCGCAAACAAGACTCTGTTTACAAGGATTTTTGCCGGACAGGGGGGAATAGACCCCTATTCCGCTGCGGTTTCGGATGTGTACCAGGACATGTTCGGCGAGGGTATATTCACGGGCAAGGGCATATACGACCTGGAAGCGTTTGACCTGTTGATGAAGGATGCCTTTCCCGATGATGCCATACTCAGCCACGACCTTCTGGAAGGGAGCTACATGAGGACCGCCCTCGTCTCCGATATTGAGCTGATCGACGGCTATCCCGCCAGCTATTACTCATATATCATGAGGCTTCACCGGTGGGTCAGGGGCGACTGGCAGTTGATCAGGTGGCTGATGCCAAGGGTGAAAGACCGTGAAGGAAGAATGAAAGCGAATCCCCTGGGCAGGCTGTCAAAATGGAAGATCTTCGATAACATGCGAAGGAGCCTGGTGCCCGTATCCCTGTTTATCCTTATAGTCGCAGGGATTACTGTTTTACCGGGGACACCGTTTTTATGGCTTGGGATCGCGCTGTTTGTACTGGGCTTTCAGCTGATCCGCACGCTGCCCGCGCTTTTATCTGCCGAAACAAAGAACGCCTTTTATCACATGCTGCTGACATTGATGCTTCTCCCCCACCAATCCTATATGATGGCGGATGCTATCCTTAGAACGCTGTACAGGGTTTATGTATCGGGGGAAAACCTTCTGGAATGGGTGACGGCGGCAGAAACCGAAAGAAATTCTGGGAATGATTTAGGCAGTTATGCCAGGAAGATGAGGAATGCCCTCATAATCTCCTTTATAGCCATACTGCCGGTTTGGATCATCAAACCTCAGAATGCTGCCGTTGCAGTATTTTTTATTGTAATCTGGGGTTTATCTCCCCTTGCAGCGTATCGGACCGGTATGGCGGTCGACGCCGGCAGGGAAGACATACAACTGTCCTATGAGGAAATCGGCACCCTGAGAAGAATCGCCCGCAAAACCTGGGCATACTATGAGGATTTTGCCGATGCCGAAAACAATTACCTTCCGCCCGATAACCTTCAGGTGAACCCTCCAAACGGCATTGCCCACAGAACATCCCCTACCAATATTGGGTTCCTGCTTTTATCTATACTGTCGGCAAGGGATTTCGGCTATATTTCAACCTCCGACATGATTTTGAGGGTGGATAGGACAATATCCTCCATCGAAAGTATGGAGACCTGGAAGGGACATCTTTACAACTGGTATGATACCAGGAATCTTGAGGTATTGAGGCCCTTTTTCGTTTCAACGGTGGACAGCGGCAATCTTGTAGGTTATCTGATTGCCCTAAAGCAGGGGCTGCTTGAATACCTGGACAGGCCTATAGCGGCTAAGGAGCTGGTCCGGGGGCTGGAGGACACTGAAGCCCTGACGGATAATAGGGATAGGACGGTCTCAACGGTTATTGAGGCTTTCAACGCGAAGGACAGCCTAAACTTAAGTGAATGGAAGGAACTGCTGAACACTCTTTCAGGATACGGCTATGGCAATAACGGATGGTCCAAAAAGCTGAAGGATAACATTGCAGCCTTTACCGATGAAACAAAGAAATTCTTTCTTGGAAACAACAGCGTAAAACTGATAGAGGTCTTTGCGGACAGCGGTGATGAGGTATTTAAATACCTATACGGGAAAATAGAATCTATCGAAACAAACAACTCCCTTGCACAGCTGAGAGGGATTTACGGCGATATGGCCGAAGCCATAGACAGCGCTGCCGGACTGCCGTGGGAAGACGCCGGGCTGAAGGACGACATCGCCGGGTTAAGGAATGATGTTTGCCGGGTGAAGGCCAATGTAGAGGAAACCATATCGCAGGTTATCAAGCTTGTGGAAAGGATACAGAAAATAGTTGACGAGACGGAGTTCACTCCTTTATATGACAGGACAAGGCACCTGTTTTCAATCGGATACAACGTGGAAGAGGAAAAGCTGGTCAACTCATACTATGACCTGCTGGCTTCCGAGGCACGGCTTATAAGCTATATTGCCATAGCCAGGAAGGAGGTGCCCAAAAAACACTGGTTCAAGATGGGGAGGGCGCTTGCCGTGATTAACCGGAAGAAGGGGCTGGTATCCTGGGGGGGCACCATGTTCGAATACTTCATGCCCCTGCTGGTGATGAAGAATTACGGCAATACCCTCCTGGATGAGACCTATGCTGCGGTTTTATCCGCTCAGAAGGCATACGGACAAAAACGGAAAGTGCCCTGGGGCACGTCGGAGTCAGGGTATTATGCCTTTGATATGCTGCTGAACTACCAGTACAAAGCCTTCGGGGTCCCGGATTTCGGGCTGAAGAGAGGGCTGGCCAACGATATGGTGGTTTCTCCATACTCAACCTTGCTGGCCCTTACCGTAAATCCCGGCGATGCCGTTGAGAACCTGAAGCTGCTGAAAGACGAGGGGCTGGAAGGCGACTATGGGTTTTACGAAGCGGTGGACTATACTCCGAGCAGGCTTCCTCCGGGTGAAAAAAAGGGTATAGTGCAAAGCTTCATGGCCCATCACCAGGGCATGAGTTTTATTGTGCTGAATAATTATTTGAATGATAATTCGATTCAAAGGAGGTTCCATTCGGACCCGGTTATCAGGGCCGCGGAAACCCTGCTGCAGGAAAGAGTGCCTGCGCGGGCCATCATAACCAAAGAGTATAAGGAAAGGATAGAACCCCTGGAAAGGGAAGAGAAGGAAGACAATAAGGTTGTGAGGATATTCGGCGTCCCGGGTACCGGTTTGCCCAGCTGCCATTTCATTTCCAACGGACGGTTCTCGGTACTGATAACCAACGGCGGCAGCGGTTACAGTAAAGTAGAAGACGTATTTCTTACAAGATGGAGAAGGGATATGGCTGCCGGCAGATACGGAGAATTCATATTGTTAAGGAATCTCAATTCAAACCATACCTGGTCCGCCACCTATGAACCGTTAAGGCAGCAGCCGGACGGCTACATGGCAATATTTACCCAGGATAAGGCCGAGTTTTACAGGACGGATGACAACGTTGAAACCCACTGTGAGCTGTCTGTTGCCACAGAGGATAATGCGGAAATCAGGAGAGTCACCCTGACCAACCATGGGAAAAATACGATAACAATAGAGCTTACAAGCTATTTTGAAATCGTGATGGCCCATATCGACTCTGACATAGCGCACCCGGCTTTTAATAACCTGTTTGTAAGAACCGAGCTAATAGAACAGTATGACGCCCTTATAGCGTCAAGGAGGCCCAGGGAGCACGGGAAAGACGAAGTGTGGGCTGTTCACAAGGTATTATGTGAAGGGGAAGTGAGCGGAAATCTCCAGTACGAAACAAATAGGGGAAACTTTATCGGACGGGGAAGGGATATATCGAATCCTGCCGCCCTTACGCAGCCCTTGTCCAATACAACCGGAATAGTCCTTGACCCGATAATGAGCCTTAGAAGAAGGGTTAGGATAGAACCGGGGAGCTCAGCGAGGGTGAGCTTTGTATCAGGCATGGCAGGAAGCAGGGAAGAGGCGGTGGACATAGCAAGAAAATACAGCTCCGCCCCATCGGTTACAAGGGCCTTTGAGCTGGCTTATACAAGAAGCCAGGTTGAGGCATCGTATTTAAATATGAGGGCATCGGAGATAAAGACCTACCAAAATATGATACCCTATGTTATATTCAACAGCCCAACCAGGAGAAAGATGCAGAGCATTCTGAAGCAAAACAAAAAAGGACAGCCGGGCTTATGGCCGTACGGCATTTCCGGCGATGTGCCGATAGTATTGGTTGCGGTGGATAAGGAAGAGGATATAGACCTTGTAAGGGATTGTTTGAGAGCCCACGAGTACTGGAGGACAAAGGGGCTAAAGGTAGACCTTGTCATTCTTAATGAGGACGAGAGCAGTTATTTGCAGCCGCTGCAGGAACTGTTAAATGAGACCGTCCTTACAAGCCCCGGGAGACACTGGCTTGACCATCCCGGCGGGGTTTTTATAAGAAATGCAAACGTGATGCCCAAGGAGGACAGGATACTTTTTTACAGCGCAGCGCGTATAGTCCTTAGGGGTGGATGCGGTCCTATAGATTATCAGATGAAGCCGCTGGAGATGGATGAGCTGCCGAAGGTTAAAAGCTTTGACAGGTACCAGATAGAATACATCAGCAAAGCTGCACCCTTAGACCTTGAATACTTCAATGGTTACGGGGGCTTCAGCGATGATGGAAGGAAATATGTAATAAGGCTCAAGGGCTTTAATAATACGCCTGCTCCGTGGATAAACGTCGTTTCAAACGACAGGTTTGGCTTTCATGTTTCTGAAAGCGGTTCCGGCCTGGTATGGAGCGAGAACAGCAGGGAGAATAAGCTGACGCCGTGGTCTAACGATCCTGTCTCGGATACCCCGGGGGAGGTTATATATCTGCGGGACGAAGAGAACGGGGATATATGGACGGTAACACCCCTTCCCATAAGAGGGGAGGAAGCATATACGATTGAACATGGGCTAGGGTATACACAGTTTGTCCACGACAGCCATGGAATAGAGCAAAGGCTATCCGTGTTTGTACCGCTGGAAGACTCCGTCAAGCTGTCCCTTTTAAAGCTTAAGAATAATGGTAATGCAAAAAGGAAAATCAGCGTAACTTATTATATAAGGCCGGTTCTTGGGGTGTCGGAGGAAAAAACACAGCAGCATCTGGTGACAGAAGTGGGGTATAACGGCAGTACTATGCTTATCACCAACCCCTTTAATTCTGAATTTCCCGGCAGGATAGCCTTTGCCGATGCTTCCTTTAATATCGCCGGCTATACAGGGGACAGGGAAGAGTTCATAGGCGCCCGGGGGGATCTGAAAAATCCGGAAGCCCTCAAAAGAGAAGGACTTTCAAACAGGGTCGGTGCCGGATACGACCCATGTATCGCCTTGCAGTCGGTCATGGAAATTGATGCGGGAGAAGAGAAGGAAATTGTGCTGATGTTTGGGCAGGAAAAGAATACGGAGGACCTTTACAGAATAGTTGACAGATATAAGAGGTTGGATGCCTGCAAGGCTGCTCTGGAAAGGGTAACACAGTTCTGGGACAGTGTATTGGGAACCATAAAGGTCGGCACACCGGACAGGTCGATGAACCTGATGATGAACTACTGGCTGTTGTACCAGACAATAAGCTGCAGGTTGTGGGCACGGTCGGCCTTCTACCAGTCCGGTGGAGCATTTGGCTTCAGGGACCAGCTTCAGGATGCTATGAATTCTGCCAACGTCGTACCCCACATGGCCAGAAAACAAATTCTGCTTCACTGTGAACACCAGTTTGTTGAAGGGGACGTCCAGCACTGGTGGCATCCGGGTGCGGACGACAAAGGAGTCCGGACCAGGTTTTCCGATGACCTGTTGTGGCTTCCCTATGCAGCGGCAGATTATGTTCAAAAAACAGGTGATTATGGTATACTGGTAGAAGAAACAGGTTTTCTGGAGGGAGAACCCCTCAGGGAAGACGAGGATGAAAGGTACAGCGTTCCAAAGATATCAAAGGAAAAGGGCACTGTGTATGAACACTGTATAAGGGCTATTGAAAGATCACTGCGATTTGGTGAGCACGGTATCCCTCTCATGGGTTCGGGCGACTGGAATGACGGTATGAATACGGTGGGGAACAAGGGGCGCGGCGAGAGCATATGGCTGGGATGGTTCTTATGCGACACGCTGATCAGGTTTGCGCCCATATGCAAGTATATGAATGATGAGGATAGAGCTCAAAGATATACCGAAACGGCGCAAAGGGTTGCAGCCGCCATAGAGGAAAACGGCTGGGATGGAGGGTGGTACAGGAGGGCATACTTTGATGACGGTACGCCGCTCGGCTCTTCAGAGAACACCGAATGCACCATAGATTCAATTGCCCAGTCATGGGCGGTAATGTCCAGGCAGGGAAGCAGGGATAGAACCGGTGAAGCGATGAAGGCGGTGGAGCAGTACCTGGTAAAAAGGGATGAGGGGCTGATACTCTTATTTACGCCTCCCTTTGACCAGTGCAAACTGGAACCGGGGTATATCAAGGGATATGTTCCCGGGGTCCGGGAAAACGGCGGGCAGTACACCCACGCGGCTACCTGGGTTATAAATGCCTTTGCGATGATGGGTGAGGGTGATAAAGCGTGGAGCCTTTTCAATATGATAAATCCTGTGAACCACGCCAGGACCCCTATTGAATGCGCTGCTTACAAGGTTGAACCCTATGTCGTTGCTGCCGATGTGTACACCGTTAACCCCCATCAGGGCAGGGGAGGATGGACATGGTACACAGGAGCCGCCGGGTGGATGCATAGGGTCGGACTGGAACACATATTGGGTTTCAACAAAAATGGAACAAAGTTGTTCATTGACCCGTGCATACCTAAGGAGTGGAATGGATTTAACATTGAATACAGGTATATGGACACAATATACCACATATCGGTGCAAAACCCCTATAGAGTGAGCAGGGGAGTAAAAACAGTACGGGTGGACGGCAAGCTGGAACAAAGAGGGTATATCGAACTGACTGACGATAAGGCGAGGCATTTGGTCGAGATTACCCTTGGTGACAGGTGAGCTGTCTGCGGCCGGGTTTGAGGTGATTGGATGAGACATGAATTGGAACTGGATGCCTGGCTAAAAAGCAGCATCATTGATGAGCATACAAAGGACGAACTGCTAGGAATTAAAGACAACTGTGAAGAGGTCAGAGACCGCTTTTGCACGTACCTGGAGTTTGGAACGGCGGGCCTGAGGGGCATAGTAGGAGCCGGCACCAACAGGATGAACCGCTATACGGTAGGGAGGGCTACCCAGGGCCTTGCCGACTATATTTCGACCTTCGGACAGGAATACAAGAAACGTGGGATAGTTATAGCGTACGATACCAGGCGGAATTCAGAGGAATTTGCCCTGGAGACTGCCCTGGTAATGGCTGGTAACGGCATTAAGGCGTATCTGTTTGAGGGAATACGCCCGACCCCTGAACTGTCCTTTGCAGTGAGACACCTGAACGCAGCGGCGGGGGTTATGATAACGGCAAGCCACAACCCCCCGGAATATAACGGTTATAAGGTGTACTGGGAGGATGGGGGACAGATTACCCCGGCCAGGGCAAAGGACATTACTGCAATGATTGACAGAATTACGGATTTTTCCCGGGTGAAGGCAGCAGACCGCCAGACAGCGATGTGCAAGGGTCTGCTCGAGTATATAGGTCCGGAAGTTGACGGAGAATATATCAGCAGGGTGACAGCCCTTTCGCTGAACGGTGAGATGATAAAGAAGAACGGCCATAACGTGGAAATTGTCTATACACCCCTTCATGGCACGGGTAGTGTACTGATGGGTACGGTTCTGGCGACGGCCGGGTACAATAGGGTAAAAACTGTGGAGGAACAGGCTGTGCAGGACCCCTGCTTTTCCACGGTCAGGACTCCAAATCCGGAGGAAAGGGAAGCCCTGCAGATGGGGATAGAGTATGCCATGACGACGGGAGCGGATATTGTCATCGGGACAGACCCCGATTGCGACCGCGTGGGGGTGGCCGTAAGGGATAGGGAAGGGGATTACCGGGTGCTGACCGGCAACCAAATCGGCGCTCTCCTTGTGGAATACGTGCTTTCCCAGAGGGAAAGGCTTGGATTATCCTCCCCCAATGATGTAATAATCAAAACCATAGTGACGAGCGAAATCGGCAGGGCAATCGCCGGGAGTTACGGCGTACAAACAGTTGATACCCTTACAGGTTTCAAATATATCGGCGAGAAAATTGAGGAGTACTCCAGGAATGGCAGTAAAACCTTCGTACTGGGCTATGAGGAAAGCAACGGATACCTGGCAGGCAGCTTTGTCCGGGATAAGGATGGGGTCATCGCCACGCTGCTGCTGTGCGAGATGGCGTTATACTACAAACTGAAGAATATGACGTTGATTGATGTACTGGAGAGCATATACGGGAGATACGGGTATTACTGCGAAAGGACGAAATCAGTGAAACTGGAGGGCGAAGAGGGTTTAAGAAAGATCAAAGCCATAATGCAGCATCTCAGAAGCAGCACGGATGAAATGAACAGTATATTCGACAACAAAATTGTAGAATTCAGGGATTACTTGTCAGGGAAAATATTCCGCCTGCAGGAGGGAATCCATACGGGAACCGGGCTTCCCAAATCCGACGTTTTGTATTACAAGCTCCTGGATGAATCATGGCTATGTGTAAGGCCATCCGGAACCGAACCGAAGATTAAATTTTACTTTGCAGCTAAGGGAGCGGGAAAAGAGGATGCAGAACAAAAACAAAAGGTGATGGAGCAAAGGCTAATGAATCAATTGGAGGTATTGTGAATGATAGTTCCGCTTAAGATCGACTATTCAAAGATGCTGGAAGTTGAAGGCAATCTGGTTGATAGCATACACTCCCTATCGGGAGAGATCGATAAATCTGTGGAAGGGTTAAAGCAGAAGATACAAAGGGAGGAGCTGGGTTTTTACCGGCTGCCTTTCCAGGAAAACGTAAGGAAAGAGATTAAAGAAATATCGGAAAGCATCCGGCAAAGGTTCGAAAACTTCGTGGTGGTAGGCATCGGCGGCTCTGCCCTTGGCAATAAGCTGATTCATAATTCCCTGAACCACCCGTACTATAATCTGCTTCCCGGTGATGCCAGGAATGGAAACCCAAGAATATTCGTGCTTGACACGGTTGACCCGGATATGGTCAGAGGTATAATGGATATACTGGACCTCGGCAAAACGGTATTCAACGTGATAACAAAATCAGGATCAACATCGGAGACGATGGCGAACTACCTGATAATAAGAAATATGCTGGAGAGGGCGGTAGGCAAAGAACGCCTGAAGGAGCACATAATAGCAACCACCGACAGGGGAAAGGGCAGCCTGATTAAAATAGCCGAAAAGGAAGGTTATCAGGCCTTGCATATTCCGGAAAACGTAGGAGGCAGGTACTCGGTCCTGTCGCCGGTCGGGCTTTTGTCCGCTGCCGTTTCCGGCGTGGACATTGACGGGTTGTTGGATGGGGCTGCGTTCATGGAAAGCGCCTGCAGGGATGACAATCCCTTTGCAAACCCGGCGCTTCTGGGGGCTGTTTTACAGTACTACGCGTACAGGAAGGGCAAAACGATTTCCGTTGTCATGCCGTACTCAGATAGGCTGGGCGATTTCGGCGACTGGTACTGCCAGCTTTGGGCGGAAAGCCTGGGAAAAGTGAAAACAGACGCTGGTGGGCGAACGCCGGTTGGTCAGACGCCCCTGAGGGCAATCGGGGTAAGGGACCAGCACTCGCTCCTGCAGCTGTTCCTGGACGGCCCCAATGACAAGATATTCACACTGATAAAAATAGCAAAACGGCACGGAGATCTGGAGATACCGGCTTCGGAAAACCTTGACAGGGGGATAGGCTACCTTGCCGGCAATAACCTTGAAAAACTGCTGCATTCGGAGTTTGAGGCTACAGAAACCGTCCTTACCAATAGAAACCGGTTGAACTATAGGATAGAACTGCCCGACCTGTCCGAGCATTCAATAGGACAGCTCATATTTCTGTATATGATGATGACGGCGTACATGGGCGAGCTCCTTGGGGTTGATGCGTACAACCAGCCTGCGGTTGAGGAAGGGAAAAGGATAACGTACCGGTTGATGGGGAGAGCATAGCTCAGTTCGTAGTTCGTAGTTGGTAGTTCAGGGGTAAAAAGAAGGGATTTGGGCGTATTGGGCGAATAAATTACATCTAAAACTTAAATGGGGTGTTTCTTATGGCAAACAGCATTTCGGTAATATCCACCCACAAAAATCTCGCAGAAAAGATAAAAGCGATCATAGAAGAGATGCAGGAGAATATTGATGTATATACGGCTACCCTTGACGAAGCCGTTGTTCTATGCGAAAGCCTTTTGAAAGAGGGGACAAGGGTATTCATAAGCAGGGGCGGAAATGCAAAATATATCGAAAAGAGGCTGGGCTGCGCCGTTGTGGATATTTCCAGCAATCTTTCCGACTATCTTGAGGCCTTTGAATGTGCAAAGAATGTGAAGGGCAGGGTGGGAATATTCAGCTACGAAAAACCCCTGGAGGACCTGGATGCCGTTGGAAAGCTAATGGGTATTGATATGAAGCAGTATACTTTTATCGACCTGGATGATGCGGGAAGAGCTGTAGAGGATGCCGCCGGGGACAACATCGAGCTTGGTATCGGAGGCATAGTCACGGGGAAGATTGCACGGGAAATGGGGATACAATATATAGTTATTGATAGTTCCCGCTCTTCTATAATAAATGCGATAAACACTGCGAAGAAGCTGCTGCAGGCAAAGGAAGAAGAGATCAGGAAGGCGGAGAACTACAAAATCCAGATGGAAAACTATAAAGCAATACTCAACTTTTCATACAGCGGAATAATAGCGATAGATGAAAACTGCATAGTTAAGGCATTTAACCCTATTGCCGAACGCCTGCTGGGCATACCTGCAGAAGAAGCATTAGGCAGGGATGTAATGGAGGTTCTCCCCGACAGCAGACTGACAAGCGTGCTGGATACCGGCTTGGCAGAACTGGACCAGTTGAGGGAAATAAATAACAGGATGATTTATACCAACAGGGTGCCGATATGTATAAACGGCAAAGTCAGGGGTGCAGTCGCAACCTTTGAAGACGTGAAAAAGATACAGGAAAACGAGTACGAAATAAGAAGAAGGCTGTACGATAAGGGCCTTGTTGCCAAATACAGCTTTTCAGATATTGTCGGCAATAGCTTCGCTGTAAAGCAGGCAATCGAGATAGCCAAGAGCTATGCTAGAACTCCTTCCACCGTCCTGATACAGGGGGAGACCGGAACCGGCAAGGAGCTGTTTGCCCAAAGCATGCATAACTACAGCGAGAGGAGGGGCAAGCCCTTTGTCGCGCTTAACTGTGCTGTCCTGCCCAAGGACCTCCTTGAGTCCGAACTCTTCGGCTATGAGGAAGGGGCCTTTACCGGGGCGAGAAAGGGAGGGAAAATGGGCCTGTTCGAAGCTGCCCACGGAGGAACAATATTCCTTGATGAGATCGCAGAGATGCCCCTCAGCCTTCAGGCCCAGCTGTTAAGGGTGCTGCAGGAAAAAGAGATCCGCAGGCTGGGGAGCGACAAGATTATTCCCATTGATGTCAGGGTAATTGCCGCTACAAACAAGAGCCTTGAGGTGGAATTGAAGGAAGGCAGGTTCAGAGAAGACCTGTTTTACAGGATAAATGTTTTAAAACTGAGTTTGCCTCCCCTGAGGGACAGGAAGGAAGACATCATAGAAATCGGGACACACTTCCTGAGGAAAAAATTCACCAGGACCTATTCAAAGAACCAGGAACTGTGGAGAAATATCCTTGTTAACCTGAGAGAGTATCCATGGTACGGCAACATAAGAGAGCTTGAGAACGTAATAGAAAGGCTTGCGGTAATAATCGAGAGGGGAATACTGAAAACGGGAAACTGTGCTGCCATAATCAAGGAAGTATTGGGCTTCAACCCCATGCCTCAAAAAAACGGCACAGAGCATAAGAGGGATGAGAAAAGCGAAGTATACAACGCCCTGGTGGAATGCGGCTGGAACAGGACAGAAGCCGCTGAAAGGCTTGGTATCAGCAGGGCAACATTGTGGCGGAAAATGAAAAGATATGAAATCGGCACCTGATGGTGCCTTTTTTGATTCCTTTCCGGCAAGTGTATCAAATAGCTCATGGAACGTTTCAGTGAAACATCAAATGAAACATCAAATGAAACAATAAATGAAACATGGTCAGTGGTCAGTGATCAGTGGCTAGCACCTAGCACCTGTGATCTGTCAACTACGAACTACGAACTACGAACTACCAACTACGAACTAATATCCAATCCCTGCGACCTGTGAAAGGCATCATTGTTGGCATGAGTATTGCTAATAATAGACATAGAACAAAATACGAATACCGAAAAAGAAAGGAGAGAAAAAGATGGATAAAAGCTTTAGAGAACCGATCCGATTTAAGTGGATATGGGTGGTACTGGCAATCATAACCCTTGCCGGAGTACCATGGTACCTGCCGCAGGGAACCATTTACCCGATAATACTGGGCTTCCCATACTGGGCATTTATTTCAGTGGTGTCGACAATCGTCCTGGCTGTATTCATGACCTATGTAATCAACAACTACTGGGATATGGAGTCCCTTGTGGAACAGGATGAAGAAGGGGGGCAGGATAAATGAGCGAAGTTAAATTCATCGGTTGGCACGGTCTTGTAGTACTTGTTCTTTATGCCGTTTTCATAATGGCTACATGTATTTACCTTTCCGCAAGACAAACCAGAAAAGACAGCCTGAAAAGCTTCTACATTGGCGGTGGGGGATTGGGAGCCATGCTGCTGTTCTTCACCCTTTACGCCACGCAGTACAGCGGTAATACGGTTGTAGGCTATGCGCCGGCCGCCTATAGGACCGGGTATGCATACTTCCAATCAATACCGTTCTTCATAATGGTCATAGTTGGTTATCTCCTTTTTGCACCGAGGCTGCACGTACTGGCTAAAAAGCACAACTTTGTAACACCCTCCGACTGGCTGCAGAAGCGGTTTGAATCAAAGGCGGTAACCCTTTTAGGAACCATTCTTATGGCATATGGGCTCAGCAACTATCTTCTTGAGCAGCTGGTAGCGATGGGCCATGCGATTTCAGGGCTTACAGCCGGTTTTATTCCGTATTTTTACGGGGTAATATTTCTCGTTATAATCATGTTCATATACGAATGGCTGGGCGGAATGAAGGCCGTTGCCATTGCGGATACCATAAACGGTATAGCCCTGATGATAGGGGTAGTAAGCCTTATGTTCCTGTCGCTCAGGTACTTCGGGAGCTTAGGCGAAGCGGCGCAGTTCATAGTTAATGAAGCGCCCAAGAAGATTGGCGTACCGGCATTGGAGACGAGCATCAACTGGATCAGCATATATATCCTGGTAGGTGTTGGAGCGGCTGTCTATCCCCATGCTATCCAGAGGATATACGCTGCCAAGAGTGAGAAGGTGCTTAAGAAATCCCTGAGCAGGATGGCATGGATGCCCTTTATCACATCGGGGATGGTGTTTATTATCGGTATAATCGGTATCAAGGCATTCCCGGGATTGGATAAAGCGCAATCAGAGAAGCTTATAGGCATGGTTGCAAATGTCATCGCTTCCAAGTCGGCGCTGAACTACTGGATGATGATGATACTTTATACCGGTATCATCGGGGCCATAATGTCCACTACGGACTCGGTTATCCTGGCATTATCGTCCCTGATTTCCAATGACATCTACGGCAGATTCGTTAAGCCGGGCGCAAGCGAGAAGGACAAGGTTTTATGGGGCAAGATTGTGGGTATATGCATTGTGCTGCTCCTGCTCATAATCGCCTGGAAACCGCCGGCAACCCTTTATGAGATCTTCGTGCTTAAGTTTGAGATACTTATTCAGGTTGCTCCGGCATTCCTGCTGGGACTATATTGGAAGAAACTGAACAAGAACGGCGTGCTCCTTGGCATGATTATCGGTGCCGTAGTTGCTTCGGGTATGACCTTCGCAGGCGTAAAAACATTCCATGGTGTTCACGGCGGGGTTATAGGCCTTGCAATTAACATGGCGATTTGCATACTGATAAGCTTGGCAGTACCCAGTTCTAAGGATGAGGAGAAAAAGGCTGAAGAGATTATCAGCCTGAATGCCTAGAAGCAAAATTTGGGGACATTCTTTCGAGGTACTAGGTACTAGGTGCTAGCAACTGATAACTGACAACTGGTAACTGGCAACTGCTAGACGGAGTGTCCCCTTTAATTAAGGGTGGAGGGGGAGGCTTTTCTCCCTCTGCGGGTAATATAATTTATGAATAATGAATAATGTCCATTTTTCCAAAAAGGGGGGGACATGAATGGGGAATACGGTTACAGAGAAGATACTGGCCAAGGCTGCCGGCAAGAAAAACGTTGAGGTGGGCGAAATCATAGAGGCTGAGATCGACCTGGTTATGGGTACCGACGTCATGATGCCCTTATCCTTCGAGATAATGGAGGAAATAGGCGCCAAGAGGGTTTTTGACAGGGAGAAGGTCGTTGTAGTGCTAGACCACTTTGCACCGGCGCCTAACATCAAGTCCGCCAGCCAGGCCAGGGATATAAGGGAGAACTGCAAAAAGTTTGGTATTGACCATATGATCGAGGTGGGCAGGGGTGGCGTTTGCCACACCATAATACCGGATATGGGGTTTGCGGCGCCGGGAGAAGTGATTGTCGGAAGCGATTCGCACACCACGACCTACGGGGCGCTGGGGGCGTTTTCCACCGGCCTTGGGAGTACCGATATAGCGGTGGCGCTGACCCTCGGGAAACTGTGGTTCAGGGTTCCACCTACGATAAAGGTGAATTTTACTGGTGAATTACCCGAACTGATTATGGGGAAGGATTTGATTCTGAGGCTGCTTGGCCAGATCGGGGCCGACGGGGCGAGGTATAAGACCCTGGAATTCTCCGGAGAAATAATCAGCCGGCTTGAAATGGACGACAGGTTTACGATCTGCAACATGGGAGTCGAGGGTGGAGCGAAAAACGCCATAATCGAACCCGACGATAAGACCCTTGGCTACCTTGAGCGGGTATGTAAAAAGCCCTATGACATTATCCGGAGCGATGCGGATGCGGCATACGAAAACATTATTGAGATTGACTGTACCGGTATGGAGCCGCAGGTCGCCTGTCCCCACAGCCCGGACAATGTAAGTCCGGTTTCGGAGGTCAAGGGGATAAAGGTAAACCAGGTATACATCGGCTCCTGTACAAACGGAAGGATATCCGATCTGAGGACGGCAGCAAGGTTTTTGAAGGGCAGGACGGTACACCCTGATGTACGGCTGATTGTGACCCCCGCCAGCCAGGAGGTTTACCTTCAGGCGGTGAGGGAAGGGCTGGCCGAAATTTTTGTAGAGGCCGGGGCCGCGTTCAACACACCCTCATGCGGGGCTTGCTTCGGCGGACACTTTGGCGTGATTGCTGGGGGCGAAGTATGCCTGTCCACGACCAACAGGAATTTCAGGGGTAGAATGGGCAGCAACGAGGGCATGGTATACCTTGCATCGCCTGCGGTGGCTGCGGCAACCGCATTGAGCGGGCGGATATCAGACCCGAGGGAGGTGTAGTCATGGTGCTGACCGGGAAGGTATTCAAGTTTGGGGATAATATCGACACTGATGTAATAATCCCTGCGAGGTATCTGGTTACTACCGACCCTGCCGCATTGGCCGAGCACTGCATGGAAGACGTGTCGGCAACCTTTGCGAAGGAAGTCCGGAAAGGGGATATAATCGTAGGCGGTTCCAACTTCGGATGCGGCAGCTCGAGGGAGCAGGCTGTGCTGGCAATAATGGGGTGTGGCGTCAAGGTGGTGCTTGCGGAGAGCTTTGCCAGGATATTCTATAGAAACTGCATAAACAGGGGCTTGTATGCCTTGGAGGTTTCTAAGGCAACCCTGGACAGGATTTTCCAGGGAGATGCGATATCCGTGGACCTGGAAAAGGGAGAGATCATCAAAGAAGGAAGTTCTGAGTTCTTCAATTTCAAGCCGATCTCCGATGAGATGAAAAGAATTGTGGCTGCGGGAGGCATTATTCCGTATACCAGGCAGAGGATTGCTAAAGAAGTATAGGGGAGGGACATCAAAATGAGCGAAAAAAGAGTAGGCGCGTTGGAAGGAGTAAGGGTTCTTGACTTGACAAGGGTGCTGGCCGGTCCCTTTGCAGCCATGATGCTGGCGGATATGGGCGCCGAGGTAATCAAGATAGAGGTGCCCGGCAGGGGGGACGACAGCAGAGCCTTCGGCCCGTTTATAAACGGTGAGAGCGCATATTACATGAACCTGAACAGGAACAAAAAGGGAGTTACATTGGATCTAAAGAGCCCCGAGGGGAAAGAAATATTTCTGGAAATGGTAAAGAAATCAGACGTTGTAGTGGAAAACTACAGGCCCGGTACCATGGAGAAGCTGGGGCTTGGATACGATAAACTGAAGGAAGTCAATGAGGGGATAGTATACGCGGCCGTATCCGGTTTCGGACATTACGGGCCCTATATGAAAAGACCCGGCTACGACATTATCGGCCAGGCAATGGGCGGCCTGATGAGCACCACCGGCTGGCCGGGCGGAGAGCCAACCCGTACGGGAACCGCCATGGGCGATGTTCTCGGAGGGCTTTCGGTGGCCGTGGGCATACTGGCAGCCCTGAAGAGCAAGGATGCTACCGGCAAAGGGCAGAAGGTGGATGTGGCATTAGTGGATTCCGTCGTAGCCAGCATGGAGATCATTACGCAGATCTACCTGGCGGAGGGCAGAATACCCGAGCGTATTGGGAACAGGTATGAAACCGTATATCCCTACGACTCATTCAAGGCAAAGGATGGCAGCCTAGTTATCGGGGCGGGGAATGAGAAGCTGTACCAGGACCTCTGCAAGGTGATGGGAACCCCCGAACTCGCTTACGATGAAAGATTCAATACCATACCGAAGAGGAAAGAAAGGCATGTGGAGATGAAACAGATAATAGAGGAGTGGACAAAGGACAAGACCGTGGAAGAGCTGGTTGACATGCTTCTCAACGCGGGGGTGCCTGCAGCCCCGATATATGGGGTTGACCAGGTGGTCAAGGACCCCCATATCGCAGAGGCAAGGGAAATGTTCGTGAAGGTCAAGCACCCCAAAGCCGGAGACACAACCCTGACAGGATGCCATATCAAGCTCTACGATACGAAACCGGAAATAAGGACTCCTGCCCCGCTGCTCGGACAGCATAATGAAGAAATCTACTGCGGCTGGTTGGGATACAGCAAGGAGAAACTTGAACAACTTAAAGAACGGGCAATAATATAGGAAAAGAGGGTATGAAAATGAACTTGCCGGACAGGGTTGATGTTGTTGAGGTATGCCCGAGGGACGGTTTCCAGATTGTGAAGGATTTTATCAGAACGGAAGACAAGATAGAGATCATCAAAAAAGTAATCGACGCTGGCGTAAAGTTTATAGAGATAACGTCATATGTACACCCCAAGTGGGTACCCCAGATGGCCGACGCCGGAGACGTTGTGGATGCGGTCAAGGGCTATGCCGAGGGCAAAGACGTGGAGCTTATAGCACTGGTGCCGAACAAGGTCGGCGCTGTAAAAGCCTTTGAGGCTGGGCTGGACTGGATAACCTATGTGGTCTCCGCAAGCGAAAGCCACAACATGAAGAACATCAACAGGACCATAGAGCAGTCCTTCGCCGAACTGGAAGAGATTTGCGCCATAAAGGCGGATACCAGGATCAGGCTTGCTATTGCCACCACCTTTGGATGCCCCTTTGGCGAAGAGGTGCCGGTGGAGAGGGTAATAGACATGGCAAAACGGGGACTTGAACTGGGAGTGGGCAAAGTGGTGCTCGCCGACACCATAGGCATTGCCAACCCGGTTCAGGTAAAATCTATAATAGGCAAGGTAAAGGAACAGGTAGACGTGGAATTGCTCGGTGTGCATCTGCACGATACCCGCGGCATGGGGCTGGCAAACACTTATGTGGCTGTTACCGAAGGCATCAGGTATTTCGAATCGGCGGTGGGAGGTCTTGGAGGATGTCCCTTTGCGCCCGGAGCGGCAGGCAACATTGCCACAGAGGATATGATTAATATGTTTCATTCAATGGGAGTGGAAACGGGAGTAGCCATGGATAGGATTTTTGAGGCGGTGAGCCTTGTCAGAGAGAAAGTGAATTCGCCGGTGGTAAGCCACATGGCAAACGTATGCAGAATATGAGCTGTATGGGGTAATCATATATGGGGTATAAACATAAGGCAGGTCCGTCATGGACCTGCCTTATGTTTTGAGCACGGGACAAGGGGACAGGTCCCTTGTCCCTTTTTGACATCACTACCGGATTGCCCGCAGGCCATGTAGCAGTGAGTACCACCGACCCCAAAGGCAACATAACCACAAAGATATGCGAAAAAGCAGGTCATCTCTACCAGGTAAAAGACGGCAGCATTGTAACCGCCACATACACTTACTACAATAAATATATTGATAAATTTATCGACTCCGGCTGAAAAAGCCATGCAGGAGTTGGGCATTAGTGAGGCCGATTTAAACGCTTTAAACGTGGAATTAGAATAGCACTATAACTCCTGTTGACTGATTCAATATAACGTATATAATTAAAATAGCATATGCCAATATAGTTGACAGGGGGCAAGCAAATGTATTCGGAAGAGGTAATGAAACTGTTCAGCAATCCGGAAAACTGGGGGATAATCGAGGATGCGGACGGCATCGGTGAGGCAGGAACGAGTGACTGCGGGGATTATCTGGTCATTTTTTTGAAAGTGGATGAAGAAGAAAGGATTAGTGATATCAAATTTCAGGTGTACGGGTGCTGTTCAGCTATAGCAACCAGCAGCATGACTACGATACTGGCAAAGGGGAAAACGGTTGAACAGGCATTGAGAATTACCGAGGAGGACATTGTAGACGCTTTGGGAGGCCTTCCTGAAGAAAAAGTTCACTGTTCTTTGCTTGGGGTAGCGGCGCTTAACGCGGCAATAGAGGATTACCGTTCAAGGAAAGGAGACTAACAAGGTATGCGTTGGCATCAGGGAAGATATGTGATAGAATAGCACCGTACGGGAAAGGGGTGCTGACATGGCTTTCAATGTTTGTGACAGGAATGGAGAGCATATACGGAAAAAATAAGAGTTCATATTCCGCATGCCTGGAATATGAACTCTGTTAATGTCTTCACCCTAAATGCTGCTGTAGAAGGTCGGCTTTGTATCAACTGTTTGCTTAGTCTCGGTGTTTTCTGCGCCTTCTATTTCAATAATCGGTTTTGACACATCTGCGGCCACAACCCGGTTAAAGCTGCTAGTTTCACGATTCCCTTCATGTACGATGACCCCTCCATCATGCATTGTAATATCGCCATAGGAAATGTTTTCGCAGTACAGCCGCCCCGAAGGGAATACTTCTATGCTGCTGCTTTCTATGTTTCCACGTAAAACCCCATAAACCTCAACCAAATCAGAAACAATGTCGCCTTTAAAGTATCCCGAATCAGTTATTATAACTTTTTTTGCATGGAGAATAGACCCGTTAATTTTCCCTCTTACTATAACAGTTCCCTGTTTTGCCGATTGTTCATGATTGGCTCTTTGGTTGGATAGCATTCTACAGTCATCACCTTTATCTTCATAGTGGAAACATGCATTGCTTAAAACAGGTATATTAATCCCCCATAGCTCCCCAATGCCTGTTCGCCCACGCCAAGTAGCCGCGACAGTTTGCCGTTATCGGTTCAGCAGTCAGCTTAGCCTGGGAGAGCTGCGGCAGCATGTATGAACTTATGGCCTGCCCTCCGCCGCCGCTTAAAATCAAACTGTCAAAATCGGTGGTTTTCCAGTTGGAGTTGATGATTACAAGAGTATTTACCGCGAGTTTTTCAAAGGCTTTGTTAATAATACCGGAGATATCGATGGTTTCACCGGCAACGTTTATTTTTCTTTTTATCACTATGCTGTCCAAATCATAGCTTTCCTTTTCCAGCCCGTAGGTGGTGGCAAGATAGTTCGCTATATCGCTGTACGCTGTAACCAATCCGATGGGTACGGTTTTGCTCTTCTCCGGTATGTATTCCGAATCTTCGACGGCTGCCAGGTCAGTTGTCCTGAAACCGACATCAACTATGCCCGTATGTCCCTCAAGCGGTTCTGCAATCTGTCCCAGGCCGTTGAGATACACTGACCAGTATGTCCCAAGGGGTTGGGGAACAACCTCAACATCATCGATGTCGATTTTAACCTCCTGGATTTTCCCGTCAGTATATAGGGATATCATTTTCTCACCCTTAACCCTCTTTGCAAGATCATCTGCCAGGTGCATTCTTTCAACCGGCAGCCCGGTCACAACCCTGAACTTGTTGATTGGGTTGGAGCAAAAAGGGCTCAAAGCGCTGAAAAACAGGATTTCCAGGTCATCGCTTACCGCCCTGGTATAGGAAAGATCCCGGTGCGCAAATTTTGAGTGCCTGATTGCGGACTTCCCTACGAAATAGAGGTCGTTACCAATTCCGATTTTTAAATCATCAATGACTGATAGTTCGGCCGACTTAACATTAAAGGTTGGTTTGTTGTGCCCCTCTCCCACAACGCTGGGGAAGGAGTAGCCAATTCTTCCGTCGGTGACCTTAACAAACCCGTAACCAACATCAAGGCCTATCAGTTTAGTCATAATTTAACCCCCTTTTTTGTATTTATAAATGCCGGGTGGCAAAGATGTTCGGTTTTAGATTATACTTTTGTTATAATTATCGACAGGTATAGCAAATATTGTTAGGGGGTGGACAAATTTTTTATAAATAAAAAGAAGAAAATCTCCGAATTTAATATGCGCTGAAATGTTTGGCGGGAAATCCCCATCTTTTCCGCGCACTGTTCCTGGTCAAGTTCTTCCAGGTCTTTTAATCTTAGGGCTTCCAGTTCTTCTATTTTTAAAACATTAACTCCTCGGTACTTCCGCAGGGTATAAACTCTCTTATGTGGGGTATAAACTCCACCTTTCTCCATTTTCTCGGTCTTGGCATAAGCATCACTTCCTTTGTTATATTCCTTTCAATCACTATATTATCATTTTGACCGGATATGGCAATGAGATTTAGAAAGATAAGAAGCGGATTTTCCGATCCGCTTCTTATCTTTCCGCTTTAGTCCTCTTCCTTGTTCTGCTCTTCCAATTTCTTTAGCTGCTTGCGAATTAAGTTCAGTTCTTCCTCAAGAACTTTTTGCCGGCTATCCAGCAGTGTTTTTTCATCCAAAGAAATTGTGTCGGGTGCAGTAAATCCTCCGTATCTGGCCCAGGCAGGCAGCCCGGTCATATAATACATATTCCTGAAGCCCCTTCCGCGACCGAAGCCTCCCATGATAAATCCTCCTGCTCTGTTTGCAAACCCGGGTATGTTAAAGCCGGCACAATATCCCATACCTCTACCTGTCATTGGTCCTAGGCCTGCAGGACCCATTCGGTTTCCTCTCGGCATAGTTTCACCTCCCTTCAGTGAACCTCCCAATCCATCAGGACCGGTTCGGTCAAATCCTGGTATGATTACCACTGCTTTCACAATAGCTTTCAACATGGCCTCATGCTTCAGCACAACTGTCTATTATGGGCATATGCCCATTGTTTTCACTTTTTATGATACAATTATTTTGGGCATATGTCAATAACTTTTGTTTGATTTATTATAAAATTAATACAACAGAGACAAGAGGATGGGAACATGGTCTCCTGTCTCTTTTCTTTTAGCATAAAAGTAGACTTTTTAAGAATACATAGATAAAAGCCTCCCAAAACATGCAAGCTTACAGAAAGATGCTATTTTTTGGATATATTGAAGGAAAATATAAACAAATGTAGAATTTTAAATATTTGTAACAATTTTTTAAATTTCTTTTGGAGCAATAGTACTATTCAGTTATTCAGTATCAGAGCGACTTTAGGTCGCAGAAAATTTGAAATATAGACAATATGTGTTGCAGGAGATGAGACAAGATGAGTTTAGGAATAAAAAAAGTATTGTTCATAGGTGATAGTATTACAGAGGGTATTTCTGGCATTAACTTCGTAGATCTTCTTAAAAAAGATTTCAAGGACTATGAGTTGATAAATAAGGGGCTTGGCGGAGATACATTATATGGAATAGCAGGAAGACTTCTGAAAGAAATTGAACTTAACAGTTATGATATTGTAGTGCTGGAGGCTGGGCATAATGATATCATTATTCCAGCATTGAAAGACATGGGTATTTTTCATAAAATGTTGGGAAAACATCTCGTTAAAAGAGGAAGTATTCCTACAGTGGAGCCTACAGAGTTCTCGGAATTATTAGAAACAACATTAGATAAACTGTCTCAGCTAGCTGGTAGTAAAATAATCATTACTACTCTAAGTTGCATCGGAGAAAATCTAGAATCTGAATTTAATAAGAAAAGGTTTGTGTTAAATGAAATAATAAGAGAAATAGCTGGTAAACATGGTTGTCTGATTGCGGATGTTGCTAAAAGATTTGATTCCATTCTTTCAAAACACAATCCAAATGATTTTTTTCTTGGCAATTTTATTAATCTTATGTTTTTTGACCCGATATATTGTAGAACCATCGAAGGTGCTAATAAATTAAGTTTGAAACGCAAAACAAGTCTTACAACAACAGGTTTCAGCCTGACGCAATTATTACCAGGGGTGAAATGGCCAAGATGGTGGCCCTTGGGATGGATTTGAAATCTTCGGCCTTGGATATGGACGACAGTGATATGGGGTTTTCGGATAAGGGAAGTATACCCGGTAAATTAGCAGGCTACGTTGCAGTGGCCACAAAAGAAGGGGTTATAAAGGGGTATCCCGATAATACATTCAGGCACGACGGCGAGGCTACCAGGGCCCAGGCTGTAGCGATGATCGTCCGCATGCTCGACTGGCTGGAGGACAATGGAGGGGGCAACAGCAATGCCAGTAATAGCGGTGATGATAATAATACCGGCAGCGGTGACGGGATAGACCTTGATAATATAGTCGAAAGCCCCCTGGGTGATGACGGGAAACGGTACGGAAGTGATTTGAAAGTAATAGACAAACCCTTTATGATAGAGATACTTGACGGCAAGCTCTGGCACGATGGGGATAAAGACGAAAACGGGAACGTGATTGATATAGGTTATGACTACGGTTATAACATCAGAGCAAAATACCTTATGCTGGAATTTCGGGTGACTAACATAACAAAAGAGACGAGGGACTTCCGGCCCATATTCTGGATATGGGCAACTTTCGGGGTAAAGACATATATCGGAGAGCCGGGAAAGGTTTATACAATTTCACCTGATGGTGTAGATTATATAAATCCTGCAGAAGAGTTAGGCCCTACCACCCTTGAACCCGGTGAAAGCTACACCGGCAAGATGGTATTCCAGTTTATGGCCGAAGAAGTAACGTCGGCAATATTCCAGGCAGATACAAAGACGTATGATGATGGCGAATATATGAACTGCTTTATACCCCTTCCTGAAAAATGGTGGAAGGATTAATTGAGGTGGTCATAATGCAATCAAGAAATAAAATTACAGCGGTCATGCTGGCCGTTGTAATTCTTTTTTCAGGGCTAAATATCGGACAGCTTAATATTGCCAGGGCTGCGGGGCCCACGGAGAGCTTCACGGTGGCCGGCGTCAGGTACGAAGGTGACGGCTGTGCCTACAGCGAAGCTGTCAAGACGTCGTGGAAGATTAAGAAAGTAACCGTAAACAGCGTCAGCCAGGGCAGCGCAATGGCAGAAATACTGGACGACTACAGCTTCAGAATCAGATTTTCGGGTGGCAGCAGCTATACCCTTACCGGCGGGGCTACTGCCACCTATGAGGGTACTGTAATTACCGACTGTACCAATGATGCCGCATACATAGAAGTGCCGATAAACAAGTATGTTACTGAAATAATAGATATATATTTCGATGGTCAGGGTACTTCCCCTAAATCTTCCTGGGAGATATCCCACCCCGACGGCAGCAGCAGTATTATAAGGTTTAAGGCTGAAAACGGCAGGTATATCCCTCACTACTGGTACAAGACAGTAACGAACATACAGCAGTCAAAGATAAAGAACAATACATACAATAAAACCCTCATAAACGATGACCCTCTGAAATGGGGAGGGGCCGGATGGGATATAGTATATAAGCTTGATAGCATTAACGGTACTAAAAAATTGGGAAATACAAATGTTCAAGGTAATCCCTACTGGAACGCTGTTAAGATATACTATGACCCTTCTACGCCAAACTACGATTTTAAAATTACTATGAGACTCGACCGGTGGGAGTTTATTCCGGTTATCGAGTACAAGTTTCAATCAAAGCAGTACGACTATTCGGCCAATGTAACGGTTGAGTATGAAGATATAGCAGGACCGCAGGCATACTTCACCGCACCGGCAGAGGTGGGGGTAAACGAAACCTTTACGGTGGTGGAGGACAGCAGGACGCCGGAGGGTACTAATATAACCGGCTGGGCCTGGGAGGTATCCGCCGACGGGGGAGGCTCCTGGAGCTCTTTGTCCTGGGGACATGGGACTTTCACACACAGTTTTGACACCGAAGGAGAAAGGCTGGTACGGTTGAAAGTGGAGAATAATATAGGCCAGGTATCCGACTGGTACCAGAGGAGCATAAGCGTTATAAACAACTCGCCGAATCAGCCACCGGTGTCCGGGTTTGATATTGAGACTCCCGTTTACGTAGGCCATGAAGCATGGATCCGGGACCGGTCCGGTGACCCCGACGGTGAGATAGTGGATATAGACTACGACACTGACTGCCCGGAATACGACTTTGACATTGAGGATGATGGGGACGGTATTGTGCGGTTCTTTGTTGCCGGTGAGTATACCGTCACCCAGGAGGTTGAGGACGACCGCGGTGCCGGGGTGAGCAGCAGCCGGAGGGTGGAGGTCCTCCCGGTTCCAGAGGCAGACATAGAAGTATCCGGCCGGCTGCGGGCGAACCGGAAGGTTATTCTTTCCGCGCTGCAGAGTGTAGAAAACCCTGACGACCCTATAGATCACACCGGGGACAGCTGGACCATCACGCCGGTTGATCCACCGGCAGGGCTGGAGTACCGCGTAGTCGATTCCGGTACACCGGGAGTAATCTGGCTGCAGTCCAACAAGGCCTGTGAATTTCGGGTAGACCTCGCTGTCCGTACCCGGGGCGGGGATACGGATGACGCAAGTAAGACTATTCATATTGAGCCGGATACTCCACCGGTTGTAAACGTGATGGTAAAACCTCAGGCTATCAGGGACCCGGAAAACGGTACTAAGGCCATTATTCTTCCTGTTTGTGATACTCAGGTTCAGGAGGGCGACTATATCTCGAGTCGCACCTGGTACTATAAATACGATACAGACAATGACGGCAGTTTTTCAGACGAAGCCTGGATAATGTTTTCATCCGGGAATAACCCTTCACCTATATTTGAAACGGCCGGCAGGGACGATGTAGGAAAATATCTGTTCAGGCTGGACGTGGAGGAAAACTGGAGGGATGAATACATACCCGCCTATGTTACAGCGGACGATTTTCTGACCGATAATAACCTGGATATCCCTGAAGGTGACAGGACGGTTGAGGTGCTTAATATACCGCCTATATTTTCCTTTACGCCGGTCCGGGTACAGAAGGCGGACGTCCTGCTTATGGTTCCCGAAAGTGACCGGCAAACCGTTGAAAATAAAACTGTCAGCTTTGAGGCAACCATGCGGAACGGAGATATCGCTGCCATAGACCCGGAGATTGAAGTGGATACCTTTGTCAGCGGTACTTTGTCGGTAACCCCTCTATTTAATAATGTAGGACACAGATACGTACAGTTTCAATTCAGGAGTGCATCGGATACTGCCCTGGTATACGAAATAAGGAACAGTTCAAGTCCTTACGACAGGGCGCTGGTTAGCCGGAGTTTTCTGGACGGCAGGACGATATTCGAGTATTCCAACCAGCAATATAATTACAATGTGAAGAACGGTTATGTATATATTGCCGACATTGCAACTTATACCAGGCGGAGAGTTGATGCCGGTACGGGGGATATAGTCTGCACGTTTGATGTCGGGTTCAGTGAAAGGTATATCTACGGCGCAAGCGATTACTTTGTATTGAGTATCGGTTACAGGCTTTTTGACAATATGACGGGGGCTTTGCTATATACACCTTTAAATTACAAAACGCATCTTTTTAGCGGCGATGTTGCCTATATCGCTGATGATAACGGAGTACATGCTTTTGATACATCGGGTAATGAGTTATATTCTGTTCCTTTAACCTCAGCTTCTCTGTATCAGTCCTTTACCGAGGATGAAGGTAATCTCTACTATAAAAGGCAGGTATCCGCCGAGCTATATGTATCGTCCATACGGAAAAGTGACGGTCATATAAATTGGACATATACCGATCCTGTTGAAGAATTTACGGTAGGTACTAAAACATACACTTTCCGTGACAGGATAGACGGGTATGTTGCCGTTAGTGGTGACACGGTATACGTTCACAGGTACAGCTATGAAAAGCACGGAAAAAGGGATAATCCTGATTATTCATGCCGTTCAAATATAATAGGGCTTGATAAAACTACGGGCAGCAGGCTTTTCAGGGATATGCTTGCCGAAAAGATAGATGTGAGCAAGACGTACAGGTTATGGCAGGACCCTGAAATCAGGACGGTTGATAATTATGCATTTGCTTCGGTTTTCAGCGGCTACTACGATAAATTTTACGGTAAAAAATATGACCGGGCCGGCAATATTAAAGGCGTTTTACAGGATGACTATGCAGAAGGTTACGGTTTTTCAATGATGATGCTAATACCGGTTATGCTTATACTACCAGGAATACTTCAAGTTACGGTTATGTGAAAGTTTATGATATAGCCGGAGATTGTTCGCTTGTAAACACGTTTACTGTCTATGTAGATAACGATATGCCGTCGGTTATACCGGTCAGAAATGCTACATACGACGATAGAATATTCTTTTTATACGAACAGAGCAGCAGTAACCAGTATTCGGATATATATGATGTTGTTACCGGGGAGCGTTACGTTCATTTGCGTGCCGGCAACACTGTTTACCATTCCGGGTATAATATTGCCTTTGAATGGCTGGACGATAACTACCTGCTTACCGAATCTTCCGGAGGTGGGGGGATACATATGATACCGGGTGAAAGCGGGGATGATACGATAAGAGCTTACGGCTGGCATGACTGGGCCGTCCCGTCTGCGGACAACAAATACATTATGTATATGGTGTTTATGAACAACACGCATTACAGCCACGGCTTCAGGATATCCAGGCTTTTTTACGAATCTATCGAGAAGATAAAGAGTATCCCTCTAAGGGAGGGCGCTGCGAGGTACGTGGCTTTCTTCACGAAGGACCTTATAAAGTATGATGAAAAACACCTTGAATTGCTGCTCCGGGAGCTGTATAAGGTTAATGCAAAAGTAGTATTCTTTGGCGACGATGACAGCCGTATAGTAGGTGAAGAACTGGCTAACGCCACCGGCGGTATATTTATGGAGTATACCGATTATGATGATGCCCTGGCCAAGCTGGATAACTATATCAAGAATAGGGCTGCAGCGGAGATTGAGAAAGAATCCGAAATAGCCCTCCTGCTGAACGAAGAATATATTATAGAATCGGACTGCTATGATTATGAGAACGACCTCATTATAGCCGGGGAATGGGTTTATGAGCATGATCCGAACTATTTCGAAAACAGCCTGGGCCTGGCGCCGTATCACCTGGTACCGCAGTCAGGGCCTATAACAAGATTCCAGCATACAGGGCTGTTCAAGACGACGGCACGGGTGCAGGACAGGCCGAAGGCAGATGTTCGGTTCAGCAATTACTGGCTGTGGTCACTCGATGTTGACCCGCTGCTGCTGTATGTCCACCGGAAGCCCGTTGCAGATGTAGAGATACACGCGCAGAATCCCCGGGACGAGCTGGGCGAGAATAAATTCAAGAAGGGAGCTCCCCTGGTTCTCACTAATAACAGCTACGACCCGGACGCTCAAAGCCGGCCGGACAGGGGTATAGTGAACACAAAGATTGAGTATAAAAAGCTTACCGATACCGATTTTACTGCTCTTTATAACTACAGTTCATTTACCCTGGCGGGAAACGGCCGGTATGTATTCAGGATATCGGTGGATGACTGTTACAGTGTATGGAGCGAACCGCAATATATTTTTGTGGAGATCACGGAGCAGTCCAGTTCGGTGTTCTCGATTATGGCTACGGTGGAATCACAAAAGCCGGAATTCACGCCGGCGAACATACCGGCTTCGGAGAATTTAGTTTTAAAGGATATTGCAACCGTCTGCAACTACCAGGTTATTAAAGTTGATGCACGGCTGTTTACTGCCGGAGGATCGCCGGTTGCAACCTTGCTAACGCTGAATAGCCCTGCCGATGTAAGCAGCTTGAACGGGAATACTACGTACTGGTCGGACAAAACGTATAATATCCCGGCCACGCTGCCGGACGGAAACTACATTATGCGGTTTGTTGCCACGAACACCCAGGGGCATACCGCATCCCTGGATGTGCCGGTGAGGGTTAATACTCCCGTTACTATCGATGCTTATATTGATGGAGGGAAGGGCGGCGGAGAGTATGAAGCCGGAGATGTATTGAACCTGACAGCATATACGAACGTATATGCCAGCAGCGTTAAGGTCAATGTGTCCGGTAACTGGTACAATCTGACCCTTATGAAGGATGACGGGTACGTAAAGACGTGGAGGATTGACCTGGAGATCCCGCCCGCAACAGGGGGCGGAAATACGGATATTATATTCAGGGCTGATACTTCTAACGGCAAAACTGCCACGGAGATACTGGGAATCACGGTAAGGGCTTTAAGAATCGAGGACTTTCAGATTACCCATATGGTAAACCATCCCATTCATGAGGGCAAGTTCCCGATAGCCTGGACAGCCCGGAGGTGCCGGTGAAGTATAAGGCCGGGTACTATATTACGTTCAAGGCAAGGGTTAAAGGCGGCCCTGATACGGTAAAACTCAGGATTTCGTATTTTAATTATATGTTCAGCTATGATGAAGAGTTTGACATGGTGAAGGAGTATGAAGATGAGGAAGGCAGCGTATGGTCATTGAGGTGGTACGCGGATTCGGACAAGAGGAAGACCCCGAAGGGGACGATAATAAATACAAGGCTTAGAGCAATAAAGGATGGTTCCGGGTATAACTTCAATGAGGAAGAAAACTGGGACGGGGATTTTATTGAAGTGTATACGTCCGCGGAAGGCGATTTCAGGATTGACCAGGTGTACAGTGAATAGAAACGGTTTGCTGGCTATTTGAGGAGCGGGGTTGCTGTTGAATCACAGCCCCGGCTCCTTTTAATTTTGGAAGGAGGGATGATATGGAAAACCTCAGGAAACACATGTACAATGCAGCCGTTCTGAGCCGGAGGCTGGGGAGCTGTTACGGGCTTGTCGGTGAAGACCTGAGACTGCTGGAGATGGCGGCGGGGTTTCACGATGTCGGCAAGAGGTATATTTCGAGCAGGATACTCTTCGGGCAGGGGAGGCTCAGCAGCGATGAGTACGAAATTATAAAGGCGCATTCGGCCATCGGCGCTGACATCCTCAGGAAGGATGGTTTCCACGAGAAGATAGTAGAGGCGGTAAGGCACCACCACGAAAGGTGGGACGGCAGCGGGTATCCGGACGGGCTGAGGGGGGAGAATATACCTCTTTTTTCGAGAATTATATCTGTTGCGGATGCTTATGACGCTATGGTGAGCGGAAGGCCTTATAAAAAGGCCGTCAGCCCTTTTAAGGCGCTTAACGAAATATTTCGGTGTTCGGGTTCGCAGTTTGACCCGGAACTGGTAAAGATGTTTATTTCAATCATGAAGGAGGATGATCTTGCATGTTCAAGATAGGCCTGGATCTGGGTTACGGTTATACGAAAGGGATTAACGAGGCGGGGAAACGAATTGTTTTTCCGTCTCTGGTAGGCACTGCATACAACCGCAACCTTGGCGCCGTGTTCGGCGGGGGAATTGACGATATTCTGGAGAACTTACATATAGCCATCAGCGACGGGCGGGATAGAAGCGAATTTTTTGTGGGGGAGCTGGCCAGAAGAGAAGGGAAGAATACCTCCTACGCGTTTGACGCAGATAAGATCAACCATCCCAACACCAGGGCATTGCTGGCTGCTGCATCTGTGCTGCTTTTCCCGGAGGAGGACGTTCCGGTTCATGTGGTTTCGGGCCTGCCGCTGGAACAGTACGTGCACCAGAAGGATGAATTCAGGGAAATGTTGGGTAATTTCAGGGTGATGGTGGAACTGAAGGGCAGGGACAGGGTTAAGCTAATAAAGTATAATAGGGTTACGCCGTTCCTCCAGGCTGCAGGGGCGGTATACCATGCGATACTGGATGATATTAAAGGGTACCTTGTTGAGGGTTCGTACCTGGGCCTCATCGATATAGGGTTCAGGACTACCGACTATATAGTGTTTGTTATAAACAAGGGGAGGCTGGTGCTGAGGGAGGATTTGTCCGGGACGCTGGATATAGGCATGGCGGTACTCAATAATGCGGTGGATAAAATGTTTACTGATAGGACAGGCAGCAAGTTGGATATACCGCAACTAATGCATTTGGTAAAGCAAGAAAGTATATTTTATAGGGGGAAGGAGATAGTATTCAGGAAGGAGATAAATGCAGTAAAACATGAGATAGCAAGGGTTATCAAGGACAGGATTAAGATCGTATGGGGAAATAAGCTGGATTTCTTCCATACGATATTCCTGGCCGGCGGAGGGGCAAAGCAGTTGAAAGAAAATATGAATGATTTATATAACAGCATCCGGGTTGTGAAGGATAGCCAGATGGCCAATGCTCTGGGCTTTCTCAAGGTTGCTGAGCTGGAGGAAGGAAGATAGAATGTTATCAGGTTATTGAAGAAAATTGAAGAAAAAAAATAAATAGGCTGTCTATATATGAGTAATATCTGGTAAAATAATAAAAAGGAGATGAGAATATGGAAGAAAAAACATTCAAATTGTTAGAGAAAATGTATTCCGAGTTTTCACAGAGGTTTGAAGCTATAGATGAAAAATTTGGCGAGATGGATAAGAGGTTTGATACTCTTGAAAATGAAGTGAAGAAGAACAGAAATTCTATAGTGGAATTAGAGAATAAATTAGGAGATAAAATTGATGCCTTGTTTGACGGGTATAAACAAAATACAGAAGCGATTAATAGATTAGAGACCAAATTTGATGCACTGGCTGAAAAAGTAGACAAACAGGAAGTGGAGATAAGAGTTATCAAGGGAGCGAAATAGCAATTACGGCATCCCAGAAGATATATATTATGTCATAGGCGTATGAACCTGTATTTTACAGGTTTTTTATTATGCCTGAAAATTCAGGCGCTGCTATATAGATTACGATAATGATTTTACATTCGCAGGCATAACCTGTTTATGACCTGTTCCGGAACCTTGTTAATTGAATTAATGAACCCCCTAACAGCTTCACGAATTTGTTTTACAGAGGAGTAGAAGACATTATTAATTACATCTGATTTCAACCATCCCCATAGTCCTTCAATCATATTAAGTTTCGGGCTATAGGGAGGCAAGAAAACAAGCTGTAGCCTGTCTTTATTCTCCTGTAAAAATGGCTCAAGCAGTTTAGCATGATGGATCTTTGCATTATCCAAAATCATTACGATTTTGCCTGTGGGGTATTGTAACAGGACATTTTTAAGGAACCTGAGAAAGACTTCAGCATCATATTTCTTTTCCTCGACGCAGTAAACATGCCCTGTTTCATAATTAAGTACACCCATAAGCTTCACTCCCTCATGCTTGCCGTATGTGGGGATGATTCGCTGCTTACCTTTTAGAAACACAGTCCAATTCTTTTTATTTGGGTAGCCGACTTCATCCGGTGTTTTGGTTGTGATAACTTCAACAAGCTTTGCTTCCTGCTCATCAGAAAGCCTGCGTGGAGCTCCAGGGCTATGACCAAGTGCCAGACCGGGAAGGCCATTTTCTTTATATTTATTAACGTAAGTACCTATCGTATGCTGGCATAGGTCAACCATCTTGGATATATCTACATTGATATATCCTTTAAGGTGATAAAGTATAACCATATAACGCTGGTACATCCGTTTATCCTTGGTTTTCTTAATAGCCTCCTTTACAGCTTGGATTTCAGGGTTACTGTTATCAGCTTCGAATATTTTATCAATCCTTGCCATTGTGTTAACCACCATCCTATAAAATGTTTATGGTTAACATAATACAATAAAATGCATGGTTTGTGGTATGGATATTTTTACCTTGTGATACCTTTATCGTAATCTATATAGCTAATATGTTTACAGCTCTATCCCTTGTGAATACTGCCACTGAAGGCTGTAAAAGTGAAATTTGTTAACATTGTTTGTAAACATGGTTGAACCCTGTTGTTTGCAGGGTTACAGGTATATGAATTACGATTTCGTAAACATTTAATACTGCGGTTTTGTTTACAAAGTGCATAATTATTGTGCTTAATCCGTTGATTTTCCCTGGTTTGAATATGTTAACATGGGTTGTTTACAAAATGTGAATTTTGGGCTGGCAATGATAGTATACATGAGGGTTACAGGGTGTTAACAAATATGTTTCGAATATAACGGATAGGCAGGTGGTGGAATGGCTGCAGTTCATGGCTTCAGGCTGAAGAACGGCGATCACGAACTTGAGAAGATCCTTACCGACATGAGCGGTAAGGAGAAGAGTGATTTCATACGGGAAGCCCTGAGTTTTTATATCAGGTATGCGGATAAAATCAACAAGATAGATGAGATATCCTCGGGGATACGGGAAATTCTAAGTAAACTGAATGACATGTCAGTCGTTTCATTAACTTCGGTTATAAAAGAGCCGGGTATTAAAGATGTTGATGATAAGGCCGAAAAGATGCTTAAAGAGAGTATTCAGGAATTGCTAAATCTGTGAAGCTGTACTCAGAAATAAATATGAATTTACTAATGTGTAAAGCATATCAGGAATGTAATATTCTGAAGGCTACGGGACGTCATAGGCAAATACGCCACAGCTATAGAAATAATAACCAATAAAAGAAGGAAATTGAAAGCATTTATAGAATAATACTGTTGTGGTAAATATGGCTAACGAGGTGAGGTGCTTGTATCCCATACCCTGGTATGTTGCGCTGCTGGAAACCGTACCCGAAACATTCCTTGTTATAAAGCTGGGTTTCAAGCTTTTCGGAACGGATGTAGATACAAAAAAGGCCTTGTTAATATCTCTGATGAACGGTATTTTTACCTATTTTGTCAGGAAGATGCCCCTTGTATTCGGCTTGCATACCATAGCAATAATATTATTCCTTACTCTTCTGGTGAAAGCACTTCTTAAGCACAGTACGGGATACTGCTTTGCATCCGTTGCTGCCGGTGGGATGATACTGGGGGTACTCCAGAGTACGGTATTGTTTTTTGTTTTCGGTAACATCCAACACTGTAGATGATTTGGCCCGTAAGCCGTGGCTCAACATACTTTACTTTATTCCAATAGCGGCGATAATGATTTTTCTTTATCAGTGGGTTAGCAGGCACAATTTCTTGCTGAATAGTTCAAAAAACAATACGGGGATTGATAACCATGATAAAAGATAGAAGCCTTATTATAATAAATACCATATTGGCACAGATACTTCTGATTGTTATCGTTAACCAGCAGATAATGACAATGGAGGACATGAATGTCCTTAAACAGTATTTACCCTTTTTAAATCTACTGGTAATAATACTGGGAATTTTCTCAATATTTTCTGTAACGGAGATTAAAAAAAGCGTCTCCATGGCAGCCGAAGTCAGCCTTATAAAAAACCACCTTGAACAGATAGAAAAGTTGGTAGAGGTGCTGCATAAAAGCAGGCATGAGCATGCAAGGCATATACAGACCATACAGTCAATGCTTAACCTGGGAAAGTCCGATAAGGCAATAGAATATATAGAGGGTATTGTCGAAAGTTACTGGCCTTGTGACGAGATGGTGTATGTAGACCACCCTGCATTAACGGCGCTCCTGAACAGCAAAAAAAAGAGTGCTGAGCTAAAGGGTGTGGAATTTGCCTTCTGTGCAAAGTGCGATTTGAAAAACATACCGGTTAAACCCTGGGACCTATGCAGCGTGGTGGGAAACCTCCTGGACAATGCCTTTGAAGCCGTTGCCTGTACGCAGGGGCCAAAGAGGGTGGGGCTTGAGATAAAGCATGAGCAGGGCAACTGCGTAATATTCGTGCACAACAACGGCCCCCGCATATCCGACAGACTAAAAGGAAAGATATTCAATCCCGGCGTTACCACTAAGGGGTCCTCTGCAAGGGGCTACGGTCTGTACCTTGTAAAGAAACTGGTGGAGGAGTACGGCGGGAATATTGAAGTTATATCCCGGGACAAAACCACATTCATCATATATTTACCTGACAGGGGCGGGATGGAAAATGATAAGGACTGTCTCCAGGAATATGGCGGAGAAGCTGGGAAAACAGCTTCAATGTGATGAAGAAAGGGTAGAAGTTTTTGCGTACGGGCTCCAGATAATACTCGGGACGGGCTTTAAGCTGGTTTTAATACTCCTGATATCTTTGATACTGGATACCTTCCATACAACCTTAGTTTGTCTCATAACGTACATAGCCTTCCGCAACTTCGGGGGAGGGGTCCATCTAACTACCTATTCCAGGTGCCTGGTTACCGGGCTTGCCGTATTTGCCGTTTTGGGAAAGCTTGCCGTCCATGATATGAAAACAAATATATTATCGCTCTTGCTTATAGCGACCTCACTGCTGTGGATATACGCCATAACAAAGTGGGTGCCTGCGGGGACCGAGAAAAAGCAGGTAACGGATAGGTATATACGGCTGAAACAGAAGCAAAAGACCGGGTGGGTGCTCATGCTCTGGGTTATTGCCTGTACGGCATCAATAAGCTATAGACTTACGCAGCATGCTTTTGCCTCCCTGCTGGGGGCTTTTGAAGCCCTTTTCCTTATATCCCCCTGGGGGTACAGTACCGCAAAGGCCCTGGATAATCTGCTCGATAATTTAGGCAAAGGAGGTGCAAGGGAATGTATAAAAAGACAGTAAAAATACTCCTTTCGACAGCCGCTTCACTACTGGTATTTGTTGCTTCTATAGGCGTAAGTCCTAACAGCATGTGGATACTTTACGAGCCGGATATACCCCGGAGCCTGAAAAAATAAGGGTTGGTTAACATGGTAAGCATACTTATTCTTGAGGATGAATACTATACCAGAGAATATTTGAAAGGATTGGTAGCCAAAAACCCTCTCGTAAGCAGGGTTATTGACGTGTCATCCGGCAGTGAGGCAGTAAGGGCTGCGAAGGAGCACCTCCCGGATATTGCACTGCTTGATATAGAACTGGATACGGGGGAAGGCATAAATGGTATAGACGTGGCGAGGATGATACGCGGGATAACCCCTCGGACGTATTTTGTGTTTATAACCGGTTATGCAAAGTACGCGCTGGATTCCTTCAGTGTACACCCCTACGACTATATACTGAAACCCGTCAAAACCGAGAGGGTGATGGAGGTAATATCGACCCTTGCGGCAAAAATACTGCAGGATAGGGATATGGATAGTGGCATTGACAAAATAACGATAAGAACAGGCGATGAAATAATTTTTCTAAGGGCGGAAGAAATTCTGTTTATAGAAAGACAGGGTAAACAAACCCTTGTCCATATGATTAACAATATTCACGAGATAGATATGTTCCTAAACGAATTGGAAGGGATATTACCCCCAAACTTTCTGAGGACCCACAAATCCTTCATCGTAAATGCCGATAAGATAAAGAGGATCAGAGAAGTAAGCAGGAGGTCATACGAAATAGAGTTCTATGATTATAAAAGAAAAGCACATATGAGCAGGTATAAATACAAAGAATATAAGGAACTGCTTTTCCCTTCCAGGTGAGGGGTGTTTTTTCGTTTCTCGGGGCACAGCCTCTGGGTCATTGAGTCGCCGTATTGGGCTATTGAGTCCCTATATTGGGCTATTCAACCCTCAAAATGGGCTATTCAGGAAAACGGGAAGGAAAGGCTGGATGAGATGTAGAATACAATAATTGGGAAAAAACAATACCCCTGCCGGTGTAAAAGCTCTAGCCAAGACTAACACCGGCAGGGACCAACCCTTTACCTGTCAGAGACAGGCTGGGAATTAACATTATTATACCTCCCTCCCATGTCTCTGTAAAGGTAAAGGAGATTGCTGGAGGGAGGAGTGGTATTTGTGAATGATTAAAAAGGTTTGGTAATGGTTATTTATTAAAAATTTACTTTTAGGGAGTTTATTAAGGGAGGGATAGGATTGAAAAAACTGCAAGCGCTGTTTTTGGTATTTATGTTGGTTGTTTTATGCGCTAATCCGGCATTAGCATCCTCTAATAAAAATGAATTTGACGAAATACTAAAAAGTAAAGATGTAATACAAGATGTTTTGCCCGATAGTATATATGATAAATATGTAAACGATAATAATGTAGATAGGTTCGGAAATATTGGTATTGAAGCTATTGTAGATTACTATTTATATGTACCAATATTTAATCAAGGCGATTCAAGATGGAAAAATGATATTATGTTACCAGACGGGTATACTATTGGTGCCAAAGGGTGTGCATTAACTAGTACTGCAATGGTTTTTAAATACTTTGGTGTAAATACCGATCCAGGTGTACTAAATCAAGAAATGGGAGATGCAGCTTGTCCTTTTAATTGGTGGGCAGCTCCTAGCCGTGCTGGTCATGGAATGGTTGAACTTTTAACAGTTAGAGGAGATTCAAATCAAACCGAAATTCCACTTGTTGAATTTTATAACATAGCAGTTGCTGCTTTAGAAGATGGCAATCCAGTAATAATAGGTATGGTAAAACCTAATGGTGGTACTCACTTTGTCACAGTGAAAGCTGTTTATGGCGATGGTGTTACTCCTGACGATTATACAGTTAATGATCCGGCCGGTGGTGTTGTAAGGAAATTAGATTATTATATTGAGGATTTAGGCTGGTATATTTATCGAATTGTAGTGTACGGAAGAATTTAAGTTGAATTAATTAATAACTCAGGGTTTATTGCCAATAAACCCTGAGTTATAACACTTAAATAACCAAATTATTACATATAACAAAGGAGCATTATTTATGGCTAGAATACGTAAAAGTTTTATTTTAGTGTTTATTATTATTTTTCTAGGAGTTAGTTGTAACATGAAACAATTGTACAACGATCCTGCGTTATCAAAAGAACAGATGTTGCATTTAGTGAAACAAGGCGCTTATTTATATAGGTATTTATGTACAGGAGGGGAGGATGCAAAACCATATGAAAACGACTTTTCAACCATTATAATTACTGATGAAAAGATTAACTCAAAGGAGAAGATAGTAAATTTACTTACAGAAATATACACTGAGAAAGCTGCAAAAGATATTTATAATAGTCTAATGTTTAAAGAGGAAAATGGACAACTATTAAAACCAAATGCCGAATACGTTTTTACCGAAATATGGGATAAAATTACAATAAAAAAGTTTTTTTATAAAGATAACAAAATCATAGCGGTATTTGAAGTCCCTCAAGAAGTAGGTGCTGAAATTTATGAGCCTCGGTTAATTGAAGTAGAATATGTGCTTAATGATAATAAAGAATGGAAACTAAATACAATAGTTACCTAGGTTTCGTAAGGTACTCTACCGAAAGGTCAGCTAATGCCTTTTCTTTGCGTTCAAGCTCCCTTTGTAGGGCTTTATAATCCTCCGGGGTTATATCTATATCTTTAAGTTCCCTGGGGTTTTTGGATTATCTTTTTAATGCTGCAATAGCTCCTTCTTCTACTGCTTCTCAATTTTTTTAAAATCAGAGAGATGGAGCCCATACTCTCTAAGTATTTGATAACGTATAATATTTTTCGCACAATTGCATAAAGCCAACTCCTGGTGTAAATTGGAGATGACAAATAACCAAAAACACCGAAAAGGAGAATGCCTTTATGTCTGAGAAAATTATACACCTAAATGAGGAAGCTTTTATATATCCAACCGTATATCCAAGAGGTGTACCAAGTGACTTGGACGTGTAATTGGACAGGGTAGCGACATGAAAAATAAATTTAATAGAACAGCGAAGGCCAGCATTTTCAAAGGGTTTCAGGGGGGATGCCGGAGGGTATGATGTTTCTGGCAGGGTTGCGAGGCGCTTTGTTTTTTTTTAGAAGCAAAGCAGTAGCCGGGCAAGAGCAACCTTCGGAAGTAAAATGTACTTAATAATGTCAATATAAACCTATAATCCCTGTCACCGAATCATCCTTTCCCAATAAACTGATAGTATGAGGAAAAATATGAGAGAAAGGATGGTTGATGTGGCAGGAAGGGTCAGGAAGATGTTTCCCGGGGGCAACACCTCCCAGGGCTTTTACTCATACTACAGGTACATTATTCCGGAGGATGCAAGGAGGATATTTGTGATCAAGGGAGGACCGGGAGTAGGCAAGTCCAGTTTCATGAAGAAAATAGCTGAAGAGATGATAAAGCTGGGCTATGACGTAGAGCTGCACTATTGCTCATCGGACAACGATTCCCTGGACGGAGTGGTTATACCGGATAAAAATGTGGCTCTCATTGACGGCACTTCGCCCCACAGGGTGGTTTCTACCTTAAAATAGAAGTAATTGGAATTTGGGTAGGTAAAATAAGCATAGAGGAGAAAAAACTGTTGTATGATTCTACGGCCACCATTCTTTTGGTCCGTAGTATATATATTATACCTTTTTGGGACAAGGCATGCAATAAATGAGCTTCAAAGGTTTTAAGGCATCATATGCGCCAATTACTAATAACACTATATTTAGGTATGAAGTAGGTATGAAGTTGTAATATAGTATGATAAAATAAAGTTAAATAATTACAAATATAAGAAGCGATAAACAAGACTATGGGTGGTGATGAAGCATGCCTGTAAAAAACAGTCAGATCACTGAATTGGAGAACACTATGATACAAAACAATTTGTTTGAAAGATTCAGTTTAAGCAGAATCGGTGTATTCGGTTCAACTGCAAGAGGGGAACAATCTAATGACATAGACATTTTAATAGAGGATAATGTCGATTACAAGTCATTGTCAGAACTTAGGGATGAGCTTCAAAGACTAATGAATAAGCGAATTGACATTGTTATTGCCAGGTATGCCAATCCTATCGTGCTTCATAGAGCCAAGAAGGAGGTCGTGTATGTTACCAAACATTAAAAATGACCTTATGTATCTGCTGAATATCCTGGAATCTATTGAAAAAATACTGCTGTACTCCAAGGATTGCACTGCTGCAGAGGAATTTTATGAAATGAATGACCAGCTAAACTTTAATGCTTCGCTAAACCTTTTTGCTAATATTGGTGAGAATATTGGCAAGCTCAGCGACGAACTAAAACAGGCATATTGCGATGTTGACTGGAACCGGATAAAAGGTTTCAGAAACAGGATAGTGCATGATTACGTTAATATAGATACATTTATGGTGTTTGATATAATAATGAATGATTTGTCGTCTTGTCTCTTAAGGGCAGATTGATGGAAATTGTTGCAAATCAACTTCATAACGGTAACTTTTATAAGGAAGAATATGAGGAGGCTAAGAAAAGTTTTTATTACAGGCATGTGGATTTTGATACAATTAAATATTAGCTTCTGTTGAAGTAGTTCAAAATGCACTGTACACGGTGCATTTTTTATATATTTCCCCGAAGGGAGGTGAGAGAATGGTAAACAACGTTGTACTGGTCGGCAGGCTGGTGAAGGATCCGGAGCTCAAGCAGGCGGGAGAGACTCCGGTATGCAGCTTTGTCCTTGCGGTGGACAGGAACTACAAGAACAGCGAAGGGGAGAGGGAAGCGGATTTTCTTCCGGTGGTTGCCTGGAGGAAACTGGGCGAAATATGCGCCGAGAACCTCAGCAAGGGAAGGCTGGTTGCAGTTACCGGCAGGATACAGGTGAGGAACTGGGAGGACGAGACATCCCAGAGGCACTATGTAACCGAGATAGTTGCGGAAGAAGTGAGATTCCTGGACAGACCGAAGGAGGCATAGGGGTTGAAAAGGGTATACATATCCTACCCGCGCAGGGGAGGCAGAGAGGGGTATTTAGAGGAGGTCTCAAGGATATGCTTCCAGATTGCCCGGACCCATGAGACGGTTATGCCCGTATCGCCACTGCACATGTTCGGGTTTCTGGACGACGGGGAGCCGGAAGACAGGGAGAAGCTGCTGGGGTATTGTCTCAACCTTATAAACGACTGCGACGAAGTGTGGATGTTCGGGGAGTGGCAGGAGTGCGAATGGTGCGTAAGGGAGGTGAATATGGCGAGGCTGCTGGGCAAGACGGTGAGGTACTGGGGCAAACTGGAATGATAACATAACAGAGCGAAGAGAGGTGAACTGTATGAACAATGTTCCGGTGATAGGTTCCGGCGAGATGTCGAGTTTCCTGTGGAGCATCGCGAACTTTGTAATCAATGTGGGGATAGTCGTGGCGGTCATATTCATAGCGCTCAACGGGTACAGGTTCTTTACGAGCTCCTCCAACCCGCAGAGAAGGACCGAGAGCATGGTAGCGCTGGGATGGAGCATCCTCGGGGGAATAGTGGTTATAGGAGCGAAGTTTTTCGCCGGGGTTATCCTGGGCCTCAATCCTTTATAAGGAGGTCTTTTTTTATGCGCTTTTACAGGGTGCCTGTTCAGCTTGAAAAGGAAGAGAAGGTTTTCGGCGGCAGGATTTCGCTCAGACAATTTTTATACCTGGTAACCGGGGCGGGTGCCGGTGCGGCTTTCTTCCTGGCCATGTACAAGGATGGGATGGGGAGGGCCGCGGCGGCCTGGGTACTGTGTATTGCTGCAGGGGCCGGGATGGCCTTCACCAGAATAAGGGAGGTGGGTGTGGACAGGTATATACTGATGCTGGCGAGGTTCGGAGTTATGAGAAAGGCGTATCCCTTCAGGGGAGGAGGAAAGGGATGGTAGGCATGTTCGGGATTAAAAGGGATGGGGCTCACTTCATGGATATTCAGGATATAAGGGACGGGATGATACATCTCAGGGGGAAAAGATACCGGTCCGTCGTTACGGCGGACCCCCTTAACTTTCTCCTTCTTTCAGGAGAGGAGCAGGAGTCGGTGGAGGCATCCTTCGGTTCGCTGATGATGTCCCTGTCCTTCCCGGTCCAGATACTGATAAACACCAGGCCGGTGGATATGCGGGACACCGTCAGGGAACTGAGGAAGAACCTGGACGCTCTGCCAGGCAGCCTGGCGGAGTATGAAGCGGACCTGGAAAGGTTCCTGTCCTATTTTGCAGGGCAGATAATGATTACCGAAGCGTATGTAGTCGTGCCGTATGATGACAAAGGGGATGACTACGGCAAGGCAAGGGGCGAGCTGATGAGGAGGGCCGGAGCGGTGGCGGACGGGCTTTCGAAGTGCGGGGTAAATGCGAGGATGCTGGATACCCGGGAACTGGTCAGGTTCCTGTTCGCATTCTTTGATAAGGATACGTCCGTACGGGCGGAGGACCTTATCAGGGAAGGGGCTCTGGAATTGTGCAAGGTGGGGAGGGATGAAGATGAAATCGCTGAAGAAAAGAAAGAAGTCCGGTGAAAAAGCGGCGGAGGGAGGGGTCTTCTCAAACGTTCCGTCGGTGGTTGAGCTCGTATCCCCGGACGGGTTCCTGGTGGACCGGGATTACGTACAGGTGGGGAAGCGGTACTACCGGATGTATGCGGTGTCGGACTATCCTCAGTCGCTGTATATTGGGTGGCTGGAGGAGGTTAAGCAGCTGGGGAATGTAGACATATCCGTACACGTCTTCCCCGGAGAGCCCAGGGATGTGGTCAACCAGCTCACCCGTAGGATTACCCAGTACAGGGCGCAGTACATGCTGGACGAGGAAAGCGGAAACATGTACGACCTGGGGGTCTTGAGGAGAGCGGTGCAGGACCTGGAAACCCTGAGGGAGGATATACAGATGAACAGGGACAGGCTGTACTACGTCACCCTTGTCGTTGCGGTGTCGGCGCTTTCACCGGAAGAGCTGGAGAAGAGCTCCAGGCTCCTGGAAGGGGTGCTGGCCGGGAGGTCTGTAAGGGCCAGGAGGGCGTTTCTGAGGCAGGACCAGGCCTACAGGTCCCTGGTCCCGGTGGGGGACAACAGGTACGGCGATTGCGCCAGGAACTTCAACAACGGTGCGGCAGTGGCCCTGTTTCCCTTTGCCAGCCCGGAGTTCAGCCACAAGAAGGGTATACCGCTCGGGGTCAACCTTTTCACGGGCAGCCCGGTTATATTCGATAATTTTATAGGTCCTCCGGTCCTCACCAATATGAATGTGGGAATTTTCGCCCAGGCCGGGGCGGGAAAATCGTTTCTCAAGAAGCTGTTGGTGCTGAGGGGGGTGCTTTTGGGTATAAAGTCGGCCATGATAGATGTTGAGGGTGAGGATGTGCTCCTGACCGAGAAGGCGGGAGGGACGGTGGTAAGGATTAAAGTGGACGGCCGGCACGTGATAAACCCATTCGACCTTGAGGGGGAGGAAGGGGAAGACGGCGCTGAGGTTGACATACTGCAGAAGGTGAACGAGGTCAAGAACCTGGTGGGGATGATAGTGGAAGGCGTAGCCAGGGACAGGCTTACGGCGGTGGAGATGTCGGTTATAGAGGAAGCGGTGCAGGAGGAATACGCATGCAGGGGAATATCCAAAGACCCGGACTCCCTGTATGAGGAGGACGACGGCCGGGGCGGGGAGTTCTACATAGGGCGAAGGAAGAAGGAGATGCCCACCCTTTCATCCTTTGCAGAGAGGCTGGCCGGTAAAAAGGACGGGGAGCGGATTGCCGTCATACTCAAGCCTTTTCTAAGGGGAGGGACCTTGGGTATTTTCGACGGGCAGTCCAATGTAAACCTTAAGGAGGCGCCGCTGGTTTGCTTCGATATATCGGATATCAAGGACGAGTTTTTGAGGACCTATGCGATGTACGTGGTCACCGGCTGGATATGGGAGAAATTCGTCAAGAAGAACCCGTCGGCGAAGAAAAGGATAGTGGTGGACGAGGCGTGGATGTTCATGAAGTACCGGGATACGGCGCAGTTTTTGGAGAATCTGTCGAGGCGGGTAAGAAAGAGAAATGCGTCTCTCACGGTTGCATCCCAGAGCTTTATAGAGTTTTCAAATTCTCAGGAAGGCCGGGCGGTGCTCACCAATGCCGCTACGGTGTTTCTTATGAGGCAGGCTCCGACGGATATTGAGAACGTGCAGGAGGTATTCCGCCTCTCCGCCGGGCAGAGGGATTTCCTTTTGTCCTGCGGTGTGGGGGAGGCCCTGCTCATGGCCGGGAGGAACGCAACTGCGTTAAAGGTGGTGGCGAGCGATTATGAGAAGAAGCTTATCAGTACGGACCCGAACAGGGGTTAGGATTGCTGTTGTGTGCGTGGTGTTGCTCCTGATGTCCCAGCCGGTGGCGTTTGCGGGCGGCGGGGAGCCGGAGGATGAGGGCAGCCTTATAGAGAAAATGATTGCCCTGCCCATACAGGGGATATATAGGGCGATAGAGGCGATGGGTTTCAGGGACTACGACGAGCTGATCTTTGATACCTCGAGGGGGGACCTGTCCCCATATACGCCGGATGAATGGGACCTGGTGATGGTGTGGTACAATGCCGTAAGGAATGCGGTATGGGTTATGCTGGTCATATCGATGGCGGGTACCGGGTACAGGTTCATGAGAAGCGGGGGGAATCCCAACAGGAGAAGCGAGGCCATGAGGGTTGCCATGAGCAACCTGTACGCCTTTGCGGTGGTGCTCTTCATGCCCTATTTCGCAAGGATAATATTCCAGCTGAACGACCGTCTTGTGGGCATGTTTTACGGCATTGCCTCGGACCTGGGAGCGGTGGGGGCCGCAGGGTTTGACATAAACGATATAAGCACCGGGAGCATTATCGCCACGGCATTTGTCAGGCTGGGATATGCAGGGCTGATACTGTTTTTCAACTTCCTGTACGTCATACGGAAGTTCGTTATGACCAGCATGCTGATACTGACGCCGATAGCGGCGTGGAGCTGGTCCATAAGCGGCAGGTACCAAGGTATAGGCGTGGTGATAGGAGAAATAGCTTCAAACGCCTTTATGCAGGCGGCCCACGCCTTTGTGCTGGCGTTGTACCTGACCCTTCTGGCAGGAGGAGTATCGGGGGACTTCTCTCCGTGGTGGGCCCAGATATTCGGGATGGTGGCCCTTATCCCCACCGCCAACGTTATACGTAATCTGCTGCAGGAATGGCTCCAGTTCATGGGAGTCAACGAGGAGAAGTGGGCGGGACTGGCTGCTCTCGGGCTTTCGGGGATTGCAGGGCTGGTCAATATCGGAAAGACCATGGCTCCTGCAAAGGCTGCGGGAGCAGCCGCCTTTAGCGGGTTAAGCGGCATGGGAGGAGGTCCCGGCAGCGGTGGAGGCAGTGCTGCCGGATACGGCACCGGCGTAAGAGAAAGGGGCGTTTCATATGACGTAGGGGCCGGCAGCAGTACGGGTATGGCCCACATCGCTTCCGGGGTAAAGAATATAGGCGACAGGGCATCGGTGATGGGCGGTACGGCGGGTAAGGTTATCGGCGGAGCCATGGGCCTTGCCCTCGGTTCGGAAGGGGCAAAGCATATGGCTGACGTGGGACAGGCTGTAGGAGGCGTTGTTGCCGGCGGCGGTGCCCGGGCCATAGCGGCGGGGAGCGGTCTGGCCAGGGAGGTTGTTAAGAAGCGTCCCGGTGGAGAAGGGGGAAGCATGATGCAGAGGCTCCGGGAGGCCACCGGGGCGAACACGGGAGGAGAAGCCCTCGGCAGCGCCCTGGGCATGGTGGCCGGGGCGGCCTTCGGAGAAAGGGGTATGGAAGCGGGAGTCAAAGCGGGGAAGAACGCAATACCGGTAGCGGCAAGGGCGACATCCATTCTTGCCGGTACAAACCTGGACGGTTTCCGGTGGAACTGAAGAGCAGGCTGTGGAGTTGACGGTCTGCCATGCCTGGTGGAAAACCGGGAGCGGGTTTACCACAGGCATATTGGAAAAGCCTGCGGCTTTACCACAGCCCTTGGATAACCCTGAGGGTTACCCACAACTCCACAGCTGCGACGGCGATTTTATATCTGTTCTTTAATAAGAATAAGGTTAATTCAGTACGGGCGGACCGGAGCAGGGTAAGTGGTGCGTATTGTGACAGAAATTCGATATGATAAGGATAGAAATATAATGTATAGAAATATTTAATTTACTGACCAACTGGTCTTATATAAAGATTTTTATATAATTGTGTTTTAAATACTACCACATCATTCAACAGAGCGTTTGCTAGAACAAGATTCACAAAATAATATGTTTTGCCTTAATACTCATATTTTAAATGGACAAGTTAGTAATTTTTAGTAAAAATATGTTATAATATATATGTTTTAGGTATACAACTGGGCAAAATTGGAGGAAGGATGTGGTGATTCATGTATGGCAAAGACACAGTATCTCCACTAGATTTATATCTAGATCCAAAAAACCCACGTTTTATTGTACCAGAGGCAGGCGGAGAGCAAGCGGATATAAGGAAATATCTTATAACTCAAGAAAACGTTTTAAGTCTTGCTAAAAGTATTGCTGATAATAATGGTTTGATGCCAGGTGAGCGTATTGTGGTATGTATTGAAGATGGAAAGTATGTAGTATTAGAGGGGAACAGGAGGACTTGTGCTTGCCAAATATTCTTAAATAGGGCATTAATCCCTCATGATTATGAGAGCCGTTTTCCTGAAACAAGCGACGCATTAAAAGAAAATATTAGCCTTATAGAAGTTGATATAATCCAGTCTAGAGAAGAAGCAAAGAGGTTTTTGGCTGTAAGACATATTGAAAGGGCGAGAGAATGGTCAACTATAGCAAAGATGAGATTTTGTTATGAGGATTATAATGACGGAAAGACAATCTCTCAGATAAGTGATCGTACAGGATTGCGGATATCGTCTATAAGAAAGTATATACAAAATTATAAAATTTTACTGAGGGGATTGAACTCTGACTGGACAGAGGAAGAAAAAAATAAACTTAATCTTTTAGAGATAAAGCCGGACAAATTATTACGTATGTTTAGACTTGCCGATACAACAAAAACATTAAAATTCTATTATGATGATAGTTTTATACTTCGTTCTAATAAGATTAACGATATAGATATAGACAAAATTATACATATATGGACAAGAAAAGCATTTATTGATAATGAGATGGATACTCGTTCGATTTTTGGTACATATGTTAAAGGAGGCAAATGTACTGGTGCGGTTGCTTTTATTAAGCATATATTGGATAAATACGATAATATTGAATTGCAAACAAATGTAGAAAGCAAAAACTCCGAAACTTCATCAACATTACAAGAAGATATAGAAAGCCCATCGCAGCAAAGAAGACAGCAATCACAAGGTGGAGGACCACATAATCTTCCGTTTTTCAGCACATTAGACTGGAATGCTGTAGATCCAAGCGATAATGCAAACAAAGGCATTATTGCTGTTTGTGTAGAGCTTAAAAAAATATCAAATTCTACATCATTTATTAATAACTATCCAATATGCACAGCATTTATTATTCGTGCGCTTATAGAGCAGAGTTTAAAATACCATGCACGAAAAATGGGACATTGGGTACATATTATGCGTCAATATAATTCCCTTAATCCACAGGGAGGGGAACCGAATCTAAGTTTTATTATCAGGCAATACATGACAAATATTGCTTCGTGGATACCAGATAGAAATATTCGTCGACTTTTCCAGATTGTATTTAATTCTAATGTTCAGACAGAAAAATTGAACCTTGTCGTTCATTCCCCGGAGAGTTATATGCTCACACCAGACACTTTGAGAGCAATTCCGGGTGAAGGACTTTTGGAGATTGCTAACTATTTATTGAGATAAAATTAACAGGAAAGTGAGGGGGTTCAACAGTATGCCAAATGTTTCGACACTATTACGTTACCCTGGAGGGAAAACGAAACTATATGGTTATGTGTCTAGATTAATAGATATTAACGAAATGAGGGGTTGCACATATGTTGAGCCCTTTGCAGGAGGGGCAGGGCTGGCTATAAAGCTATTATTAAATGGTGTTGTTAAAGATATTGTATTAAACGATATTGACTATGCTATCTATTCTATCTGGAAAGTATTGCTTAATCACACCGATGAATTATGCGATTTTATAGATAATGTGCCTCTAAACATTTCAGAGTGGCAAAGACAAAAAGCTATATATAATAACCAAAATGACTATACGCAAATTGAAGTCGGTCTATCTGCATTTTATCTCAACCGTACCAATGTATCAGGAGTACTAAAGGGCGGAGTTATAGGTGGCTTCAGCCAATCAGGAAAATACAAGATTAACGCGCGATTCAACCGGGAGAGCCTTATAAAAAGAGCACGTACTATTGCAGAACATAGAGAACATATCCATTTATATAACTGGAATGCAACAGACTTCACACTAAATATCCTGCCGAATTATAAGAATTGTTTTGTTTATTTTGATCCACCTTATGTGAATAAAGGGCCTTGTCTTTATCGAAATTCTTTTACTAAGGATGATCATATATATTTATCTCAAGTGATTACTGCTTGCCAATTTAAGTGGATTGTAACTTATGACAAATGTGACTTTATTAAAAAGCTTTATGATGGTTTCGAGAACGAAATACTATCAGTTTATTACAGCGCAGGTCAGACGAAAAATGGAGATGAGATAATTATTTTCAATACTAATACAGACCATTGATGTAAACTAGTGATTGTGACGTATACCCTGGTTACTGTTGTTGCTAATGTTATTAAGAAGGGAATTGAAATAATGTAGATAAAAACCTGAGAACAGTAACAAGCTTTCTCGAGGTTTTTTATTTGTATTAACTGATGATAAATAAGTGGGTTCGAGCCTGTGGGAGACTATAACGAGGAACTGAAAAGGCACTGCATGATGCTGGCGGTCAAGCAGAGGGAGGAATAAGAAAGGGAGATTGATGAGGAACTACGTTCACTGTTTACCGGGAGGAGGGTTGCAGCACAGATATGATCCCCTGTTGGATCCTAGCGACAGGAGGAATACTAGGGTACATAAACAAAATTGACAGGGGACTGAGTGAGTTGAAGAACGCAATACCGGTGGCGAGCAGGACAACATCCATTCTTGCCGGTACAAACCTGGACGGTTTTCGGTGGAACTGAAAAGCAGGCTGTGGAGTTGACGGTCTGCCATGCCCGGTGGAAAACCGGGAGCAGGTTTACCACAGGCATATTGGAAAAGCCTCCGGCTTTACCACAGACCTTGGATAACCCTGCAGGTTAACCACAAC